>DFBK01000103.1:0-38986 GCA_002366595.1 Anaerolineales bacterium UBA3082 | reverse complement strand
CGTCCCAGGTTCACTCTTCTTCAACTTCTTCGGGAGGCTCCTCTTCTCTCCCCTCTGCCTCTTCCCTCTCTCGGGGTATGATCTCCACCTCGCTGGGCACCACCTCTTCGACTACCTCCTCCACTCTGAGAGGCAAGATCTGGGCTACCACCTCTTCCTTATCAATGAGGATCTCCACGTCGGCGTCAACTGTAAGGTCGCCCACCAGTATGGCCTGGTCTATCTCGACCAGATCCCCTAGGTTCACCTCTATCGACTCTATGAGGTTGGTGGGTAAGCACTCCACTTCCACGGAATCGAGTCCGCGAACGAGGATGCCCTCTCGTTTCTCCGCCACGGGAGAGTGGCCTATAAACACTAGAGGGACCTCGGTGGTGATTTTCTCTGTCATCACCACCTCATAGAAATCTACATGCAGGAGGGCATGGGTGATAGGGTCTAACTGCACCTCGCGAGCCAGGGTCATCTTTGGCTCCTTGTCATCTCCCACCCGAAGGGTGATCAGATGATGGCTCCCCACCCGCTCTAGGACCCATCGTAGGCTTCGCTCTTCGATCTGTAATGGAAGGGGCTCCGTCCTATGGCCGTAGAGGATGGCGGGGACGAGTCCCTGCCCTCGCAGTTGCTTCACCTGTTTGCCCATGATCTCCCGCTTCTGAGCCCTCAATTCTATCTCTTCCATCAATCTCTCCTCGTGAATATGCTCCTTAAAGCATAGATGAAGGCCAGGCTAGCACCCAGGGCAGCACCTAAGGCCAGGGCTGATTTCTGATCCATCATAGTGGTCACTGAACCCTCGATGGGGCCGCTGGCGATAAATATGCTTCTGACCTCATCGGCTTTGATCTTCCCCGCTACCAGGACCCCAGCGCCGCCTCGGTTTACCTCCACCTCCTGCCCAGAGATTATGAGCGCTCCCGAACGCTCGAGAGCGATCGTCTCGCCTCGTACAGCCAAAGCCCCACCCTGACTCAGGTTTACCTCTCCACCCTGGATATACTGAGCGCCACCTTGCCGGATGGTTACCTTCTCCGCCTCGATCGACTGGGTACCCGATTGGTGAAGGCGAACCTCTTGGGCCCTAACGGTCTGGGCCCCGCTCTGAGTCATCTCCACACTGTTAGCGGTGACATCTCCCACTAATTCGTTTTCCAGAACCGCCAGTTCCACGCCAGATACCTCTTCACCAGTCATAGCAAGACCCCTTTTCCTTCATGATAATCAAAATTCTACCCTAATATTGATGGTTCGTCAAGGTTTGACATTGAGGAGGAGTTGCCATAGAATTTTCAATACTTGATGTAGAAAGGATAATGGTGGTGACCAGGCCGACAACCAGTCCGGAGATACGAAAAGCGTTCTTGGACTTTTTCGCCCGAAAAGGACACCTAGTGATGCGCAGTTCCTCCTTGGTTCCGGAGAGGGACCCCACTCTGCTTTTCACCAGTGCAGGCATGGTCCAGTTCAAGCCCTACTTCTCTGGCCAGGAGCCCCCCACTCACAGGCGTTTGGCCTCCTGTCAGAAATGTTTCCGCACCACCGATATCGACCTAGTGGGGGATGAGAGCCATCTTACCTTCTTTGAGATGCTGGGGAACTTCTCCATCGGCGACTATTTCAAAGAAGGGGCTATAGAGTTGGCTTGGGAGTTCGTCACCCGGGACCTTAGTCTTCCCCCAGACCGCCTCTGGATAACCATCTATCTAGATGACGATGAAGCCCAGGAGCTGTGGATGAAGATCGGGGTACCAGAGGCGCGCATCCTCCGTTTCGGAAAGAGCGAGAACTGGTGGGGGCCAGCGGGAGAGACCGGCCCCTGCGGGCCTGACTCCGAGATATTCTACGACCGAGGGGAGGAGCATGGCTGCGGCCGTTCCGATTGTGCCCCTAATTGCCCCTATTGCGATCGCTACTTGGAACTCTGGAACCTGGTCTTTATGCAGTACCATCAAGATGAGGCTGGAGAACTTACGCCCTTGCCGGAGCAGAATATCGACACGGGGATGGGTTTGGAGCGGACGGCGGTGGTGATGCAAGGGGCCTCCTCCATCTATGAGACGGACCTCTTTTACCCTCTGGTTGAGCGGGCAGCAGAACTGGTGGGGGTGGAATACGGCTCCCACGAGGCGTACGTAAAGTATCCCGAGGGAAGCGACCGCTCCTTGCGCATCATCGCCGAGCATAGCCGAGCGGCCACTTTTCTCATAGCCGATGGGGTGATGCCCGCCAATGAGGGGCGGGGGTATGTTTTGAGAAGGGTTCTGCGCAAGGCGATCTATCATGGCCGTCACCTGGGTCAGGAAAAGCCGTTCCTGGGAGAGATGGCGGGGATGGTATCTGACCTCATGGGAGAGGCATATCCGGAACTCATCGATAGAGCGGAGTTCGTAGTCCAGGTAATGACCGCCGAGGAGGAGAGGTTCCGACAAACTCTGGATACAGGTACCCATCTTCTTGTCGCCCTCCTGGAGGATCCGGAAGTGGTCCAGAGAGGGGTCATCTCCGGCCAGGATGTCTTCCGTCTCTACGATACCTATGGGTTGCCCCCCGATTTCACCCGGGAGATAGCCGGGGAGCACGGCTTGACTATCGACGAGGAGGGGTATGAGGAGGCTATGGCCGCCCAGCAGGAGCGGGCACGGGCCGCGGCCACATTTGGCCTGGGTAGCCAAAATGAGATATACCAGAGACTCGATCTTCCAGCCACTGAATTCGTAGGGTATAAGACCTTAGAGGCTTTATCTCGCGTGTTGGCCCTAGTTCAGGGTGGGGAGGCGGTGGATGAGGTCCAGGCCGGAGACGAGGTTGAGGTTATCCTTGACATAACTCCTTTCTATGCCGAGGCTGGTGGGCAGGTGGCAGATACCGGGGTACTAATCGGCTCAGATGGCAGAATACGAGTGGAAGACACCCAGAGCCCGTTGGCGGGGCTTATCGTCCACTACGGCCAGGTCGAGGCAGGGAGCCTTAGGGTCGGCCATGAGGTCACCGCCGTCGTTGACGAAGAGCGTCGCCTTGACATAATGCGCAACCATACGGCTACCCATCTTTTGCATAAGGCTTTGCGGGAGGTTTTAGGAGGGCATGCGCGCCAGTCAGGCTCTCTTGTGGCTCCCGATAGGCTCCGTTTCGACTTCACCCATATGGCCGCTTTGACCCCCGAGGAGTTGAGGGAGATCGAGCAGCGCATCAACGCCAAGATCAGAGAGAACCTACCGGTCACCACCCAGGTGATGGATTATGATAAGGCGATAGCCGCCGGGGCGGTGGCTATCTTCGGGGAGAAGTATGGCGACCGGGTGCGAGTGGTGAGCATCGACGACTACACTAAAGAACTATGCGGAGGGACCCATCTTAAGGCTACCGGCGAGATAGGCCTCTTCCATATCGTTGGCGAGGAGAGCATAGGCGCTGGCCTGCGGCGGATTGAGGCCCTCACCGGGCGTGGGGCGGAGCGGTATATGCAAGAAGCGCTAGCCACATTAGTCCAGGTGGCTGACAGATTGCAAGTGCCGCCTACGGAGGTGGAGGATAAAGTCGCTTCCCTGCTAGAATCGTTGAAGGAAAGAGAGAGGGAAGTGGCGCGCCTCAGGCGGGAGAAGGCGAGAAGCGAGGTCGATTCCCTTCTGGAGAAAGTGACGGAGGTAAAGGGGGTCAAACTGTTGGCTGCAGAGGTGCGAGCAGATGATATCGAATCCCTGCGGGAGATGACCGATTGGGTGAGGGATCGCCTCAGTTCTGTGGTCGTAGTTCTGGGGGCCGTTCTAGATGGCAAGCCCAGTCTTGTGGCTGCCGTGACGCCAGACTTGGTAGAGCGGGGTTTGAGAGCCGACTGGTTGGCGAAGGAGGTAGCCAGCCTAGTGGGTGGTGGAGGAGGGGGACGTGCTACCCTGGCTCAGGCTGGCGGGCGAGATGCCAGCAAACTCCAAGAAGCGCTGGCTGCGGCAGAAGGGTTCCTAGCAGAAAGGTTATAAAATAGAGAGGGGTAGGGGGCTTGGGAACTTTAGTTCAGGGAGGCAGGGGTTGACGTCGGGATACCGGCGTCCTTTTGAGAGATGAGGCTATCTAAACCTCGGATCGATGCCACGGCGCAGCAAGTGATCTACCTCGAAGCCGATGATGACTTTGCCACCATACGCCATCGTCTATCCGTTGCTCAGGCAGGGAAGGTCATCCTGGTAGTACCTCCTAATTGTCGAGGGCTCAAAAACAGGGTGCACCTCAGGCTTTTGGAGCGGCTGATGGATGATTCCCCCATAAGGGTGGCTTTGGTCACCCGAGATCGAACCCTAGGAACATCGGCTCGAGAAGTGGGTTTCCCTACTTTCCCCTCAGTGGAGAGGGCTCAAAGGAGCCGTTGGCCCCCTCGCCGCCCTCGCCCGAAGAGGCTCCTTCCCGAGAAAGGCCGCCGTGCTCCAACGCGACCGACTTCCTTACAGGATCCCAGGGGAAAAGTAGCCATGCAACGAGGGGAGGCCGTTCTCTTCTTCGGCCTCCTGGGAAGTGTCTTCCTCCTTCTTTTGGCCGGCTTCTGGCTTTTCGTCCCTAGCGCCACCGTTACTCTTAAGCCCTTAACCTACCCTTTGGAAGAGACGCTGACGGTGCGAGCGGATCCGAATCTGGAGGAGATAGATCTTATGAACTTGATCTTGCCCGCGACCATCAAGGAGGTGGAGATTACAGGCCGGGAGCAGATCGCTTGCACCGCCAAGAAGGATGTCCCCGATGGCTACGCTCAGGGGGAGGTGATCTTCATCAATAAGAGAAGCGAAGCCACCACCGTTATCTCCGGTACCGTGGTCAGCACCAGCGCGGGTACAAGCGTAGGGTTCCATACCTCAGAGGATGTCTCCCTACCGCCTGTGGCAGGGGGACGGGCCCGGGTGATGGTGGAGGCTTTGGAGCCTGGGCCCAGTGGCAACGTCCCCGCCTGGACCATTAACCGGGTAGAGGGGACGATAGCCTTGCAGGTGAACGTGATCAACGACTCCCCTACCCAGGGTGGTACCATGAAGCAGGTCTCCTATGTGACTAACGAGAGCAAAGAACAAGTGAAAGATATGTTGATGCGGCGGCTCAAGCAGGAAGGGTATAATACGCTGGTCTCCCGGCTGGAGGGAGCCTACCTGCCGCCTGAGTCGGTAGAGTTGATCGTCCTTACGGAGACCTATGATAAGTTCGTAGAGGAGGTGGCGGATTCTCTTACCTTAGATATGCGTGTTTGGGCCAGGGGGATAGCCATCGCTGAGGAAGACGGGCGCCGTCTGGCCCTCGCAGCGCTGGAATCTTCGATGAGCGAGGGGTTCCAACTTCTCTCCAAGGAGATAGGGTTTAGCCCTGGAGGGGTGGCCGAGGCTGGCGGCGAGCAGGTTCCCTTCCAGATTACCGTTCGAGGGCAGACGATGATGAGGATCGATGAGGGGGAGATAAAGGAGCATCTGACCGGAAAGTCGATAGCCGACGCGGTGGCCTATCTGGGCCGCCGATTAGAACTGGCGGAGGAGCCCTCAGTGGAGGTCTTGCCTGGTTGGTGGCCCCGGTTGCCTTTGATCCCCTTCCGCATCTCTTTGGTCGTGATGCCCCAGGAGAGATAGATGCGGCTGATGGGCCTCGATTTAGGGGAACGGAGGATCGGGGTTGCGGTCAGCGACCCCAGTCGAGTGCTGGCCAGGGGTATTGAGGTGATCGAACGCCGCTCAGTGGAGAAGGACCTGGCGGTCATCGCCCGCCTGGCTGAGGAGTACGAGGTAGAGGCTATCGTGGTCGGTTTTCCTCGACGTCTAAACGGCACAGCGGGCGAAGAGGCCAAGAAAGCGGAGGCTTTCGCGGCCCAGATAGAGGCTCATCTCGAATTGCCAGTGATCCTCTGGGACGAGAGGTTGAGCACCGTGCGAGCAGCCAGGGCTTTGGCCGAGGGCGGTAAGAGGAAAAGACGACTGGGCATCGACGCTGTGGCCGCCGTGGTGATACTCCAAGATTATTTGGACTCCCTCAAATTATAAGGGGTGGAGTTGAAAAGACCGTTAGTTCTTTATCCGGTGGCGCTTCTTGTAGTCCTCATCCTTTTGGGAGGAGCCACCCTTCTAGGATGGCGCTACCTTCTTGCAGAGGAGGCGAGCGAGAGTAACACTATCTCTGTAGAGATGAGTTCGCTAGAGAGGTCTCTTGTGGGTTTTTACCTTGGCTTTCGGCAGGGCGAGATAGAGAGCCCGGCTAGCGATGATTCCATGCCCATTTTTTTCACCATTACCCCTGGGGAGACGGCGGCTACCATCGCCACTCGTCTAGAGAGAGCAGAGATTATCGGGGATGCAGGGCTATTTCGCCTTCTGGTGCGGTATCGGGGGGTGGATGGCCAGTTAGAGGCCGGCGACTACCAGTTGCGCCCCAATATGACCTTGGAAGAGATCGCCAATCTCCTTCAACATGGCTGTCCTTCTGAGGTAACGATCACTATCCCCGAGGGATGGCGGACCGAAGAGATAGCCGAGATGCTGGAAGAGAGGGAACTGGTCAAGGCTGAGGAGTTCCTGAGAACGGTGCGAGAGGGCGAGTTCGAATACGATTTCTTGAGCGACCGGCCGAAGGGGGTCTCTCTGGAGGGGTATCTCTTCCCTGACACCTATGGCCTCCCTCCAGATTTCGAGGTTGCCCAGATCATCGATATGATGCTTGCCGATTTCGGACGCCGCTTCACGCCGGAGATGCGCCAAGAGGCGGCCAGACGAGGGATGAGTATCCATGAGGTGCTCACCGTAGCCTCCTTGGTGGAGAGGGAGGCTAGAATCCCGGAGGAGCGGCCCATCATCGCCAGCGTCTACCTCAACCGCCTAGAGGCTGGCTGGCTCTTGGAGTCCGATGCCACAGCCCAGTACGCCCTCGGCTATCAAGAGGGGACGGGACAATGGTGGAAGAGTCCCATCTCCCTGGAGGAGATGACTCAGATCGATTCCCCCTATAACACCTACCTTTACCCCGGGCTGCCACCGGGACCCATCTGTAACCCTGGTTTGGCTTCTATCCAAGCGGTCATCAACCCGGCGGAGACCAACTACATGTTCCTCTACCATAAGGGCGATGGCTCTCACGCCTTCGCCGAGACCTATGAGGAACACCTGGAGAACCAGGGGCGGTATGGGGAGTAGATGGCCCTTAGGCTTTCTCTTTTCCGCTTTGGCCTTGGTAGGCTGCGCCGTCACCAAGCCTATCATCAAGATCGGGCTGGTAGCCCCTTTCGAGGGGTTGTATAGGGATGTGGGTTACGATGCTCTCTACGCTGTCAAGTTGGCTTTGCGGGAGTGGAACGAGGCGGGAGGGGTCGAAGGGTATATGGTGGAGTTGGTGGCCCTTGATGATAGCGGAGACCCGGATCAGGCACCAGGACAGGCTTCCGAACTGATCCTAGACCCTTTGGTCATGGGCGCCATCGGCCATTTCGATGACCAGACCACCCTCGCTGCCTCGCCGGTCTATCAAGAAGGGGTAGTAGCCCTCATCGCCCCTGCCGTTACCGCGGGAGGCCTGGAAAACTACCCCTCGGTCTTCCGACTGGGCGCCAGTGAGGGGGCTTTGGGTAGGAGAGCCGCTCTTTTCGCCTGGGAGGAGTTGGGGGCTCGCCGTCTAGCCGTCCTCGACGAGGGGAGCGGTCTGACCCAGGCTTTCGTCGTCGCCGCCGAAGATCTAGGGGCTACCGTTCTATCTTACCAAGATGTCGATCATCTAGAGAAAGGGTTCGACCTCCTCTTCTTTGGCGGTCGCTCTGGGGAGGGAGCGACGCTTCTTCTCCGGCTGCGAGAGAAGGGGATAGTGGCTCCCTTGATGGGTGGCTTTAACAGGCCCCACTTTGCGAGATGGGCTGGGGAAGCGGCAAAAGGCACTCTATATGCCACCTCTGCCCTCTTGGTAGATGACCCCCGATTCACGGCCGACTATCGAGAGTTGGCGGGTACCGATCCGGGATCCCGGGCGGCCTTGGCCTACGATGCTACCCATCTGCTCTTGGCAGCCTTAGAGAAGGCTATCGAGAACGATGGTCGGCCCACGCGGGAGGGAGTTCTCGCCGCCTTGAGAGACCAAGCCTACCAGGGGTTGACCGGCTCCATCGCCTTCAACGAAAAGGGCGAGCAGATCGACCCCCCAATACAGGTCTATATGATCGATGAAAGTGGTTATCCTGGGAAGAGGATAAAGTAGGGGGGGGTAGATGAAGGTTGAACAAAGGTTGGCCAAGTGGGCTAGAGTGGAGATGACCTACGATGCCAGGGGGTTGCCAGAGAGAGACAAGCGTTTCTTACAAAAACTGATCGAAGCTTCTCAATATATGGATGAGGCCTTCTGGCGTCAATCTGGGCGCGGTGCGGTAGAGGTGTGGGATCGGCTGCGAGCATCGGAGAACGCAAAAAGCCTATTACGGTTGTTTAGCATCATGGCCGGGCCCTATGATCGTCTGGAAGAGTTCGAGCCTTTCATGGATGTGCCTCCCAAGCCGTTAGGTGCTGGCTTCTACCCGGATGATCTGACCAGGGAGGAGTTTGAACGATACCTGGCTCAGCATCCAGAGCAGAGGGAGAGCCTTTTGAGTCCTTACACAGTGGTGAAGCGAGAGGGAGATAGCCTAATCGCCGTGCCTTATCATGAGGAGTATAGGGAGTTTGTGGAGCCGGCCTCGCGTCTCTTGAAAGAGGCAGCGGAACTGACCGATAGCCGCTCCCTGAAGAGATGCCTCGCCAGTCGTGCCGAAGCCCTCCTGACCGATGACTACTACCAGAGCGATATAGAGTGGATTAGTCTCAAAGATAACGACTACGATATCATCATCGGCCCCTATGAATTCTATGAGGATAGGCTTATGGGGGTCAAAGCGGCTTACGAGGCCACCGTGGAGATCGTAGACCGAGAGGAGAGCCATAACCTAGAGGTCTATATCCAGTATCTGGATGATCTGGAAGGGGCCCTACCCTATCCCGAGAAATATAAACGATCTATTGAAGGGCTCAAATCCCCTTTCGTGGTGGTGCGGGACATCTACCGTGGAGGCCACCTTCGAGCGGGAATACAAGCCACCGCGGCCAACCTGCCCAACGACCCCCGAGTCCATACTGAGTACGGGACTAAGAAGACCTTTTGGAAGAACATGATAGGAGCGTACTTGAAACATATATCCTTTGCTGTGGCTAGGGAACTGATCGTTCCTGAGCAATTTGAACTGCTACCACGCCAGCCCGACATCGCCCTAACCCTTTTCCATGAAATCGCCCACGCTTTGGGCCCCCGCTGGGTTATACAGGTGGATGGCTCTAAGACCCCCATTAGGGAGGCTCTGAAAGACCATCTCTCACCTTTGGAGGAGGAAAAGGCTGATGTTGTAGGTCTCTACTGCTTGGGGTATCTCATGGGGGAGGGGATAATCCCCCGGGAGCATGAAAGGGAGTACTACGTTAGAGATCTAGCTAGCAATCTGAGGGGCCTCCGCTACGGCCTAGCAGAAGCCCATGCCCTGGGAAGGATGTGTCAAGTCAACTACCATCTGGAAAGGGGTGCGATTTTCTACGACGAGGCCTCAGGCCGCTTTGGGGTCAATTTTGACAAAATAGCCTCCTCAGTTGCCGACCTAGCGGAGATCATCTTAACCTTGGAGGCTACCGGCGATTACGAGGGTACAGGAAGATTCTTCCAAAAGTATGGTCGAATGCCAGAAATAGTAAGGAAAGCGCTAGGCCGTACAGAAGATTTTCCGGTGAGCCTGGAGCCGGTCTACAAGGTATTGTGGGAGTGAAGAGTGATTCTTGGATGAAGGGAGGGTGAAATGGAGATCAGGGAACTAAAGCCGGCCGATCTGAGATGCTTCTGCGACCGCAGTGAGTTCGACTTTAGGTCTACGGCGGAACTGCCGGAATTGACCGAGATCATCGGGCAGGTGCGGGCCACGCAGGCCATCGACTTTGGGGTGGATATCCCTTGCTACGGTTACAACATCTTCATCATAGGCCCCACGGGCTCGGGCAAAACCACCACCGTCCACGCTTTTCTAGAGGAACGGGCTCTGGCTAAACCGGTTCCCGATGATTGGTGCTATGTGAACAACTTCCAAGACCCCTACAGACCTCACGCCCTTCGCTTGCCGCCGGGTGGAGCCTCCAGTCTGCGTGAGGATATGGATGAGTTGATCAAGAATGTGCAGGGAGAGATCCCTCGGGCTTTTGAAAGCGAGGAGTATGAGAAACAGAAAGCCCAAATCACCAGAGAGTTAGAGGAAAAGCGCACCGCCCAACTGAAAGAGTTAGAGGGGTATCTAAAAGAACAAGGCTTCGCCCTCCTGCGAACACCGGTGGGCTTCATCATCGCCCCCGTTATCGAGGGGCAGGTCTTGACCGGAGAGCAGTATAAGAAACTCGATGAGGGGACGAAGAAGGCTCTAGAGGAGCGAAGGCCGGAGTTACAGAAGGAACTGGAGAAAACCTTGCGCGAGGTGAGAGATCTGGAGAAGAAGGCCAGGGCCAGATTGCGCAACTTGGATAAAGAGATCGCTGAATTCGCCATTGGCCACTTTTTCGAGTCCGTTAAGGAGAAATATAGCCAGCATCCGAAAGTTGTGGCCTTCTTGGATGACGTACGCAGGGATGTGGTTCAGCAAGTGGATGCTATCAAGGCCGCTGCTCAAGCACCGGAGGAAGCACAAGGGCTCCAGACCATACCCTTGCCCGCTCCCCGGTCCCCCTTCGACAACTACCGGGTTAACGTCTTGGTTGAAAACTCCCGTCTTAAAGGGGCCCCGGTCATCTTGGAGACCAACCCTACCTACCGCAACTTGATAGGTCGGATCGAGCACCGGGCTCAGTTCGGCGCTCTGGTGACCGATTTCAACATGATAAGAAGTGGAGCCTTGCATCGAGCCAACGGCGGTTATCTGATCGCCGATGCCAGGGCCATCCTCCGGCAGCCTTTGGCCTGGGAGGCTTTGAAGAGAGCCCTCAGGAATGAGGAGATCAAGATAGAGGAACCGGCTCAGCAGATAAGCCTCATATCTACAGCGGGCTTGGAGCCAGAACGCATCCCCCTCGAGGTAAAGGTAGTGCTCATCGGAGATCCCCTCACCTACTACCTCCTCTACGCCTATGATGAGCAGGTGCAGAAACTGTTCAAGGTGAGGGCCGACTTCGCCCCAGATATGGACCGCACGCCGGAGAATATGATGAAATACGCCCTCTTTATTGGCGCTCGGTGCCAAGAGGAGAACCTATGCCATTTCGACCCCAGTGGCGTGGCCAAGGTGGTGGAGTATGGCTCCCGTTTGGCGGAGCACAAGGAGAAGTTGACCACCCAGTTCGCCCATATTGCCGACATCGTTCGGGAGGCCAGTTATTGGGCTGGCAGGGAGGGGAGCGACCTGGTGACCGCCGCCCACGTTCAGAAAGCGATCGAGGAGAAGGTCTATCGCTCCAACCGGATCGAAGAGAGGGTTCGGGAGTTGATCGAGGAGGGGACCCTCTTGGTGGACACGGAGGGCGATGTGGTGGGCCAGGTGGACGGCCTCTCCATCGTCTCCTTGGGAGACTACGATTTCGGCAAGCCCTCCCGCATCACGGCCAAGACCTACCTGGGGAAGGCCGGGGTGATCAATATAGAGAGAGAGGCGGAATTAAGTGGCCGGATTCACGATAAGGGGGTGATGATCCTCTCAGGCTACCTGGGTGGCAAGTACGCCCAGGATAAGCCTCTCAGCCTCTCGGCCAGCCTCTGTTTCGAGCAGTCCTACGAAGGGGTAGAGGGGGATAGCGCCTCCTCCACGGAACTCTACGCTCTCCTCTCTTCTCTCTCTGGCTTCCCCTTGAAACAGAATATCGCTGTCACCGGCTCGGTCAACCAGCAAGGGGAGATTCAGTCGGTGGGAGGGGTGACTAAGAAGATCGAGGGGTTCTTCGATGTCTGCCGGGTCAAAGGGCTCACGGGCGACCAGGGGGTGATCATCCCCGAGCAGAACGTGAGGAACCTGATGCTGCGGGAAGATGTCGTGGAAGCGGTGGAGAAGGACCTATTTCATATCTATCCCGTAAAGAGTATCGACGAGGGGATCTCTATCCTCACCGGACAGGAGGCTGGAGAACGCCAGCCAGATGGCACCTACCCCCCAGGGACCGTCAACTATGAGATAGATAAGCGGCTGCAAAGACTGGCGGAAAGGCTGAAGGAGTTTCGCGAGGAACTGGAGAAGGCCTGAGCATTCGAGAGAAGGTAGAGATGCGGGTTCTGATGCTCTCTTGGAAATATCCCCCACATAGTAGGGGGTTTGGGGAGGCACGTGGCGGACCTTCTCCCTAGCCTCGCCGCTCAAGGGGTGGAGGTGCACCTTCTCACCCCTCGCTGGGCTGGAGGGAAACGCGACCATCCATCGTATCGATCCTCTGGCCGTGGAAACAGGCAGCCTCTTCGCCACCGCTTGGCAGACGAACCTGGCTTTGGAGGAGCACGCTGCTTTTCTGCGGGAAAGAAAGCCTCTTGACATAATCCATGCTCATGACTGGCTGGCTGGCCACCATCCACGCCAGGGAACGGGGTCGGGGCATGGTTTACATAACGACTTACGGCGAGCGATAGACGATGGTGAAAGAGGAGTACGGTTGGGGTCAGATCGCGCGGCGGACTATCGAGATCTACAAGCGGGTGGTCGAGGAGCGAGAGGCTAGCGATTGGTGAGGAGTGACCATTGCCCCAGCATGTTTTCATCGCTATAGAGGGAGCCATCGGGGTGGGGAAGACTACCTTGGCTCGCCTCATCCAGGACGAATTCAAGGCCGAACTCCTCTTGGAGGTCTTCGAAGAGAACCCGTTCCTCAAGGATTTCTACATGGATAGGGAGAGGTACGCCTTCCAGACCCAGATCTTCTTCCTCTTGAGCCGATACCGGCAGCAGCATGAGGTTGTCGAGGGGGCCTTGAAGCGTTCTTCCCTTATCAGTGACTACACCTTCGCTAAGGATAGCCTCTTCGCTCATCTGAACTTGAAGGGCGATGAACTGCTCATGTACGAGAGTGTGCACGCCGCCTTGGCGGAGAAGATCCCTCTGCCCCACCTGGTCGTCTATCTGAGGGCCGAGACCGATATCTTGATGGAACGGATCGCCTTCCGGGATCGCATCTACGAGCGAGATATGGACCGGGACTATATCGAGGCCGTAAACAGGGCTTATGAGGAGTTTCTTCTCACTTTTGACCATAGCCCGGTCCTGGCCATAGATACCGACGATATCAACATCGTGCGCAACAAGGAAGATCTAGCCTACGTGGTGGGGCGGATTCATGCGGCCCTGGCAGGGGTTCGCCAGCCGCGTCTGCCGGAGGTAGAGTGAGACGGAGGTAAAAGGATGCAAAGCGACTATTGTGTGGTAATAGGAGACATCTCCAAATCCAGGGAACTGAGGGATAGGGCTGCCATTCAAGAGCAATTCAAAGCAGCTATTGAGGAGATAAATCAGAGGTTCACGGATTGCATTGTCTCTAGGTTCCTGGTCACTATTGGAGACGAGTTTCAAGGGGTGTTGAGCGATGTTGCCAAGAGCTATGATGTCATAGTCGCCGTGCGAGAACTACTCTATCCAGTTCAATTTGTATTCGGCGTAGGTGTTGGAACGATAACTACCGAGATTGCACCTGAGGCCATCGGCATGGATGGGCCAGCCTTTCACAACGCTAGGGCAGCATTGGAAGAGGGTAAGGAGGAAGGGTACGAGGTACGCTATCGCGGATTGGGTGAGCCTTTCGATAATCTAATAAATGCAATGCTTGTGCTCATAGAGGCGTTGAAGCATAGGTGGACTGAACGTCAATTCAGGGTTATTAGTATTTACCGTCAAACGGGTAGTCAAGCAGAGGTCGCGCGGCGACTGAGGGTTAGTCGTGCAGCTATCAGCAAAACGCTGGCCGCTGCTGGCTGGGACGCCGTTGCTGTCGGAGAGAACGCACTGAAGACGCTGCTGTCCACAGGTTTTCAGAAATCGTTCTGATGTGCCTATTGTTAACCCTACTGAGTTAACAATAGGCGTATTAACCTCTAGAGGTTAACATTATGGTTGTCAACCTCTAGAACTTAACAAGTGCGTACGGACTCGTTGAATGATACTAAAATGGTGAATTCATCTGTGACATGTTAGAACTAACTTCGTTAGACCTGACAGCCATTTATGGTTTGATGCTAGCCTACATCATTGCTCGCTATCTCCTACCGCAATATGAAGTTGGTGATGATGGTGGTACTATGTGGTTGCTGATAAGACGTAATTTGCTGACCCTGCTTTTGTGTTTATTATTCACCGTCTTCTTCCTTTCACTTTCGTGGTTCATTGGCCTAGTGGCTTTGACAGTGCTTCATACCCTAATTGACGCGGTCATTGCGATGGTCCAAAAGAGGTGGAAGGACTTTGCGTTTCAACTTACGATCACAGAACCCATGATTCATCTTATCGCGATATTCACCTTCTGGATAGCTTTTCGCACAATAACGCCATCTCTGGGCGTCGCATTTCACCCCAGGCTCGATCTCGCACTCATTAACCGGGCGCTTCTATACGCCACCGGTTATATTTTTGTTCTCGAGGGCGGCACAGAAATCGTTAGAGGAGTCTTGCGCCCCTTGCAAACTGCAATAAGGGGTGAGGTGGCAACAGCTCCCGAATCGATTTCGCCGGAGGAACTTGGGGCTGGGAAAATCATTGGAAACCTGGAACGCTTTCTTATTCTTACGCTGGTCATTCTTGAAGAACATACGGCTATCGCCTTTGTGCTGACCGCTAAGTCAGTGGCCCGCTTCAGGGAATTGGAAAAACGAGAGTTTGCCGAGTACTATCTTATTGGGACATTGACGAGCACGCTGGTTGCTATTATCGTGGGCCTTTTGCTTAGTGTATTGCCATCTACGATTCAATAGAGATCGCAGGCATGCTTTCTGGGATTGAGTGTGTATGAGAAAGTTCATCGCCGTAGCGGGTAATATGGGGGTGGGGAAGTCGGCCCTTACCGGGCTTCTGGCCCAGAAGTTGGGGTGGAAGCCCTACTATGAAGCGGTGGCCGACAACCCCTATCTGGCTGACTTCTATAAGGATATGAAGCGTTGGAGTTTTCACTCCCAGGTTTTCTTCCTCTCCCGGCGCCTATATGACAGCCTGCGCATCTTGAAGGACCCAGAGCCGGTGATCCAAGACCGTTGTATGTACGAGGATGCGGAGATCTTCGCCCGCAACTTATATCTACAAGGGCATATGCAGGAGAAGGATTGGCACACCTACTGGGAACTATACGAACTGATGAGGGAACTGGTCCCCGCGCCGGAGTTGATCATCTACCTGCGGGCCTCAGTGCCTACCCTTTTGCAGAGGATCAGCGATCGGGGGCGAGATTACGAGCAAGGTGTCTCCGTTGACTACTTGGAGCAACTCAACCGTCTCTATGAGGATTGGGTCGAGGGGTTCGATCTTTGCCCCACGCTCATCATCCCCGCCGATGAACTCGATTTCGTCAAGCACGAAGCCCATCTAGAACAGATAGCCGCCTGGCTCAGTTACAAGGCCCTACCCGAGTTCTTCAAGACCAGGCCAGCCTCTATCCGTCGGCGGCGAGGCCGAAAGGTGCCCAAAGCCCAGCCGCCACTGCCGGGGGTAGAGTGGAGACTGAAAAGAGCAAGAAAGTGACCCTACCCCTGGGATCGACTTGGTGATTACCCTATCGGCGGCCAACTGTCCATAGGTTTTAAGTAGAAAGCCGTCCATCTTCAAGCCAAGCGAGCGATAAGTGTTGATCTTTGCCGTCCGCCCGTCTGACGTTCAGCAGGGAACAGAAGGCCATCAACACATGAAAGAGAGGGTACCAGTTCGCATGAAGGCACATATAGCCAAACCCTTGGAGGCGAGTACGAGATGATAGATCTGACTATTAACAGAGAACAGTTGGAAAGAACCGTACAACGGGCGCGGGAGCGCAACATCATCGTTCCCACCTTCGCGCAACAAAGAGACCCGGAACTGATCCCGGAAGGCATCAAGGCCAGGCTGAAGCAGATCGGTCTGTGGGAGGTGGACTCGCTCAACCTCTTTCGTATCACCTGGAAGAATGAGCCGGTCGCTCATGGTGGTGGCTTCGATGGCGTCAATTACCTGGAACTCCCGAAGGAACTCACGGGGGTTGAGGCGCGCATCATCGCGCTGGTGGGCAAGTGGTTCCCAACCGGCTCCCACAAGGTCGGCGCTACCTTCGGCTGCTTGGTGCCTCGGTTGGTCACCGGCCAGTTCGACCCGACATATCAGAAGGCGGTCTGGCCCTCCACCGGGAACTACTGTCGTGGCGGTGCCTACAACGCCACCCTTTTGGCCTGCGAGTCGGTGGCCATCCTGCCTGAGGAGATGAGCCGCGAGCGCTTCGAGTGGCTTTCCAAAGTCTCCGGTGAGGTCATCGCCACCCCCGGCGGCGAGAGTAACGTCAAAGAGATATTCGATAAGTGCTGGGAGTTGAAGGCCACTCGCGAGGAGATCGTCATCTTCAACCAGTTCGACGAGTTCGGAAATCACCTCTGGCACTACTATGTCACCGGTCATGCGATGGAGGAGGTGTTGGAGCAGGAGATGGGGCCGCTGGACGCCTACCGAGGCGTGGTACTGACCACCGGCTCGGCTGGTACCATCGGCTGCGGCGACTACCTGAAAGAGATCTTCCCCACCAGCAAAGTGGCCGCCAGCGAGGCTCTCCAGTGCCCCACGCTGCTCTTGAACGGCTACGGCGGGCACCGCATCGAGGGCATCGGCGACAAGCACGTCCCCTGGATCCACAACCTCAAGAACACCGACCTGGTGATGGCCATTGATGACGAGGCGTGCATGAGCCTGGTACGGTTGTTCAACGAGCCGTCCGGCCGTACCTACCTGGTCAAGCAGCGCGTGCCGGAGACGCTGGTGGGGCAACTGGACTTGTTGGGCATCTCCAGCATCGCCAACGTGCTCTCCGCCATCAAGTTCGCCAAGTGGTACGAACTCGGCGAGCACGATATCGTGTTGACCGTCTTCACTGACTCCATGGAGTTGTACCAGAGTCGCTTGCGGGAGCTGCGCGAGAAGCAAGGCGAATACACCCAACTCGACGCAGCGGCCGACTACCACCGTTACCTCTTGGGCTGCACTGTGGACTACGTGGAGGAACTGGGCTATTGGGAGCGCCGGCGCATCCACAATCTCAAGTACTTCACCTGGGTCGAGCAGCAGGGTAAGACCTACGAGGAAATCCTGGCCCAATGGTACGACCCCGATTATTGGACCGGCATCCACCGCCAAGTCGAGGAGATCGATGCCCTGATCGAGCAGTTTAACGAGATGACGGGGCTGCTCAGGGAGTTCGAAAGAGAAGGGTGATCCGCCTCGGCTGACAAAAGAGGAAGGGTGGCAACGACCGGGCTCTCAGATGGAGACGGGCCGTTTGTCGTGATCAGATGTTCCCATGTCAGGAGGTAACTCCACATCGTCCCCAATCAGGTATAGCGTCTCTTCGAGGGAGGACGGCTCGGGGTTCGATAGACACCGATAGGGCAGGTATGGCCTGTCCCCCGGCCTGGCAAGTACCGGGGCAGGCTGGCATCGTTAGGCCAGGGAAACCTGCCCTACTGACTATCACCCCAACTTTGCGCGCAATTTAGTCCAGGTGGTTATGATATGGATCCAAGGGGGGGTTAGCCGACCGAATATCTGGGCCTCTCTCAATGCCTCCAAAAAACCTTCCCGATCATTGAAACTGGGTATCTCCACATAGGCCCGGCCTATCTCGTAGGCGGTGTGGGCATCGCTCCCCGCGGTGATGGGTAACCCCTGGGCTTGAGCCAAAGCCTGGGCCTTACGGTTGTCGCTGGGAAAAGTAACCCGGGAGTTGAATCCCTCTAAGAAATCTAGTTCCTCCCAGATCTCAAGAAGCGCCTTCTGACCCATGGCCGAGCAGCGTACTCGATCCAGGGGGTGAGGCACCCCGACCAAGCCTCCCTGCTCTCTGATGCGAGCCATAGCCTCCTTCGGTGTGAGCCCTTGCGGTATCTCCTCTTTCAGGAAGAAGCCCAATATCTCTCCCTTCGTGGTATTTATCTCCTCCCCCACGATTACAAGGAAGGGAGCCATCTCTTTGAGAGCCAGGGCGCCAGCGATGGTGTTATGGTCGGTGATGGCTACCCCGTCCAAACCCCGCCGCCGACAACTCTCCATGATATTCTCCAGGGAGAGGGTGGCATCTCTCGAATAGCAGGTGTGTACATGCATATCAACTTTCATGACCTAGCCCTTCGAAGAACCGTTTTCGGAAGAGGAAAAGGGCCACCAGGCCCAGGGTGGCTCCGAACCAGAGGGTAGAGAGCCGGATGAGGAGAGAGGCGGCCACAGAGAGGCTTCTGCTCGCCCCGGTGAGAAAGAGGGTCAACCCCGCAAGGCTAGCATCGGCCACCCCCAAACCACCAGGCACGAAGGAGACAGCCCCTAGGATAGCCGAGGAGGCGAAGATGAAAGAGGCTTGCAAAAGAAGCGAGGGGGTCCCAGGGAAGCCCAGCCCTGCCAGGACTAGATAGAAAGCCACACATTCGCTGCCCCAGGAGAAGAAACTGAGGATGACGGCCCATAGCAGGTTTCGAGGGGTCAGAAGCGCGTAGGCGCTCTCGTAGAGGTTGTCCAGTTCTCGCGCTAGGCGGGAGATGAGGGGCAACCCTTGGCCCCATCTCAAGAAGCGTAAGGCCAGGGGTCGATACTCGACCATGACTACCAAGGCTACAAGCAGAAGAGCCACGACAAAGATGACCTCCCGGCCTAGGCGATATACGATTAGCCCTGCTGTGGCTAAAAGCACCATGGCCATCCCATCGGTGAGCCGCTCGGCCACTACCACGGGAGCCGACTGGCTGATAGGGGTATCGCTCACCTGCGCCAGGAGATAAGACTTGAGGAATTCGCCTACCTTGCCGGGGGTGAGCACCATAGTGAAGCCCGAGGCGAAGATAGCCGCGCTATCCAGCGTTTCAACTTTAGCCCCTATCTGGCGCAAGTAGAACTCCCATTTTGCGAAGCGCAAGACGTAGTTGAAGAGAGTGAGCCCTATGACTAGGGGAAGGTAGTGCCAGCGAAAACGGGCCAGATTCTCCCTCAGGCGAGCCATATCTGCAAAGGCCACCAAGAGGATGATGACCGTGAAACCGAGGAGGAAACCTAGGGCGATTTGGGATCGCAGCCTTTGTATAGTCGGCGTTCTCTCTGATCGAGTTTCCCTATTTGTGGAAGAAGCAGCAGGGGGGCTGCTCCTCACAGTAGGCGAGGGCTGTTCCCCAGTGGGGCCGCTACCAACCAACAGGCTTTTCCTTTACTCGCTCTCTCGTGGGCTCCAGTTGGCCCCCGTACCGTTCCCGGAAGAGCGCTCCCCACTCTGTCTCTTCCAGCATCGTCTTGGCGCGTTTCTTCCCGTAGAGGGGATACCAGTAACTGTTGTGGTAGAGGTTAGAGGCCAGATAAGCCCAGGGCACCAAAGACGAGCGGGTGAGGAGTTTCTCAAAAGGTTTTAAGATGCCGTGATATATCATCTTCTGGCCCCGGCTGGCGAAGGTCTCCCCCACAGAAAAATGCCAATTTTCCTCCGCCGCATCTTTGTCACCCACGATCTCGATCTGGCGGGGATCGCCGATCCCTAAGCCCTTCTCGTGGGCCAGGCGGATGAACTTTAAGGAGAGAGGGTCGAAGCCCATTATCTTGGCCGCCACGGCGTCGATAGCCACCTGATCGGCGCTGGCCAGGATCACGTTCTTCACCTGAGGACGCATAGCCCGGGGTCCAGGCCCATCTCCAGCGAAGGTGCCGTCCATGACGGCAAAAAGCCCGGTGTGGATATCCTGCTGGATGGTGAGAAGGTCTACCAGCGTCTCGTCGATCACGCTATGGGTCCAGTGGCGCCGCTCGCTCAGGAGCCCACCGAAGGCGTTCTTCATCGCTCCGGTCATGGTGGTGAAGACGTGGGTTTTGGTCTGGGGCAACTGGATGATGTTCTTGCCTATGAAGCTCTTAGGGATCTTGACCCCATGGGGGTAGATATCGTGGAGGACGAGGAAGGGCTCCTTAGGTTCGTAGACGATCCATTCCACCTGGGGCTCGTAGATATGGAGGTTCTCGATCCCGTACCGCTCAACCACCACTTTATGACGGTTGTTGGTCTCTCCCTGGTAGGCACTCACTACCACCGTTCGGTTGTGGGCCGCGATGAGGCTTTCTCTGGGATAGCCGTCATCTAAGAGGGTCTTTATCACCCCTTCTAGTTGCCAGGGGGGTGTAGAGCAGCCAGGGTACCAAATCTGCCAAGAGATGTTGATTTTGAGAAGGGTGTTCTTCTCTTTTGGCAGATTCTCTTTATAGTTCACCAACCGCATAAGGCGGCCATAATCCTCTAGAACCGTCTCTGGGCTGGTCCTAAGGATGGCTACCTTCCCTCGGCCGGGAAAATCCTTCTCTATCATTCGCCTCTCCTCATCATGCTGCCTAAAGATACCCAGGAGAAGGGCTTTTGTCAAGCACAAACCCAGGTGAGCCAAGGCATTGTTGCGAAGCGGTATTCATACTATAATGACTTTGACGTCCTCCGGCGCGTGCACCTACCAGGGGCTCTGCCAAGTTCACACAGACGAACGAGCGACTAAAAGGAAAGTTGCTGGACGAGGTTCACGTCTTGCACAAGGGCCCCTGCGGGGAGTTCTACTGCAAATTGCTCCAACTTATCGAGTGGGAGGATGGGCGACAAGTGCAGCGGCTTTGCTACTACGTCATAAAGCCCGATGGGAAAGCCTACTGGGGACAATTCGCCCCCATGTATAACCCTGGGGAGTTAGAGTTACTGCTTGAACGGGCCAGAGCCAGAGGGATAGTCTAGGCTAGGAACCCAAGCGATTTCAAAGACCTTATGGCCTCCCCAAGTGGGGAGGTCATCTCATAAGATTGGGGCTCAGAACCTGCCCGATGCAGGCCTGGGTAAAAGGTAGGGATTGACCGGGTGTGGGTTAGATAGTATACTTGATGAGGGTGGGCTCTGTTGTAGAGGATGATAATCTTGATGTTTCGTACCTATGGGGGTGGGCTATTTCCACATATATTCTCATGTATCTTGAGGTTGCAGAGAGGTGACCGAGATGAAGGGCAAGACCGTCGAGGGGGAAGATGAGCAGCAAACGAGGGGTTTGGCTCTCCTCAAGGAGATAGGCCAGACTATTAACGCTAGTCTGGAGTTAGAGGAGACCCTGGAGGCGGTCCTAGCCACCACTAGGAGACTCATCGATTATACCGCGGCCGAGATCTCCCTCTGGGAGAGAGATAGCCAATCGCTGGTGGTCTGTTGTCAAGCGGGAGACCCCCGTTATACCACCGAGGCGGGAGCCGCCTATCACCTCGATGAGGGGTACTCGGGCTGGATGGCTCGTCACAGGGAGCCTCTTCTCATCCTCGATGCGGCCCAGCGCACCGATCTGCGGCCCAAGGCGGTAGAAAGGCCCATCGCTTCCTTTGTGGGCGTGCCGCTTCTGGCAGGGGACGAACTGGTCGGCACTCTGGAGTTGGTTAGCGATCAGCCCGAAGTCTTCGGCCAGGAGGATTTGGACCTTCTCCTCATCATAGCCCATCAGGCGGCCACGGCGGTGGAGAACGCTAGACTCTATCGTCGCCTGCGGGAGGAGAGAGATAGGCTCGTCCGGGCCCAGGAGGAGGTGCGCCACGAGTTGGCGCGCAGCCTACACGATGGGACGGTGCAACGGCTCGCTTCTTTGGCTATGGGCCTCGAACACATCAAACGGCTGTGGCGGGAAAGGCCCCAAGATATACCGGGAGAACTGGATTCGCTCCATAAGATGGCCATCAAAGCTGCGGAAGAAGCGCGGGTTCTCCTCTTCGAGTTGCGACCGGTGATCTTAGAGACCCAAGGTCTAGTGCCAGCCTTGGAGGCCTATCTCCAGCAGTTGCCTCGATATGAGGGGTTGGAGTTCTATTTGGACGCCCATGGTTTCGACCGACGTCTCAGTAGCCAGGTGGAAAGGACCATCTTCTCTGTTGTTCAGGAAGCGGTGAACAACGCCCGCAGACATGCCCGGGCCCAGAATATCCGTCTGGAGTTGAAGGAAGAGGAGAAAACGCTGGTGGTTACGGTAGAGGACGATGGGAGGGGGTTCGATGTTGCGGCCACGGAAGAGGCCTATGCTCACGGTCACTTCGGCCTCCTCAACATGCGGGAGCGGGCCAGATTGATCGAGAGCGATCTCTCCGTGACCTCTACCCTTGGCCGGGGCACCAAGGTGGTGTTGCGCATACCGATGGAGGAGTGAAGTAAAGACGATGAGGAGCGGGCTTACAGAGCGAGCGGAATCGTTAAAAGAAGAGGGGCTACGCCTTTATCGGCTGGGTGACTACGAGGCTGCTGCTTCTCTCTTCATGGAGGCGGAGGGCATCTTCGCTGAAGCAAGGGATCTACGAGGCCAGGGGGAGACCCTTAACAACTTGGGCGTCCTTCACCTCCAGGCCCAGCGATGGGCCGAGGCGCAGAAAGCCTTCGAGGGAGCGAACGATAAATTCATCTCCGCCGAGGATAACCTGGGTCGAGCCCAGACCTTGGGCAATTTTGGGGAACTCTTCCGCCGGCGTGGGCAAAGGGAGGAGGCGGTAGATTCTCTAAAGGAGGCGGCTAACCTCTTGCGGGAAGTAGGGGAACGGGAGAAGGAGGCGAAAACGCTAGAACTCATCAGTCGCATCCGCCTAGAAGAGAGAAGGTGGCTTGAGGCCCTCCACTTCTACGACCTCAGCCTGGCCGCTCACCATAGTGGACTCAAAGGAACCATCCTCCGCCCCCTGGTCAAGATCCCCCTCAGCCTCCTCTCTCGGGGATCAATGTAGTCGGATACCGCCTATCCTTACAGGATCCCTATGGGAGAAATCCGGGGCCAGAGTGGTGTGTGCGGGACAAGGTACCGCCTAAAGGCTCCATTCCTGGTTGAGGAATCGAGGCTTCAGCCGGTTAAGCTCCAGCCCCGCCCGTACATCCCGAATTTGTAGCGTCCGAGCCTGTCTCGGACGAAAAACGTCGCAGGTAAACTGCGACGCTACATCTGTCATCATGCTGACCAGTAACAGGCAAGCGCGACGCTACTTCTCTTGTTCCGCCCTCGCCCTAGCGATGACCTCTTGGGCTGTATGGTCCGGCACCTCCTCGTAGTGGTCGAATTCCATGGTGAAATAACCCCGCCCTTGGGTCATGGAGCGCAAATCGGTGGCATACCTCTGTATCTCCGCCAGGGGAGCCTGGGCGGTGATGACACTCAACCCTCCCGACTGGTCCATGCCCATGACCCGAGCCCGTTTGCTATTCAGATCTCCTAAGACATCACCCATAAACCCTTCCGGGACAGTGATGGCGAGTTTCATGATAGGCTCTAGGAGCACCGGGTTTGCTTCCTCCATCGCCTTCTTAAAACCTAGGGAAGCCGCGATTTTGAAAGCCATCTCTGAGGAATCGACGGGGTGGTATTTCCCATCGTAGAGGATCGCGCGGAAATCGATAGCCGGATAGCCAGCCAGAACCCCCGTCTGTATCGCCTCCTTGAGCCCTTTCTCCACGGCCGGGATGAAGTTATGGGGGATGGCTCCGCCGCGGATCTTGTCCACGAACTCGAACCCCTGGCCTCTGGGTAAAGGTTCGAGCCTCAACTGCACAACCCCATACTGGCCGTGGCCACCGGTCTGTTTCTTATATTTGCCCTCTGCGCTGGTGGTAGAGCGGATGGTCTCCTTGTAGGGCACCTTTGGAACACCGGTCTCGATCTCCACCCCGAACTTCCGCTCCAACCGCCGGGCAGCGATCTCCACATGGGATTCGCCCATCCCGGAGAGGATCGTCTCTCTCGTATCCTGTTCTCGACTGACTCGAAGGGTGGGGTCCTCTTCTACCAGACGGGCTAACGCTGTTCCCATCTTGTCCAAATCCGCCTTCGTCTTGGGCTTAATGGTCGCGCTGTAGACCGGGTGGGGGAAGTCGATCTCCGGGAGGAGGAGGGGGCGATCCTTGTCGCAAAGGGTATCACCCGTGGAGGTGGCCTGTAGTTTGGCCACGGCTCCGATATCCCCGGTGGAGATCGACTTCACCGCTTCCTGTTCCTTGCCCCGTAAGTGAAAGAGTTGGCCGATCCTCTCTTCCTCATTCCTATAAGCGTTGAGCACTCGGGAGTCCGATTCCATCGCTCCGCTGTAAACCCGGAAATAGGTGAGTTTGCCCACATAAGGGTCGGCGAAGGTCTTAAATACCAAAGCGGCTAGGGGAGAAATGGGACTCACCTCCAAAGCCTCCTCTAGGCCCGACAGGGGGCTCCTAGCCCGCACTTCCCTTTCGGCTGGGGAGGGTAGATACTCTACTATACAATCGAGCAAAGTCTGGCTTCCCACCACCTGCGTGGCCGAGCCGCAGAGGACGAGGATAACGGATCGGGCCTTCGTCCCCGCTGCTAACCCTCGCCGCATCTCCTCGGCGGTCAACTCCTCACCTTCCAGATATTTTACGATCAACTCATCTTCTGCCTCTGCCGCCGTTTCTACCAACGCCTCTTGGAAAGAACGAGCCTCCTCCAATAGTTCCGGGGGGATATCCTTCTCCTCGCCTACATAGGCTTTCATAGTGACGAGATCTATCAACCCCTCAAACCCCTCTCCCACACCCACCGGGAGTTGCAAGGGGACAAAGTTTCCTTCGAACGCCTCTCTCAATTGGTCCAGGGTACGGCCAAAATTGGCGTTATCCCGATCCATCTTATTGATGAAGACGAGACGGGGTAGATCCCTCTCATCGGCGTATTTCCAGACCAGTTCCGTGCCTACCTCCACGCCGGAGGTGGCATCAACCACGATGATACAGCCATCGGCTACCCTAGTGGCGCCTTTCATCTCCCCCACGAAATCGGCGTAGCCCGGGGTATCCAGAAGGTTTATCTTATGATCCCGCCATTCGCAAGGTATGAGCGAGGTGTTAACGGAGATGTGACGGCGTATCTCCTCCGGGTCGTAGTCGGAGATGGTGGTTCCCTCGTCCACCTTGCCCAGCCGCTTTATCGCGCCCGTGTTGTAGAGCATCGCTTCCGCCAGCGAGGTCTTCCCTGCACCGCCATGGGACAATAAGACCACATTTCTTATACGATCGAGGCTATACTCTTTCACCATTCTTCCCTCCCGGCCTCTACATCTTAATCATTCTAAAGCAGATGGCCAAGGATGTCAATCAATAGGCCTTGGCGAAGACCACCCGCTGTATGGAGGTCTCACCACAGCGAATACATCTACCTCCCTCTTCTTCCTGGAAGGGGATAGCCCGGATGGTGGCCTTGGTCTCTTCCTTTATCTTGGCT
Source organism: Anaerolineales bacterium UBA3082 (assembly GCA_002366595.1). Lineage (GTDB taxonomy): Bacteria > Chloroflexota > Anaerolineae > UBA7937 > UBA7937 > UBA7937. Next base: position 13,579 of record DFBK01000103.1, on the reverse strand, counting down.
TCGCACTCTGCCGACCCGCACCAGTGGGCCCAAAGGAAGCCCCCCGGTCCCTCCAGGATCCGCCTGAACTCCTCGTAGTCGTCCACTTGGTAGGAGTTCTCCTCCCGGAAAGCCAGAGCCCTACGGTAGAGGTTCTTCTGAACCTCCTCTAGGGAGGCTTCTATCCGCCCTTTGAGACCTTCTAAAGGCGCGATACTCTTCTCCCCCGTGTCCCGCCGCACCAGGACCACCTGCCTTTTTCCTACATCCCGGGGCCCGATTTCGATCCTCAGCGGGACCCCCTTCTGCTCCCACTCGTTGAACTTCCAGCCAGGGGTATAGGTCTCCCGGTCATCGAATTCATAACGCACACCTCCCAACCCATCCTTGACCCCTTCTACCGCTTTCCGCACCTCAGCCTCTTGCTTATCGCTTCGCCAGATGGGGACTATAACCACCTGTATCGGCGCTAGGCGAGGAGGCAATATCAGTCCTTGGTCGTCGCCGTGAACCATGATGATGGCCCCTATCACCCTGGTGCTAAGACCCCAACTGGTCTGCCAGACATATTCCAGGCGGTTGCCTCTGGTCTGATAAGTTATCTCGAACGCTTTGGCGAAGTTCTGGCCCAGAAAATGGGAGGTGCCCGCTTGCAACGCTTTCCTGTCCTGCATCATAGCCTCGAGGGCATAGGTGTGGACGGCTCCGGCGAACTTCTCTGATTCGCTCTTCCGCCCCACGATGACCGGAATAGCCATCTCCTTCTCGGCGAACTCTCTATACAATTCTAGTATGCGGCGGGCTTCCTCCTCCGCCTCTTCCGCCGTGGCGTGGGCGGTATGGCCTTCTTGCCACAGGAACTCCAGTGTCCGCAAGAATAGCCGGGTGCGCAACTCCCACCGTACCACGTTGCACCACTGGTTGATGAGCAGGGGCAAGTCCCGCCAAGACCTGATCCACTTAGCGAACATAGCGTTGATGATCGTCTCCGAGGTAGGGCGGACGATGAGGGGCTCCTCGAGTTTCTTGCCTCCCCCGTGAGTCACCACCGCCAACTGAGGCGCGAAGCCTTCCACATGCTCCTCTTCCTTGGCCAAGAAACTCTCGGGGATGAAGAGGGGAAAGTAGGCGTTCTTATGCCCGGTGGCTCTAAATTTGGCATCCAGGGTCTCCTGGATGTTCTCCCAGAGGGCGTAGCCATAGGGGCGGATGATCATGCAACCTCGCACCGGGGCATAATCAGCCAGTTCCGCCTTGAGTACGACATCTGTGTACCAGCGGGAGTAATCTTCTTCTCTGGGGGTAACTTTCATGGACATAGCCTATCCTCTAACCGAGTTTCTTAAGTTGGAATCCCTATGAACGTCTCTCTAGCCTATCGGCCACTTCTGACGGCTCCTCAACAAGCTTAACCGGCTGTCCCTCGGGATCCCGTCCCACAGGGATCCTGTAAGGATAGGCGGTACACCGCTCTGCCTTTTCTCTTCATGGTGCCAACCTGGCCCCTAGCCCAAGTTGCCTGCCCCAAGGCGTGCCAGGCCGGGGTACTAGGACGGGCTGGCATCAGCAAGCCAGGGATATCTCCATCTGGCAGGTCAACCTTAACCTTCACGCGCGGTCAAAAGTTCCCTTGTGTGGCCTAAGAGGATTATACGAGAAGTTTCAGGAAGAGCAAGCGGGTAGGGGACTCGGGATAGCGGGAAAGGGGTGGCTGTTCTAAAAGCAAGCGAACCGATTTGTGCTTTTGAGTGTTGTAAATATCAAATCTCTTGAAGGGAGCCCCTTAGCCTCTATGCGAGAAAGAATACGCGATATAGAAGCGATTTCAATAGTTGTAAGAGGAAGAATCTCAGACGAGATCGATGCCAGGATGTCTTCCTTAGTTCTAATCGAACGCGACAGGAAAGTTCGAGAGATGGTGGACCTGGGCATAAGAGGCATCGAGGTGGAACCGATTCCCTCTTCTTTGGATGAAGGAGAGAGGGCGATTTTGGTGAGCAACTACCCCTCGGTTTCGCAGACCCTAAGAGCACTTTTGAAAGTGGGGTGCCGTCTACCTGGAGAAGGATTTCGGTTGAAAGGAATTGCCAGGAAAGAGGTTAAGACGGAAGCGAACTCATTGTTGAAAGCACTTGGCATAGATAAATTCATCTTTCCGGCGCAGAAAGATGAAGCCGGAGTATATAAGTTGGAGCGTAGAACCTATAGAGAAGTTCTAGCCTATCTCGACGAGTCGGGACACATCTTATGGCTTTCCCTTACCGGGAAGACCAGGGGTAACGGTCTATTGGAGGGAGATCTGAGAACCGGGGCGGCGCTATTCTCTCTTATGAAACGAGTTCCAATTATACCGATGGGGCTGGTCGCCAAAGGAGAGAGGGACAAATCGAAGGTGGTGAAGGTCAGATTCGGAGAGCCGATAAATCCACCAAGGGTAGAGGAGATGACCGAATTTGAAAGAAGCGATTTTCTGATTGACTTTTCAAGGTTGGCGATGTGTGAAATAGCGAAATTGTTGCCCCCAGGGCAACGGGGCGATTTTGAAAACATCGAAGAAAAATAGGTAGAGATTGAAGGAAGGCTAGAGATATATTAGGTCCAGACTGTGGTAGGCTGAAGAAAGTAAAGCGGTTCTAACACCATTTTGTATGTATCGTCGCTCTTTAGGGCGACGATACTTGTCAGCCTGCCTCGGTACTTGCCAGCCTGTCCTGGCGCGCCCTGTCCCGAACCCGGCAGGGTCTAGGGATGACAGGCCAGGGGCCGGGGGAGACAATTTCTGTCGGCAGGGAAAAATCTTCTCCTGGCTCCTTTATCAATGCCTCAGGTCGCTCAGAAATCGCGCCCCTTCTGCATCGTCGAGCCCCCGATGGTCCGGTCAGATGCACGGTCGCCTGGCCACCACTTCTCCCTCCACCACTGGCCTCTCGCCGAAGCGGCCTATGCCAGAATGGCACTCTGGATCATCCAGCCTCCTTTGATGCCGATTTTACATAGTTGCACTTCTTGTGCCAATATGGTCAAGTCGGCAGGGAGATTCTCTTGTGGCAAAGAATGCGCAAACTGGTGAGGCGAAGGCTTCTCTCGGAAGTGGAAAAGATGGCTAGGACATCGGCAGTCGGAGGAGCCGAAATGCGGGAGGGGGCGCACTTGCGAAAACTGGGCCAGTTGTTGAGCCCAGAGACACTCCAACCGCTGGTCGGATTCAAGCGCCCAGATCTCAATTAAGTTAGCATGGTAGCACAAGTAATCTATGTGCCATCGGGGATGGTTACCCCTCCGGCAATGGCGGGCCAAGCGGGCCCGAAGCCCACCGGTCCCCCTGGCACTGCCTATGTAGAGGTAGTATCCCCGCGGGAAAACGAGACTTCCCAGCCTCCCGATTTCGATCTCTCTATCTTCCTCCAGCCATAGAAGGAGGAGATAGGTGCCGAGCCCTCTGGTCACATTTGTCATGTCTAGATTATATGAACTTTTCGGGCTGGGGCAAACTCATAAACTACTTGACAGATGCTTATGCCCAAGATATAATTTTGTAAGGCGAAATAATTGTGAGGCTAACTTTCTAATGGCTAGAAGAGGAGAGCACATTGAGGCCCTGGAAAGGTTGCTGCGCCAACTCACTTGGCTGGAGCGGAAGAGCCTGGCCCAGGAACTCTCTTACTATGGAGTGACCGTTCCTCAGTTTTACGCTCTCCTACCCCTTGAGAAGCGTGGCCGGGCCTGCTCCATGAACGAATTAGCCCAGGCCACGCAGCGGGCTAGAGCGACCATGACCGGAATCATAGATAGGCTGGTGAGGATGGGCTTGGTGGAGAGACGGAGGAAGGGATCGGACCGCCGGGTGGTCATGGTAGGCCTAACAAGGCGGGGGGAGCAACTCTTGGAAGAGGTGAGGGCTCGACGCCGTCGGGGTTTTTATAAGGCCCTGGAGAAGTTCGATGATGGGGAGATCGACCAACTCTTGCGGTTCTTGGAGGCACTCCCCTTAGCCCTTTCCTGGGAAGAAGGGGATGGGAAGAGCGCTTGAAGAAGTTGCACCATTGCCATGAGCGAGAATGGCGTAAAACAAGCGTCTGAGGCGTTGGATGCTTACTCGCAGGCGATCATCGCAGTTGCAGAACGAGTAGGGCCCGCGGTAGTACGGATAGAGACTCCAAAAAGAAGTCATCTCGGGGGGTCAGGGACCACTTTCTCCTCCGTCAGGCAGATCCTCACCAACGCTCATGTGCTGGAGGAAACGCAAAGGCTCCAAGTCGCCCTTTTCCTACCTCTTGGGCCTCACCTTGGCGGATCTCCCTAAAGGAGCCTTGGCCGGCGTCCAAAAAAGGACGGACTTGGTACGATTTTACCATTGACCTATTCTCCTGAGCACACTAGAATGACAAACGCGACATCCTTCAACCCTGGATCCGGGGGAAGGGTGGAGAGGCTTTCTGGTCAAAGGCTGCAAGAGGTGTTTTCAGGGTTGGGTTGGCTCCTGCCCAGAACCCTGGCCCTGTGGACAGTGCTGCTCCTGAATTGGGCGCTCTTTCTTCTAGTGGTGGTTTTCTGGGTTGGTCATCGCTTAGGTGGGTCTGGATACCTTCTGATGATAGGGACCGGGGCTACCCTCCTTATCCTTTACGCTTATTTCTACGATGTAGCCTGGGGGAAAGAGGTGCTCCTAGAGCGTCCTCCCCGCCCGCCTTTCATGCCTGTCCATAAGCGGAAATGGTTGGGCAGGGCGGTGAGGCTTTGCCACCGTCTCGATGTCTTTTGGATGGCTATCCGTAACGAGTTCACAGGGAGATCATTGTTCTGGGCCCTTATTGCCGTCGTTGTCGCCCTCGGCAGAAACTCCTGGGCCCGGGCGAGGAGGAAACTGCTGGGGCTAACTTGGTTCGGGAGGCTCGCTTTTTACGAATGGCAGTGCCCCCGATGCGGTCAGAGATACCCTCGTCCCCCACTGGATGAGGAAGAGGTAGCGGAGAGGATCCGAAGGGAACTGAAAGCGGAAAAATGGTAAAGGGATGATCATCGAGACCCAAAACCTGACTAAAGAGTTCGGCTCTTTGCGCGCGGTTGATAGTCTGAACCTGCGGATAGGAGAGGGAGAGATCCTAGTTCTCCTAGGTCCCAATGGCGCGGGTAAGACGACGACCGTCCGTCTCTTGGCCTCCATCCTCAAGCCCACCTCAGGTGGAGCCATCATCGCTGGCTACGACGTTGTGGAACAGGCCAAAATCGTCCGCCGGATGGTAGGTTTTTTGACCGAATTCCCGGGCCTATATCTGCGTATGTCCTTAGGTGATTATCTTAACTTTTTTGGGGAACTGTATGGGATGTCAAAAGAGAAGCGTCGGCATCGGAGCGACGAACTGATGGAACGGTTCGGCGTCTTGGGTATTAGTCGGAAGCGCCTAGCCGAGTTCTCCAAAGGGATGCGCCAGAGGGTGGCCCTCATGCGGGCCCTGATCCATGAGCCCCAGATCCTCTTCCTCGACGAGCCCACTTCGGCTATGGACCCTCATAGCGCCAAGATGGTGCGGGACTACATTCGGGGTTTACGCTCTTCCCGGCATACTATCCTCCTCTGCACCCACAACTTAGCGGAAGCGGAGAGCCTGGCCGATCGGATAGCCATCATTAGTCAGGGGCGGATCATCGCTCTAGGGACGCCCTGGGAGTTGAAACGGCAACTTCTGGGGGTTCCCCTATTTGAGTTGCGCCTAGCCTCACCTCTAGATAGTCTGAAGGTGGGAGAATGGGTAGAGATCGAGGAGCATGGCCCTACCTGGTTCCGATATCGCACCCCCTCGCCTGAGGAGGTGAACCCTCTCCTCCTCCATCGTCTGGCTGAGGAAGGAGCCGAGGTGGTCACCTTGAGCGAGGTGCCCCGGAGCCTGGAGGAGGTCTACCTCCGCATCGTGGAGGATGGGGATGAAGATACCCTCTCGGTTTAAGGTTAGCCCCTTGGTGATGGGTAGGGGAGCGGGCGAATCGTTTGCCAAGGCTCTGGTTATCACCAGGCGCGAGGTGCGCGACTCCCTCAGGGATTGGCGGATCGTCACCCCCATTTTGCTCCTCACCCTCATCTTCCCTTGGATAATGAGCCTCGCCTCCAAGGTGGCCGCTAACTTCGCCGTGGCTTATGGTGTGGCCGATAATGCGGCCATCATCGTCCAGCAACTGGTACCTTTCTCCCTTTTGATCGTCGGCTTCTTCCCCACCTCTTTCTCCCTGGTGATCGCCTTGGAGACCTTTGTAGGGGAGAGGGAGAGGAACACTCTGGAGCCACTATTGGCCACCCCTATCTCGGATGGAGAACTATACCTGGGCAAACTTCTGGCCGCTATGCTCCTCCCAGTGGCGGCCAGTTACCTGGGCCTCGTCTTCCACCTCCTTGGGCTGCGCTGGACGACCGCCTACCACATTCCCGCACAAGCGTTTCTACAAGTGATGCTTCTCACCACTATGGAGGCCTTAGTGATGGTGGCTGGGGCGGTGGTGGTCTCCAGCCATACTACCAGTGTGCGCGCTGCCAACCTCCTCGCCAGTTTCATCATCGTCCCCATAGCCCTCTTCCTCCAAGGGGAAGCGGTGCTCTTCTTCTGGATGCGGTATGATGTGATCTGGTTGATGATCCTTGGCCTGGTCATAGTCGATCTAGCCTTGGTGCGCACCGGTATTCGGATCTTCAATCGGGAAGAGATCTTGGCCTGCCAATATGACGAGATCACCCTTTCTGGAGTGCGGCGCTCTTTCAGCCGCTTTTGGTCCTCGCCACCGGGAATAAGCCAAGAGCCACCCCCTCTCACCCTGGGCCGCCTCTACCGAAGCCATTTGCCGAGGCTCCTGAAGTATTATCTCTCTCCCCTCTCTGTGGTGCTAGTGGTGATGGTCGGGGGCCTTCTGGTGGGGTGGGCCTTCGCCATAAGGTATCCCCTTTCCCAGATAGGGGGTCTGGAAGGGTTGGTCAATTCCGACTTGGGCCGGGAATGGCAAGATCTGGGACTTCTGCCGGGCCTCAGCGTCTGGGGCATCTTCATTCACAATGTACGAGCCCTGCTCATCGCCGCCTTCTTGGGGGTTATCTCCTTCGGCACCGCCCCTCTCCTCTTGCTCCTCATCCCTTTGGGGATGATGGGCTTCTTGCTGGGGCAGGCGGCTAGTGTAGGCTACAGCCCCCTTATTACCCTCGTCGCTTTTGTTCTCCCCCATGGCTTGGTGGAGATACCGGCCGCTTGGATAGCCACCGCCTTCGCCCTCAAAATCGGCGCTGCCATCTTGGCCCCTCCCCGGGGCCTCTCCCTCGGCGAGGGGTTCTTGCTCGCTATCGTCAACTTCTTGAAGATCTTCTTCCTCCTCGTGGTTCCTCTCCTCCTCCTCGCCGCCTTCCTGGAGGCCAGGGTCACCCCTCAGGTGGCTCTCTGGCTCTTGGGTGGGTAATATAATTTTTCGCCCAGTTGATGGTATAATAGAATTGTAAGTTGCGCTTTGAGAGGTAAATGCCATGGCTGAGGTGGAGAAAAGGATCGAGGCTCTGCGGCGAGTCATCCGCTACCATGCCTATCTGTACCATGTTCTGGATTCTCCTGAGATCTCAGACGCCGAATATGACGCCTTGATGCGGGAATTAGAGGAGTTGGAGAGAGCCCATCCCGAACTCCTCACTCCCGATTCTCCCACCCAAAGGGTAGGGGCCCCGCCGGTGGAGGCCTTTGGAGAGGTGGAGCATCGGGTGCCCATGCTCAGCCTGGATAACGCCTTCGATGAGGAAGAGTTGAGGGCTTGGGAGAAGAGGATCCGCAGGCTGTTAGACGAGAAGTTCGAGTATGTCTTGGAGCCCAAAGTAGACGGCCTGGCCATCTCCCTAGCCTATGAAGAGGGGGTATTGGTGCAAGGCTCCACCCGGGGCGATGGCTTCCGTGGCGAGGATGTCACTTTGAACCTCCGGACTGTCCCCAGCATCCCCCTCCGCATCCCCGTTCATGGCGATCTAGAGCCCCCACGCCTCCTCGAGGTCCGTGGCGAGGTCTATATGCCCCTTGATCTCTTCCAGGAGATGAACCGGCGACGGGAGAAGGAGGGCGAGAAGACCTTCGCTAACCCCAGAAATGCGGCCGCTGGCTCGGTCCGACAACTCGACTCCTCCATCACCGCCTCTCGCCCCTTGAGCATCTGGGTCTATGGAGTGGGCCGCTTCGAAGGGGCCCAACTCACCACTCAGTGGCAGGCTTTAGAATACCTGCGAGCCTTGGGGTTCAAAGTCAGCCCCGACATCTCCCTCCACGATAACCTCGACGATGTCATAGCCGAGATCAACCAATGGGTGGAGAAACGAGAGAGTTGGAACTACGAGGCTGACGGTATGGTGGTGAAGGTCAACTCCTTCGAGCGACAAGAGAGGCTGGGTGTGGTAGGGCGGGCCCCTCGCTGGGCCATCGCCTATAAGTTCCCCGCCGAGGAGGGGGTCACCCGAGTTCTTGACATAAGAGTAAATGTGGGTCGCACCGGGACTCTCAACCCCTACGCCGTCTTGGAGCCGGTCCAGGTGGGAGGAGTAACCATAAGTAAAGCCACTTTACATAACTTTGATGACCTGCGACGCAAAGATATAAGAGTAGGGGATACGGTGGTTATCAAGCGGGCTGGGGATGTGATCCCTCAGGTGGTGAGGCCGCTAGAGGAACTCCGCACTGGGGAGGAGAGGTTTTTTGAGGCCCCCGGAAGGTGTCCTGCCTGCGGGGAGCCGGTGGAGCGCTCCCCCGATGAGGTGGCCGTCTATTGCCTGAACCCCTCTTGTCCCGCTCAACTGGTGCGGAATGTGGAGTATTTCGCCTCCCAAGCGGCGATGGATATCGACGGCTTCGGCTCCCGCCAGGCGCAGAAATTCGTGGAACTGGGCCTCATAAAGGACTTGGCCGACCTTTACTATCTGAAACCGGACGATCTTCTCCCCTTGGAGGGGTACGCTGAGAAGAGCGTGGAGAACCTCCTGGCCTCCATCGAGGCTTCCAAGAAGCAGCCCTTGTGGAGGCTCGTAACCGGCTTGGGGATAAAGCATGTGGGGAGTACCGTGGCTCAATTTCTCACCAGACATTACGCCTCCCTTAAGGAGTTGATGGCCGCCGGCCAGGCGGAACTGGAAGCCATAGAGGGGCTGGGCCCCCACACCGCGGGGAGCATCGTCCGGTACTTCTCCCAGGAGCGGAACCGTAAACTCATAGAGAAACTCCGGAAGGCTGGAGTGCGAATGACCCGCCTAGCGGAGGAGGCAGAGGCGCTCAGAGGGCCTCTGGCCGGCTTGACCTTCGTCATCACCGGGACGCTGCCCACCATGAGCCGAGAGGAGGCTACCAGGTTCATCGAAGAGCAGGGGGGAAAGGTCACGGGGAGCCTCAGTAGGAACACCGACTACCTCCTGGTAGGGGCGGACCCCGGCGGCACCAAGTACGACCGGGCCCAGGAGTTGGGAATCGCGCTGGTGGATGAGGATGGGTTGAGGGGGATGGTGGAAACGTGAACTCCCTCCTTCTTGGGAGCGGGCGGATCCTACCCACCCCCTCTCATCAACACCGACTGGCTGCTATCGCCAGAAAAACTCTCGCCATGGGCGTGATATAATCTTTGTATGCCAGGATCAGAACGGAATGTCATCAATGCTTGCTGATACGCCAGCCTCAATATCTTGAGTCTCTATTTCTCCCACGTGGCGAACCCCATCAATGATTTGCCGAATAAAATCGGGTATCATCTGTGATTCGTCCTCGCTCATCTCTATAAGTCTCTTAGCAATGTAACGTCCTACTAATCCCTTTCCTGCACTAGTCCCTAGTTCGTCCCCTGCTGCCTCGCGTAGATTCGCATACAATCCAGGTCGATGAGTTTCCAGCGCAGATTCTAACGAATGCTCAAAATCTTGCTCGAAGACGGCGTAGCGGGGCGTAATCTTCTCAGCCGGTTCTTCTTCCTCAGGTTCCCCCAGCATTCTGAGCAGAATACGATTCCAGCGGCGCCTATCATCGTCCAAGGTACCCCGATCCCCATCGAAGATCAAATAAACTGGTATCCCAAATAGAGCATATAACTGGTAAAGCTGATCGAGATTGGTTTTACCATGGGCGTTTACAACTGAGACCCCGTAGGCATCGAAATCGTAGTCTAGGGCCATCGCGAAGAGGGGCAGAGTATGTTCTTCCGTTTCTCCTTCGACCAGGACGATCTTCCTGGCGAAAAAGGCTTCGTTATGAGCCAACGTGCATATGTTACGATAGCGCTCGCGCAGACTCTCACTGGACATCTGCACCTGGGGATGCAAACTCCGACGTACTCCTAACAGGTCATCGGGCGAAACCTGAGTGACGCTAGTGAAGTGCAGAGTGCGGTTGTTCTCACTCTCAGATTCCTTCTTCACTAAGCAAATCCGGTCGAAATGCTCTATGTCTACAAAGGTACCTGAATGCGTTGAGTAGAAGATTTGAGCTCCCGCTTCCGCCAATTCGTCAAACAGCGTATAGAGACTACGTTGAGTGTGTGGGTGCAAGAAGATCTCCGGCTCCTCAATGCCGATTATCGCATCGTACTTGAAAACTTTCGCGTAAGTACGAAACAGAGCCAATAGGATCAGATTGCGCATGCCCTGGCCACATACCAAAGGGGATCGCTGCAGTTCATCCTCCCACAAAAGAAGCTGAATTGCACGATAGTAGTTCAGCGGGTCAAAGGTCTGGAACTCCAACTCAATCCGATGAGTCGTCCGTCGTATCTGCTCGCCAAAAGCACTCTTAACTCCATTCTCAAATTCTCGGAACAGTGAAGTGCGAAGCAGATCCCGTGCCTCTTCGAATCGTTCTCTCAATTGAGCTTGCTCATCATCTGTAGCACATTCTCTGAAATCCTTGTCTAGCCGTCTAATGATCCGTCCAAACAGTGTCCAGCTAGAATGTCCCAAGTGATAAACCAAATCTCGGTTTGCGTCTAGATACACCAAAGCACAGCGATCCCGTACTTCTGAACTTAAAAAGTAGGGGTTGTCACTGGTAGTATACTGCACTTTTGTCTCTGCCTTATCCTCCCATGGAGCAGTGAACCAGATGCGTTTGTAGTTCCAGGGGTTGTCGTGGAACTCAACCTCGATGTGAATGGACTGCGTGGTATCCTCCTCAAAATAATCACATGGTTCTAAGCGTTGCTTGGTAGGCCAGGATTCACCAAGCAGAAAATTAATAGCAGACAGAATATTGCTCTTGCCAGCGTTGTTTTCCCCAACTAAAGCACAAATGTCATTGGGAAAGAACTCCAAAGTCTTGATTGAGCGAAAGTTCTTGATAAGTATCCGCTTGACCTTCATAATTTGCCCTCTTCGCGTGTAACGCCTCTGCGTTTTCCACGGTATCCGCCCAACGGTTGCGAATTGAACCGAAGCGCCGATGCTACTCAGCACGCATAGGTGCTGTCGGCTCCAATGAGCGGTTAGGCCTCCCCTTGCCTCAATGGGAACAAGACAGCGTATGTCTCCGCTGGAGAGGTTTGCTTACGCTTGACTATCCAGGTTTTCACAACCAGGTTAACGCATTCCAGTAGCGTGTAAGCCGATGCCATAACTCCGAGCAGTTCCTCTTCAGCACTGCCCCACTTCAATCCGAACACGATCCCGTGAGCCTGCATAGAGAGAGGGCCATACAATTGTGTGTAGAGTCTCTCCAAGCCGGAAGCTCTCGCCAATTCCTCGATTCTCAGGCGCGGAGAAATTCCCTTGGACCAATCCGACTCAAGTAGTTCTTCTGTTTTGTCTTCGCCAGTGACCCTATCTGTAACCCTCCCGAAGCCAGTTCTAAGATTCTTCCTAACATGTCGCTTGAGTTCATGGGTAGGGGCCTCAACAAAGACCTGAGCATTTTCATCAGACTTGACAATCCAGGAGACCCAAAAAAGGGACTCTAACAAGCTGCGTGTAAGGCTGTACAAAGGGGGTAGGAGCTTGGCTTCCGCCAGGAAATCACACCCCTCGGCAGTATCAGCGGCTCTTCCAAGACAAAAGACAAGGGCAATCTCTCTAGGCCCATTGAAATGCCTCTTGGCAAAGTCCCTAGAATTCTTTCTAGCGATGGTGATTTCGGATCTGAGGCCATCGATCTCAACTTGAAGATCTTCCAAAAGGTCTGGCACAAGCAACCTCTACTGCTACATGGAGGGCGGCCTAGCTACTGATTACGTGGAGATTTTTCTACCTCGTCGCGCTCCCTGGACAATCACCTACATTCTATCCTCACATGGTTTCTTCGTCAAATCACAGTTAGGCGAAGAAGCCCCCCGCACACAGCTATTTCTTTTGCTTGACCATGTATTGAACCGGTGCTATCCTTGTTTTATGGTCGAGCAGCCCTTCTCCGCGTCTCTTTCTCGTATATCCCTCTCGGACTTCTCATAGTCATCATCATTACCTCCCACCCCCACCTCGCCCTCCTCCTCATCCCCACAGATGGCATAGTAACGTAGGGCAGGTTTCTATACCTGCCTCTTGACAAACCCCGCGACTTCGGTTATAATTATAGCACACTTGTTCTATCAAGCCATCCCCAGAGTGAATCCCACGCGGGGAGGCGAGGAAAGAAGGACCTCGGCGAATACCACACCACCGAGAACAGAGTGGTTGTTTCCCAAAAATTTTTATTCAACCCCCCCGCTGGCTTAGTTGGCTATTTGACAGGGTAGGGGGCTGATGTTATCCTTACCCGCCATGGTCGAGCATCCACCCTCCCCTGACGCCTACAGCGCCCTGGAGCAGCGCTTCCGTGAGCCTGCCCGGGCGCTCCTTAGGCGAATCTACCACCCCTTGGTGCTCCTTCTAGCCTGGCTGAGGGTCTCGCCTAACCTTGTCTCCTTCTCGCAGATTCCCCTGGGGCTTCTCATAGTCATAATGATTACCCCCCACCCCCGCTTGGCATTCCTCCTCATACTCGCTTGCATCACCATAGATGGCATAGATGGGGCTCTGGCCCGACACCTGGGCCGAGCGACGCGGTTTGGGGCCCTCTGGGACGGTTTCTGCGACCATGTAAGGGAAATACTCGTCATCGCTGGTTTGGCCTGGGTAGGGGCTCTAAACGGCTTCTGGGCCGCCCTCTACGGCCTCGCCTATCCGGGGATAAACCTCACCCTGGCCCTCTGCAACCACTATAAGACCCCCATCCCCCTGGCCATCAAGACCTATATCACCGCCTACCCCTTCATCTTCCTCTACCTCTGGTTCGGGATAAACTGGCTCGATTGGGGGATAGCCTTCTCCGTCTTGACTATGGCTTTCACCATCGCCTGGGGAGCGCGACTTCTGCACGAAGCCCTGGGGTGAAAGAGGCTAATCTCCCTCCACTTGCTCTAGCCACCTATAGACTTCGTAACTCAAGAGCACCTTGGGTAGATACTCCCGGGTTTCGGATAGGCCTATCCAGCGGAAGAAGTCGGCCTTCTCTTGGATTAGAGGGTTCTCCTTCCACTTGTTCACGTTCCCTGGCCCGCCATTATAGCCGGCCACGGCGTAATCCAGGCCCTCCCCGAAATAGTCCAGTAGTTCGCGGAGATACCAGGCTCCCAGGCGTATATTCATACCGGGGTC
>DFBK01000026.1 GCA_002366595.1 Anaerolineales bacterium UBA3082 | reverse complement strand
TAAACGAGGAGGTGTTTTTCAACACTCTCGACGTCAGAAGGTATCTCCTGACAGCAGAAACCGTTCGATCCCTGCGGACGATGGCGATGAACACCCTTTGGCGTCTAAGAGGCGAGGAGCCGAACCCCTCGAGCGGCTCGGCTCCTCCTGCAGAAGCGGCAAACGGTCCGCCTCCCATCTTCTGCGTTTCGCAAGATACCATAGAAAAGTCAGCGGGTCAAGCCTGACTTTGGTACTAATCTACGGCCTCGACCCCGGAATCTGTGAAGGGGTCCTCAGGCTTCTCGTTTCATACGAGGGGTCAACTCCGTGGTCAGCCTCTCGAAGAAACTATTTGGAGGCAGATCGGGACTCACCCCGTAGGCGAAGTCCACTATCTGGGCCCTCACCTGCAAACCCACGGCCTCGATGGCGATACTCTTCCCCCTCTCTACCAAGACCGCCTCTCCCCGATCCTTCATCTTCTCTCGCAGTGCCTCGTCGCCATAGGCGTGCTCGCTCATCAGCACCTTGGTGACCGTTTGCACGTTGTCGGGGTCGGTCTTGTCGAAGAGCCAAACCTCGAAAGCGGTGATCTTGTCTGGAGCCCCTTCGCCAATCACCTCCGAGAAGCCCACCCCACAGGCTCCATAGAACTCGCCAGCAGGGGTTTCGATGTTGAAAGAGATATCGTAGCCATCATCCCCCAAGGTATAGGTGGTCACGAACTGCCCTAGAGGGGCTTCCTCTGCCACCTCCCAACTTATCAACTCCTCTTTAGGTGCGGGGTGCAGAGGAGCCTTCTCTCGCCGTTCCCTCCAACGGGCCAGCGCCACTCCTCCACCCACTACCACCAGGGCCACAAGAAGGAAGAGGACCAAGACTAGGCCCAGAGAGCGGAGGATAGAAGGGCCACGGGCTACTGGCACGGGTGTAGGAGTAGCCTCCGGCAGAGCCCCGGGCAGGGCTATACCCACGGCTCCAGCCAGATCTCGCAGCCTTTGTGCCGCTGGGAGATCTCCCTCTTCTTCGGCGCGCGCGATGAGGGAGGAGATGATCTCCCCCACCTCGCTCTCTTCGAAGCCTTGCAGTCGTCCTTGAGCCGCCTCGTCGTCCTGATTGAGGCCATAGGAGTCGGCGACCATCAAGATCCAAGCCTCCTTATGGCTAGGACGGAGGTCTTGGGGGTCCGTGTCGTAATATTGCACCGGCCAGAGGCCCCAACCGATGGCTAACCAGCCGATAGCCAACCCGACGAGGAAGATAACCACCCCCTTGATGAGGTTCGCCCTTCCGATGCGATCGATATACTCCATCTCTCACTCCTCCTTCCCCAGCGATGATGATCCCTACAGGATCCCGGGGGAGAGAAGCCTCGGTTCCTTGGAGACCCTGCTGAGAACCTCTACCCCCTCCTCTCGAATAACAACCAGATCCTCGAGGCGGACCCCTCCCCAACCGGGGATATAGATGCCCGGTTCCACCGTGAGGGTCATGCCCGGCTGGAGTTCCTCCTCCGATGCTTGGGTCGCTCTAGGTTTCTCATGAACGGCTAGGCCCACGCCATGACCCAGACCGTGGCCGAAATATTCCCCATAGCCCGCCTCCTCGATCACCTGCCGAGCCAAACCATCCGCCTCCTTACCCTCCATCCCTGCTCGGATGCCCTCCAAGGCGCTCTCCTGGGCCCTTCTCACCAGAGCGTAGATCTCTTGAAACCTGGTGTCTGGCTCACCGAGATAGATAGTACGGGTCAGATCAGAATGGTAACTTTCCACCCGGGCACCAATATCTATCACTATCGACTCGCCTTCCCTAAGGGCCCGCTCCGTGGTCGTAGCATGGGGCAGGGCTCCGTTGGGCCCGCTGGCTACTATGAGATCGAAGGCTATCTTCTCCGCCCCCCCTTGCCGCATGTAGACCTCCGCCTCCCAAGCCACCTCTCGCTCACTGAGACCTGGTCGGATATATTCACGGAGGTGTGCGTAAGTCTCGTCAGCCAAGGCCACAGCCTTTCTTATGGCCTCGATCTCCTCCTGGTCCTTGATAGCCCGTATCTCCTCTACCAAACCGCTCGTGGCCACCAACTCGGCCGATACGCTGGCCCACTTTTGGTATCGAGCGAAGGTCAGATGTTCGGCCTCGAACCCCACCCGCTTCGCTCTCACCTCTTCCAAGAGGCCCGGGAGCACCTTGACCATCCCTTCATCTCCCCTCTCCATCTTGAAGAGCCGAAATTCAGGGGCTTCTCTCTCCGCCTGCTCCAGATAGATGAAACTGGTCATCAAGATAGAATCATCTTCCGTTATGAGCAGCACGCTCGCTATTTCATCGGGCTGCACCGATGGTCCGAAGCCGCTCAAATAGAGGCTATTTTTAGGCTGGGTTATGAGGATGCCATCCAGATTTTGCTCATTCAGCATCCGGCGCAATTCCTCTACCCTGGCTTTTCTATTCATCCCCCCTCCGCTTCGCCTTCACGAGCCAAAGGGTGGGAGTTCATATAGACCTCCCGCGCCCTCCTCTGGCTCACATGGGTATAAATCTGAGTGCTCGATAGACTCGCATGGCCCAAGAGTTCCTGCACCACCCTTAGGTCTGCCCCCCCGCCCAACATATGAGTGGCGAAGGTGTGGCGGAAGAGGTGGGGCGTCACCCACCTCAAGCCCGCTTTCCTAGCGCAGCGATCCAGCATCAACTGCACACCGCGGACCGATAGGCGCTCTCCAAGGCGATTGAGAAAGAGAGCGCTCGTGCGCTTTCCCTTCAACAACTTCGGACGTCCCTCTCTGAGATAGAGATCCAAAGCATCCCGCGCCGGCTGCCCTAGAAGCACAATCCTCTCCTTGCCTCCCTTGCCTCTCACCCTCATCTCGCCTTTAGCCCTGTCCAGGCTCGCCAAATCCAAGCCCGCCAACTCGCTCACTCGGACGCCGGTGGCGTAGAGGATCTCCAGAATGGCCCGGTTCCTCTGCCCCAGAGGCTGCGAGGTATCCGGAGCCTGCATGATAGCCCCTATCTCCTCTGGCTTCAGGTAGCGGGGGAGACGCTTGGGCATCTTCGGTGCGGAGATGGCCTCCACGGGGTTCGACTTCAGAACTCCTTCGCGTACCAGCCACTTGAAGAAAGAGCGCAACTCCGATATCCGCCGCCTTATACTGGCCTTGGCGTAATCACCAGCATTCAGCCAGAGGAGGTAGCGGAAGAGATGTTGACGATCTACCTCTTGCAGAGAAGAGATCGCCTCCCCCTTTAGAAAGCGGAGAAACTCGCCCACCTCCCGGCGGTAGTTCCGAGCCGTGTAGGGGGAAGCGTTCCGCTCCACCACAAGATAGGTGATGAACCGATCTAGGTACTCTTCCACCGTCCCTACCTGCGACCCTTTCGCCTACGAGGGGGTCTGCGGCCCCGTTGGTTCCAGGGTTTCGATCTGGGGCTCCGTCTGCTCTTGGGGATGCGATAGCCTCCGCCTTTGCGTTTCAATCTTCTATCTCTCCAGAAGCAGCAGACGAAGGTTCAACCAGAACGGCTGTACCGCTGGCGACGACCATAAGCAAGTTGCGGTCACCGACATTCTCATAATCTAACTTCGCACATATGACCGCATTGGCACCTTGCGCAATAGCGGCCCACCTAAGCTTTGTAAGCGCCGCCTCTTTAGCCTGGGCAAACTTCTTCTCGAAGGCTCCTATCCGCCCACCGAAGAAGTCGAAGAAACTAGCTGAGAACTCGCTGAAAATCCCAGTGCCTACGACAACCTCAGCGGACACAAGGTCGATATATTTAGTTACGAGATAACCTTCCACCCCCGGACTTGCAGTGACAATCAATTCCTCAAACCGTTTTCGTTCTTCCTCGCGTCTCTGTTCTTCGAGTCTCCGTTCTTCCTCTCTGCCCGGCGCGGGCCATTTGCATTTCGGACACTCTGACAACGCGAGGCCAAATTGCATCCCGCAATTCGCACAGACGTTGTACTCAGGCATCGTCTTTCCCTTCCCAGTCGATTATCTTCTCTCCCACTCCCTACCCCTCACCCTTTCTCCTACGGCTTCAGATTCAGAGGCTTTCACTTCTTTCCTGGGCAGTTGAGTCCCACACTCGATGCATTGGGCGAACTTCCGCGAGGCGATGGTCAAGAGACCACCGCACTCGGGACAACGCTGAGGAAGAGGTCTCCGTCCCACGGTGAAATCGCACTCCGGATAGTTAGCGCAGCCGTAGAAACGTCGCCCCTTCCTAGACCGCCGCTCCACCAGCTCTCCACCACAACGGGGGCACAAGACCCCGATTTTCACTAGATATGGTTTCGTGTTCTTGCATTCCGGGTAGTTGCTGCAGGCTATGAATTTCCCGTACCGGCCGAATTTGAAGATCATAGGGCTGCCGCATTGCTCGCAGAGTTCGCCTGTGGGCTCATCTTCGACCTTCTCCATCTCCTCCTCGGCCCGCTCCAACGCTTTTTCAAAGGGTTGATAAAACTCCCGAAGAACGGGAACCCTCCCCTTCTCTCCGGAGGCTATGAGATCGAGTTCCTCTTCCATCTGGGCGGTAAAGCCCACATCCATAATATCCGGGAAATGCTTTATCAAGAGATCGCAGATCAAGGTGCCCAATTCCGTGGGCCCCAACCTTCTCTCCACCCGCTCCACATACCCCCGGGTCTGGATGGTAGAGATGATAGGAGCGTAGGTGCTGGGCCGACCAATCCCGTACTCCTCCAGCGCCTTCACCAAGGTAGCTTCATTATACCGTGGCGGCGGCTTGGTGAAATGCTGCTCTGGGATGAGGCAGAGGCAGTCCAGAGGCTCTCCCTTGGTCAATTCCGGCAAAGGCTCCTCTTCCTCTCTCCGGATCTCATAGACCGTTAGAAAACCGGGGAACTTGAGCACCGACCTGGAGGCCCGGAAGAGATAACTCTCCCCGGCTTTCACATCCACGGTGGTCACCTCGAAAAGCGCAGGGGCCATCTGGCTGGCCAAAAACCGCCTCCATATCAGATCATACAACCTATACTGGTCGCGGGTCAAGAACCCCTTGATAGCCTCTGGCTCCCGGCGCACTGAAGTGGGCCGGATCGCCTCGTGAGCCTCTTGGGCTCGCTTGGCCCTCGTCTTGTAGTGGGGCATATAGGGAGGAACGAAGGCTGGTCCGAACCTGCGCTTGATATAACTCCTGGCCGCTCCTTGGGCCACCGCGGCCACTCTCACCGAGTCGGTCCGCATATAGGTGATGAGCCCCACCGAGCCTCGAGTGCCTAGGCTCACCCCCTCGTATAGTTGCTGGGCCACCCGCATGGTGCGCTTGGCTGAGAAGCGGAGACGGTAGAACGCATCCTGCTGCAAGGTGCTGGTGATGAAAGGAGGAGGTGGTCTCCGCTGCTTCTCCTCCCTCTTCACCCGCTCTACGATATATGGGGCCCCCTCCAACTCCTTCAGGATGAGTTGAACTTCATCTTCGCTTTCAAGTCTGACCTTCTCCCCCCGCACCCGTTCGAGTTTGGCCCTAAATGAGTCTCGGGGCTCCTGCCCCCGCGTTTCCTCTTTGGCCAATTCGGCCTCTATGCTCCAGAACTCTTGAGGGACGAACGCCTCGATCTCCCGTTCCCGCTCCACGACGAGGCGCAAAGCGACCGATTGGACGCGGCCCGCAGAGAGCCTCCCTCTCACCTTTCGCCAAAGGAGAGGGCTGATCTTGTAGCCCACCAAGCGGTCCAGGACTCGCCTCGCCTGCTGAGCCTCGACCAACTGCATATCTATCCCTCGCGGGTGGGAAAAGGCCTCGGCTACCGCCCGTTTGGTGATCTCGTGAAAAGCCACGCGATGCACGGGGACCTCTATCCTGGCCGCCTCGATGAGATGCCAGGCGATCGCCTCCCCCTCCCGGTCGGGATCGGTGGCTAAATAGACTTCAGCCGCCCCTTGGGCGGCCTCCCGCAACTCCTTGACTATCTGGCGTTTCTCGCGAGGGACACGATAGGTGGGGGCAAAATCGTTCCCCACATCCACGCTAAGCCTCGACTTGAGGAGATCCCTCACATGCCCCACCGAAGCCTTAACCTCAAAACCTCCGCCCAGGAACTTCCTCATGGTCCGCGCCTTAGCCGGTGATTCAACTATCACCAATTTGCCATCACCTTTTGATGCCTGCTTCTGCCTCCCTTTGGGCTTAGGGAGCGAAGCATGGGCCGGGGTTCTGCCCATCCTGAACATCTTGGCCCCGCAGGTGGGACAAACCCCCTTGCTCCCCGGCTGTCCCCTCTTGGTGTAGACCGGCTGGGGGGCTTTCATCTCTCGCTTGGCCCTACACTTGACGCAGTAGGCTTCCACTATAGGAGTTCTTCCCTCCGCTTCCTTTGAAGTTCGGCTACCAGGGCCTTCACATCCTCAGTACGATCCCGAGAGCAGACCAAGATGGCGTCCTCGGTATCGACGATGACTAGATCTTCCACCCCTATGGTGGCTACCAACCGCTTAGGGCTGACAACTAGGGTGCCCTTGGTATCAAGCCCCACATGATCTCCCACCACCACATTACCCTCACCATCAGCGGGGAGGAGTTCGATAAGGCTGGCCCAACTCCCCACATCGCTCCAGCCGAAACTGGTAGGGAGGACCGCTACCTTGACCGCCTTCTCCATGATGCCATAATCTATCGTCTCTGGTTCCACCGACTCCCAGACGCCCTCCAGAACCTGAGACTCTTCGGCACTCCCCAGAGCCTCTTCTATCTCCAACAACTGAGCGTACAGTTTGGGCATGAGCCGCTCTATCTCGCCTAGAATGGTATCCACTCCCCAGATGAAGATACCAGAATTCCAGAAGTAATCGCCGGATCGCAAGAAAGCCTCGGCTGTGCCCCGGGCTGGCTTCTCCGTGAATCGTCTCACCTTGTATACCCCGTGACCAGAGATGGACTCCAGATACTCGTCGGTCTGGATATAGCCGTACCCGGTCTCCGGGCCGCGAGGCCGGATGCCCAAGGTGACCAGATACCCTCCCTCCGCCACCTTGGCCGCAGCCTGAAGGACGCGGCGGAACTTATCCTCTTGAGTGATGACATGATCGGCGGGGAGACAGATCATCACCTCCTTGGGGTGGGAGCGGGCCAGGTGAATGGCGGCCAGCCCTACCGCAGGTGCCGAACCCCGGCCTGCTGGCTCGGCGATGATGTTTCTTTCTGGCAGATCAGGGAGTTGCTCCCAAACTAGGGGGAGATAAGAACCACCGGTGACTACTAGGACGTTCTGAGGGGGGACGAGAGGCAAGATGCGATCATAGGTGGCTTGCAACATCGTCCTCCCCGAGACTAAGTCCAGGAGTTGTTTGGGGCTATCCTTTCGGCTGCGAGGCCAGAGACGGGTCCCCGCCCCTCCAGCCAGTATCACCGCGTACATCTTGGTCTCAATCGACAACATATCTAACTTTTGCTTCCCGCGCCAGAACGTAGTTCATCCCCCCCACCTGGCGCACTAACCCCTTCAGTTCCATCAGGGCCAGAGTGCTCGTCACCTGGGCGATGGGCAAACCGCTCTGGCGACCTATCTCATCCACATGCACCGGCTCCTGGGAGATGAGGCCAAGGATCGTAGATTCGGTCTCATTCTCGGGGAGGATCTCTTGTACCTCTCGGTGCTCTTCGATCATGGTTAAGTTCAACTCCTCCATTATATCCTCCACCGAGAGGATCAGTTTCGCCCCCCCTTCTTGGATGAGCCTGTTCGTGCCCCGGCTTTTTCTGGCCACGATATTCCCCGGCACAGCAAAGAGTTCCCGCCCCTGCTCTAAAGTGTAGTCAGCGGTGATGAGGGCCCCGCTCCGCTCGCCAGCCTCCACGATCACTGAGCCTAAACCTAGACCGCTTATGATCCGGTTGCGAGGCGGGAAATTTCCCCCCTCAGGAGGGGTACCTAGAGGGTACTCGGTGACCAAGGCTCCCTCTTCTACGATAGCCTGGGCCAGTTTAGTATGTTCGGCGGGGTAGATGATGTCTATGCCAGACCCCAGGACGGCTATGGTCCGGCCCCCCGCCTCCAAGGCGGCGCGATGGGCCAAAGAATCGATCCCTCGCGCCAGGCCGCTTATCACCGTAATCCCGTTCCGGGCCAGATCTCCGGCTATTTGGTCTACTACCTGCTTACCGTAGTGGCTGGGGTTCCGAGTGCCCACTACCGCCACCGCCCACTCGTCCCGGGGGAGGATCTCCCCCTTCACATAGAGAAGGGGCGGCGGGTTGTGGATATGACGCAGCCGCGGGGGGTAGTTTTCATCTTCCCAGGTGATGGCCTTGGCTCCAACCTGGGCCACCTTGGCCTCCTCCTCCTCGAGGGAGATCTCCTTGCGAGTAGAGATAAGGCTCTCCAAAGAGCGTCTATCTAGCCCTGCTTCCCTCAACTCCCGGGCTTCCGCCTGCCAAGCGCTCTCGAGATCGCCGAAATGCTCCAAAAGCGCCCTCAAACGTGCTGGCCCGATGCCCGGAACCAAATTGAAGCCGATCCAGTACTTCAAATCTGCCACCCTACCACCCACAAATGTCGGGTACTCACGTAAGGCTTCCCCAAAAATGAACAACGAACTAGGGCAATGCTCTCGTCCCTTGCTTCAACATTGAACAACTGCCATCACGAGTGAGCCAAAGCGATGAGCCACTCCGGAGGAGGCAAGAGATCAGACAGCATTACCTCTTTTGTGATCTTTATCCAGAGATATTCGTCCAGGTACTTGGCGAGAGTTTTGGTATTTCTTTCGGCATACAGTTTGCCGGATAGATAGTCTTCAGGTCTATCTCTTCGGCCCAGGCTATCCCTGTAGTCGTCTCTGACGCTTTTGGCCACCTGTCCCCCAAGACGCAGGAAGGCCACGTAGCCTTTCCCGTCATCCTTTGGTATAGGCGACTCACTTCTCCTCAGATAAGCGCGAATGGGCTCGTCCCACATCATAAAAAGTTTCGGGAAGAGTAAGAAGAGAATCTTGGAGACCGCAGTCGGGCCACAGCCATCAATGGAACGGAGGGCGTTGTAAAGGTTCTTGATGATAGTCGCATAGTTGTCAGAAAGGCGACCTGCCCCAACATTGCCAATCGACAGACGAGATAAGAAATCTCTCTCCGCTGCATCTAGTTTCTCCAACTCATGCTCTATTCTGGTCGCTATTCCCCATGTCTTCTGTCCAGAAATCCGGCACAGTCCCCAGCCGGTCAGGAACTGCTTAACGACTATGTTTTCGATATCCTTGATCTTAGATTTCGTTGGTGCTCTAACGAAATCGTCTATTGACTCTCTCGATTGTTCCACTTCCCAGTAGGTCTTGTCTCCTTTCGTGACGATGGCGTAGATATAGGCTGTCCAAGCAAGTTCACCAAACGTAAGCATGGATTGTGCCCTCCTCCCCGGACTCGATCACCTCAATCATCCCCCTCGTCCGGCGACTGTAGTATAGGGCTCTTTCCGTCGCATCAGTACTGGTCTGGCCAAAAGCCCTAGATTCTTGCCTCAGCATACCATTACGGCTGGCCCTTTGTCAAGACGGACTAAAACATCCCTTCCAGGGGTTCAATGATGAGCCTTCCCTCCTCCAGATCGACCTCCTTTATCACATCCTCTATGGCGGGAACGAGGATCTCGCCTCGCTCTCCCCTCACTACATAGACCTCATTGGCCCCAGTGAAAAGGACCTCCGAGACCCTTCCGAGATGCTCCCCCTCCCTCGTCCAGACCTCCAAACCCACTATCTGGTAGACATAGTACTCATCTTCCGAGAGGGGGACCGCTTCCTCCAGGGGGATCTGCACCAATTCTCCTCGAAGTTTTTCCGCGCTATTGCGATCGGCGCACCCCTCCAACTTGAGGATGAGCCACCTCCCGTGTCGCCTATGCCCTTCCACCATCCAAGGTTCATGGCCCAAGTAAACCCTCTTTAAGTCCCGAAAACGGTCCGGGAAGTCAGTGAGGATCGCCACCTTCAACTCGCCCCCAGTGCCCCAAGGAGCCACCACCTTGCCCACCACTAGATAACGAGGCACCCTACGAGCCGGGCGCTCCCCTAACCTCCTAGGGCGCGAGAAGTGACTTATCTCCCCAGCGACGTCGCTGGCCATCTTTATACGATCTCCAGGATGGCCCGTTTCCCTTGTCGAATAGCCGCCACTCGAAGGAGGGTACGCATAGCGTTAGCCACCCGCCCCCCCTTCCCTATCACCCGCCCCATATCCTCCTGAGCCACCCTCACCTCGAAGATAACGGAGCGAGTGCCGTCTATCTCCCTCACCTCTACCTGATCCGGGTTTTCGACCAGGGACTTGACCATATACTCCACGAGTTCCTTCATAGGCCTCTCCTCACAGGCTCCCTTCCTCCAGGATCTTCTTTATCTTCTCCAAGGATTTGGGGCCTAGGCCGGAGATGTTGGAGAGTTCGCCTTTCTCCAACCCTTCTTTTAGTTCGCTTACCTTGGTTATCCCCGCCGAGGTCAGGATATTCGTCACCCGAGTCGGTAGGCCGAGTTCATCTACGCCCAGATCTGCTGGCACTTCCGCCTCGGCCACCTCAGCCACTACAACCTCCTCTAACGGTTTCCCAGCCTCCGCCAGAGCCCATCTTCCCGAGATACCCAGTTTGGTTAGAAGTCTAGCCACAGCCCTGGTGGGCTGAGCGCCTCGCTCCAACCAATATATGGCCCGCACCTCATCTATGCGTACCGTGGACGGCTCGGTACGAGGGTTATAGTAGCCGATGGTCTCGATGAACCTCCCATCCCGGGGCGCCCGAGAATCGGCCACCACCACCCGGTAATGGGGCTGCTTCTTGGCCCCCATACGACGCAAACGTATCTTTACCAATTCCTCACTCCTTTCTTCTCCCATCCCATCCCACAGGCACCGTCCCCGGTATCTGGGGAGATCCTGTCCCGCAGGGATCCCCTTGGGATAAGGATAGGGATAGTTCACGTACCAAATATAGAGGAGATATCCACTCGACCAAATGTTAACCGCTTCATCAGTTTCTGCATCTGGCGGAACTGACCCAAGAGTTGGTTCACCTCTTGGATGGTGGTCCCCGAACCCCTAGCGATCCGTCGCTTCCGACTCCCGCCGATAATTCGAGGGTTTCGCCTTTCCTCCGAGGTCATGGAGTTGATGATAGCCTCGATCTTCTTCATCTGTTGATCGGTAACCTCCTGGGGGAGTTGCCGGCTCAGGCTGGCAAAGCCGGGGATCATCTCCATCAGTTGACTCAAAGGCCCCATCCGCTTCACCTGTTGCAACTGTTGTCGGAAATCCTCCAGGTCGAAGGTGGCAGTGCGCAACTTCTCTTCCACCCGGCGCGCCTCTTCCTCCTCAAAAGAAGCCTCGGCCCGCTCGATGAGGGTCAAAATATCCCCCATCCCCAGGATACGGGAGGCTAAGCGATCGGGGTGAAAAGCCTCCAGAGCGGAAGGCTTCTCCCCGGTGCCCAGGAACTTGATGGGCACACCGCTCACGGCCCGGATAGAAAGGGCGGCCCCTCCCCGGGCGTCCCCGTCGATCTTGGTCAAGATGAGCCCTGTGAGACCCACCTGCTGATGGAACTCCTGAGCCAGGCGGACGGCGTCCTGTCCGGTCATGGCGTCGGCTACCAACAGCACCTCATCCGGCGAAACCCGATCCTTCATCTCCACCAACTCACCCATCAGTTTCTGGTCGATATGGAGGCGCCCCTGGGTATCCAGAATGGCCACACTATAAGCGCCCTTCCGGGCCCTCTCCAGAGCCTGGGCGCATATAGCCACCGGCGAGCCTCCCTCCTCACCATAGACGGGGATCTCCAGTTCCCGGCCTAGAACCTCCAACTGGGCCATGGCCGCTGGCCGGCGGGTATCCGTGGCTACCAGGAGCGGCCTCTGTCCCTCCTGGCGCAGGTGGAGGGCTAGTTTGGCCGCCGTAGTCGTCTTCCCCGAACCCTGAAGGCCCACCAACATGATGGTATGGGGCGAAGGGCCCGAGAGGTCGAGCCTCCCCGGTTGCCCCAGCATAGTAGTCAGTTCCCCATGCACTATCTTCACCACCTGCTGAGCCGGGTTGAGGCTCTTCATCACCTCCACCCCCACCGCTCGCTCCCGCACCCGACCTACGAAACGCTTGACCACCTGATAGTTGACATCGGCCTCTAGGAGCGCCAGCCTCACCTCCCGCAGAGCCTCATCTACATCTTGCTCTCTCAGTTTCCCCTTGCGGGCTAACTTCTTGAAGACCCCTTGTAGTCTCTCGGTCAGACTCTCGAACATACCGGCTCCATCTTCAACACTAAAAGCCGCCCCCCGTGAGCGACAGGGATATTCTATGGTAGTTTAACCCGTTAGTCAAGCCAGGAGGTCTTGACTAGGGGATCAAACTACTGACCTATAACGGATGTGCTGTCAGGTTGCGAGACCCACGTGGCGATCAAAGTGTGCTATGATTGCTTATAGTAGGGCAGGTTTGGAAACCTGCCCTACCTTCTCTTTCCAGTCCACCACGCTTTTGTATACAACCTCTGGCCGTCCGGTGGCCATCATCGAGTTAACACCAAGATGTGGTAAGAGAGACAAGGTGTGATATAATGATTTACAAGGGAGAGAGAGGCTAACTGCGAAGTATGGACATCCTCAGCCAAGTGCGGCAAACCATCGCTAAATGTGAGATCTTCAACCCTGGCGACAGAGTGGTGGTAGGCGTCTCCGGCGGCCCGGATTCGCTTTGCCTCTTGCATCTTCTCCACCGCTTGCAGGAGGAACTGGGCATCGCCCTCCATGTGGCTCATCTACATCATGCTATTCGAGGGGAAGAGGCCGACGAGGACGCCAGATTTGTGAAGGGGCTGGCTACCAGTTGGGGGCTTCCTTCCACCGTGGAGAAGCGAGATGTCCCCGCCTACGCCGAGAGGGAGAAACTGGCTATCGAGCAGGCGGCCCGCCAAGTGCGATACACCTTCTTGGCGGAGGTGGCAAAGCGGGTGGGCGCTTCTTCTGCGGCCGTGGGGCATAACGCCGACGACCAGGTGGAGACGATCATCATGCACTGGCTGCGAGGAGCGGGGACAGCGGGCCTACGAGGCATGCGCCCCGTTCAACGGTGGCCCCTTCCAGGCATCGATCTCAGACTGGTGCGCCCCTTGCTGGAGATCCCCAGAGAGGAGATCGAAGCCTACTGCCAAGAACACCACCTGAGCCCTCGCTTCGACCGCTCCAACCTAGATACCACCTACTACCGTAACCGGATCCGCCATGAACTCCTGCCTCTCCTTGAGGAGTACAACCCTAACATCAGGGAGGTGATCCGGCGTGCGGCCCTCATCATTGCCGATGACCACGACTACCTGGCCAGCCAAGGGCAAAAGGCCTGGGTGAGGGCCGTGAGAGAGGTCGAGGACGCCCTGGTCTTCGACCTCAAAGCCTGGAAGGGACTCCACCCCAGCCTCCAGCGGCAACTGTTGAGGCGGGCTATCCGCAACCTCCGCTCCGATCTGCGGAACATCGATTGGGTCCATATCGAAGAGGCGCGGCGCGCCGTGGGCGAGAAGCCCGCCGGCACAGAGGTCACCCTGCCTCGGGGTTTGAGCCTCTTCAGATCTTATGACACCTTCATTATCGGGGATATGATCCCCCTACCAGAGATGCCCCTCATCGAGAAGGAGATGAGAATAGCCGTGCCGGGGAGGACCCCTCTGCCCGAATGGTGGTTGATAACCGAGGTTCTGGCTAGAGAAGGAGGAAAAGAAGAGGCCCTCAGCAACCAAAACCCTTGGCAGGGCTATCTCGATCTCGACCAGGCGGGGCAAGACCTCATCTTACGAGGGCGCAAGCCTGGCGACCGCTTCCAGCCCCTGGGAATGGGGGGTCAAAGCAAGCCCTTGCGGGAATTCAT
>DFBK01000099.1 GCA_002366595.1 Anaerolineales bacterium UBA3082 | reverse complement strand
GCTACATCCACATCTGCCACTACAGGGGTGCTATCCACCACCTGCACTCTCCCAAACTCTACCCCTCTGGTCTTGGCCACCCTCACTATCTCCTGGAACAGTTTCTCGTAAACCTTCTCCCCTCCTCCTCTCAGAAGTCTCTCCTTAAACACCGTCAATGTCGAGTGGTCAGGCACTTTATCGTCCACCGCTAAACCCAGGAAGTACTTCACCGAGAGGCTATCGTTGGCCAGCTCCTCCACCTGGCGTTCGGAGAGGTTATAAAGATAAGAGACCAAGAGCATCTTTCCTTACAGGATCCCTGTGGGAGAGGAGAAGTGCAGGGTCATAAGGGGGTCTCCCCTCTTTGGCCTTCCCCTTGTAATATTTGACCAACTTGTAGGTGAAACGTTGCCAAGGGATGATCTCGTTGATCTTCACTGAGAAGTGATCTTTGGGCACTACCTGCTCATAGAGGAAGCGTCCGTAGAAGGAATCATTGGTATTTTCTTTGAACCTCTCTTTGCTCATCGCTCTCTACTTCCGTAAGGTTGCTTAGCCTCAGTCTATCCGCCAAAGGTTAGAAAGGCAAATTGGAGGACCTTTTTCAACAGTCTCGGGAACCAGGTTTGCAGAGGGGGAGGCTGAATGATATAATATGTAATCAACAAGTTATATGAGGGAGAGATGGAGAAGGAGGGGCTCAACCTTAAAATGCAAGAGGTGCGCCAGATGGCCGATGCCAAGGGTTTCTCCGCTGACGAGGAACGCATCTGGGAGATGTTGGCCCTCATCCATAGCGAGATCTCCGAGGCCACCGATGCCTACAAAAAGGGGAAGCCCTATGATGCGGTAGGCGAGGAACTGATAGATGCTATCATCCGCATCCTTCACCTCCTCTCGGCTCTCGATCTGGATGCTGAGGTCCTCTACCAGCGGAAGATGGCCGAAAACTGGGGGCGGCCATATAAATACGGCACCGTGCGAGGAGGTTGATGCAAAGGGAGCGACTCTATCGTGCAGAGGCTATCGTCCTCCGCAGGATGAACCTGGGCGAGGCCGACAGGCTGCTCACCCTCTATACCCCGGAATGGGGGAAGATCAGGGTTCTGGCTAAGGGGGTGCGCAAGCCCACCAGCCGTAAGGCTGGCCACCTGGAACTTCTCACTCACAGCCGACTTCTCATCGCTAAAGGGCGCTCTCTAGATATCGTGACCCAAGCGGAGACGATAACCCCCTTCCTCCCCTTGCGGAAAGACCTGACTCGTACCTCCTACGCCTATTATGTGGCGGAACTGATGGATCGGTTTCTGGAGGAGGGCGAGGAGAGCCCCGCGCTCTTCAGGCTCTTGCTAGAGACTTTGGGCTATCTAAGTGAGGCCCGTGATCCACGCCTAGTGGTGCGGTATTTCGAACTCCATCTTTTGGGGCAGATGGGCTATCGACCTGAACTCTACCGCTGTCTAGGTTGCGGAAGAGAGATCGAAGGCGAGGCCGTTTTCAGCCCGCCTCAAGGGGGGGTGCTTTGCCCGTCCTGCGGCGGGAAGAGAGGAGGGAGCCCTTTATCAGCGGATCTCCTCCACTATCTCCGGCTTCTGCAAAGGGGGGAGTATGCCACCTGTGTAACTCTCCAGCCCAGCCCTGAGGCGCATAGCGGGTTGGAGAGGAGTATGCGCCATTATATCTCTTATATCCTGGAGAGGAGGTTGAGGTCGCTCGATTTCATAGATACTCTAAGACGAGAAGAGCAAAGGCCTCTGGCAGAGGAGAAAGGCGTTTAGATGGTAGATATGGATACCCTGGTGTCCTTGTGTAAAAGGCGGGGTTTTATCTTTCAATCGAGCGAGATCTACGGGGGCTTCGGTAGCGCCTGGGACTACGGCCCTTTGGGAGTGGAGTTGAAGCGGAACATCAAGAACGTCTGGTGGAGGGACCTGGTCCAAAACAGGGAGGATATCGTAGGGCTAGATGCCAGCATCTTGATGTCCCCTCGGGTCTGGATAGCCTCGGGGCATGTGGAGAAATTCACCGACCCCCTGGTGGATTGCAAATCTTGCAAACGGCGCTTCAAAGCCGACCAGGTGGGAGATCGTTGCCCGGAGTGCGATGGCGAACTCACCGAGGCTCGTCAGTTCAACACCATGTTCAAGACCTTCGTGGGCCCCGTGGAGGACGAGGCGTCGGTCGCCTACTTGCGTCCGGAGACGGCTCAGGGGATCTTCGTCAACTTCCTAAACGTGCAGAGCGCCACGCGCCGGAAACTCCCCTTCGGCATCGCCCAGATCGGGAAGGCTTTCCGCAACGAGATCACGCCGGGGAATTTCACCTTCCGCACCCGCGAATTTGAACAGATGGAGCTCGAATATTTTGTCAAGCCGGGGACTGACGAGGAATGGTTCGACTATTGGCTGGAGGAGCGGCTGAGTTGGTATAAGAGGTATGGGATAAGAGAGGGGAACCTCCACTTGCGAGAGCATGGCCCTGAGGAACTCTCTCATTACTCCAAAAGGACTTGTGACATTGAGTATAACTTCCCCTTCGGCTGGTCGGAGTTGGAGGGGATCGCCAACCGTACCGATTTCGACCTCCACCGGCACGCGGAGTTCAGCGGCAAAGATATGACCTATTTCGATGAGGAGACGGGGGAGCGCATCTACCCTTATGTGATTGAGCCCTCCGGCGGGATAGATCGGGCCGCTTTGGCTTTCCTGGTGGACGCCCACCACGAGGAGGAGGTGAGGGGAAGGAAGCGGGTGCTTTTGCGCCTTCACCACGATTTAGCCCCGGTTAAGGTGGCGGTTTTGCCCCTCCTGCGCAACCGTCCGGAGATAGTGGCTCTAGCCAAGGAGATCGCTCGTGACCTACGCCCCCATTTTGTGGTCATGTACGACGATACCGCCTCCATCGGGAGGCTCTACCGGCGGCAGGACGAGATCGGCACCCCCTATTGCGTCACCGTAGATGTCCAATCTTTGGAGGATAGAGCGGTAACGGTGAGAGAACGGGATTCCATGGAGCAAGTCCGACCACCCATCGCCGAATTGAAGGAGATGCTTCTGGACAAACTGGCGTCCTAGTCGAGTAGCAAGAGCAACAGGAGCTAACCATGCCTAAGCGGATTACACCCGAAGAAAGGGCAAAGCAAGAGGTGATAAACCGCTGTTTGGACTTGCTTGAGCGCCTTCGTCAGGCTAGCGAGACTGGTCTCTTACCAGATGAACTTCGTATTGACATAACAGGGGTGTGGTCTTCTGGCGAGAGGGCGACGGTATTCGGAGAGCGAGTTGTCATTCCCAAACCGATTTCCTATATCACACCTGGGCGGTTGAGCGGGAAGGTTCAGGGACATGAGATTTCTGTGTCGAACGACGGTGAGGGACATTTCAGAGCTGTGGTGAACGGGAAGCCACGTCATCCGTTATCATCGACGTTTGTTGAAGAGGAACTGAAGATTCCGGTACATAGGAAAAAGTCGGGAAGTCAGACTGGCTATCCCTCAGAACCAGTGCCACGTGCGGTCTGGCGCCGCCTCATGCAACGATACAACAGTGGCGACCCGACGGTGCACTACGAACGAACTACAGAGTGAAAAAGGTTTTCTTCCGGATAAGTTAGAAGTCTGTTGAAGGGAAAGGAGTGACTGTGACCGCCGAGAAGAAATGGGTTTACATGTTCGAGGAGGGGGACGCGACGATGCGAGACCTCCTAGGAGGCAAGGGCGCCGGCCTGGCGGAGATGGCCAATATCGGTTTACCCGTTCCGCCAGGGTTTACTATAACCACCGAGGCCTGCCTGGCCTACTATGAGGCCGGAGAGAAGTTCCCCCCTGGGATGTGGGAAGAGACCCTCTCGGCGCTCAAGGTGGTTGAGGAAAGGAGTGGTAAACGGTTCGGGGACTCGAAAAACCCCCTTCTAGTATCTGTCCGCTCCGGGGCTAAGGTTTCTATGCCGGGCATGATGCAGACCGTCCTCAACCTGGGTCTCACTGACGAGACGATCAAGGGGCTCATCGAACTCACGGGCAACGAGCGTTTCGCCTATGATGCTTACCGCAGATTGGTGCAGATGTTCGGCCATGTGGTCTTGGAGATAGAGGCCCGCCGTTTCGAGTCGATCTTGGAACAGGTAAAAGAGACTAAGGGTTACGAGGCAGACACCGACCTCACCACTGAAGACCTGAAGGCTATCACCGAGGAGTTTAAGAGGATCATCGAAGAGGAGAAGGGGTTCCCTTTCCCCCAAGACCCCTATGAGCAACTCCGCCTGGCTACCGCGGCGGTCTTTAGGTCCTGGAATATCAAGCGGGCGGTGGATTATCGCGAGTTCCACAAGATCCCCCATGACCTAGGCACCGCGGTGAACCTGGTCACTATGGTCTTCGGCAACATGGGTTTCGACTCCGGGACAGGGGTAGCCTTCACCCGGGATCCGGCTACCGGGGAGAAGAGACTCTATGGGGAGTATCTCCTCAGCGCTCAAGGCGAGGATGTGGTAGCCGGCATCCGAACCCCCAAGCCTATCTCCCAACTGAAGGAGGAGATGCCCCAGATCTACGCCCAGTTTGCAGAGATCTGTGAGCGCTTGGAGGGACATTATCGGGATGTGCAAGATGTGGAGTTTACCATTGAGCAGGGCAAACTCTGGATGCTCCAGACTCGAACCGGCAAGCGAACCGCTCGAGCCGCGGTGAAGATCGCGATGGATATGGTGAATGGGGGGATAATCAGCAAGGAAGAGGCCATTCAGCGGATCGATCCCTCTCAGATCGACCTCTTGCTCCATCCAGCCTTCGATGATAAGGCTAAACTTCAGGCTTTAGAGGATGGCAGGTTCTTGGCCAAAGGGCTCAACGCGTCACCGGGAGCGGCGGTAGGGGTGGCTGCCTTCGACGCGGATACCGCCCAGGAGTGGGGAGCGGCAGGTAGGCCGGTGATCCTGGTTCGGCCGGAGACTAACCCTGACGATGTACATGGGATGTTACAAGCCCAAGGTATCCTCACCCAGCATGGTGGGGCCACCAGCCACGCCGCAGTGGTGGCCCGGGGCCTGGGCAAGCCTTGTGTGGCCGGTTGTGAGGCGCTAAGCATAAACCTGGACGCCAAGGCCTTTTCTGTGAACGAGAAGATGGTCCGGGAGGGTGACTATATCTCCCTCGATGGGGGCACCGGCGAGGTGTTCGTAGGGCAGATACGCAGGGTAGAACCTAAGTGGGAGAAAGAGAAGGAACTTCAAACCCTCCTCTCCTGGGCGGACGGGTTCCGCCGCCTAGGGGTCTGGGCCAATGCCGACTACCCCCGCGACGCCCAGCGAGCCCGGGAGTTCGGCGCCGAAGGGATAGGCCTTTGCCGCACGGAGCATATGTTCTTCGAGGAGGAACGACGGCCCATCGTGGTGAAGATGGTGATGGCCGACGACGAGGAAGAGCGGAAAGCGCTCCTGGATCAAATCCTCCCCTTCCAACGGGAGGATTTCGAAGGGCTCTTCGAGGTGATGGATGGGCTACCGGTCATCATCCGGCTCATCGACCCCCCTATGCATGAGTTCCTCGCCCCTCGGGAGGAGTTGCTGGAGGAGGTGACACGGCTCCGCTGCACCGGCCAAGACCCCAAGCGACTAGCCGAAAAGGAGGAACTCCTTCGGGTGGTGGAGAGCATGTGGGAGGTTAACCCCATGCTCGGCCTCCGGGGCTGTCGGGCGGGGATCATGTACCCCGGCCTCACAGAGATGCAGGTCAGGGCCATCTTCCAAGCCGCTTGCCGCAAGGCGAAAGAGGGGATCGAGGTCCATCCAGAGGTGATGATCCCTTTGGTAGGCCATGTCAACGAACTGAAGGTGGAGCGTGAAAAGTTGGAGAGGGTGGCCAAGGATGTCATGGCTAAGGAGGGGATCGAGGTAGACTATAAGTTCGGCACCATGATCGAGATCCCTCGGGCCGCCCTCACCGCAGACGAGATCGCCAACTACGCTGAATTTTTCTCCTTCGGTACCAACGACCTCACTCAAATGACCTACGGCGTCTCTCGCGATGATGCGGAGGGGAAGTTTCTGCTCCAGTATGTCGAGCGCGGGATCCTGCCGGAGAACCCCTTCCAAGTGTTGGACCGTGAGGGTGTGGGGCAGTTAATGCGTGTGACGGTGGAGAGGGGAAGGAGCACTCGCCCAGATCTGGAGATAGGCATCTGCGGTGAGCACGGAGGGGATCCCAGTTCCATAGAGTTCTGCCACCAGTTAGGGCTGAACTACGTCAGTTGCTCCCCCTTCCGCGTGCCCATCGCTCGTTTGGCCGCCGCTCGAGCGGCCCTGGAGGAGGTGGAGAAGGATAAGTAGAGGACTGAGGCTGAAAAGATTGATGGAGCACGTCATAAACTCGACCTGAACAACGGAGGGGACCCATGGATATCATCAAGGTATCGGCCAAGTCCAGAGCAACGGCGGTGGCGGGTGCCATCGCAGGGGTGGTGCGGGAGAGCAACAAAGCAGATGTGCAAGCCATCGGTGCCTGGGCGGTAAACCAGGCGGTAAAGGCTGTGGCTATCGCTCGTGGGTACTTGGCCCCCGACGGCTTCGACGTGATCTGCATCCCCGCTTTCATAGAAGTGACCATCGATGACCAGACGCGCACCGCTATGAGGCTTACCGTCGAGCCCCGATGAGGTGCGATCTCCATATCCACTCCACCGCCTCCGACGGTGCCTATTCGCCTTCACAGTTGGTAAAGATGGCCCTAGCCAAGGGGCTGGGGGCTATCTCTCTCACCGACCATGATTCGACGGAGGGGATAGACCTAGCCTTACAGGCAGCCGAAGGTACACCCTTGGAGGTGATACCGGGGGTGGAGATAAGCGCTGAGGCAGGATCCCAGGAAGCCCATATCTTGGGGTATTACATCGATCATCATTACGAACCTCTCCAGGAGAGGTTGAGAGCCATACGGGATTTTCGCCGCCATCGCGCTTGGAAGATGATCGAGAGGCTAAAGGATCTAGGTATGCCCCTCAGTCAGAAACGGGTCAAGGAGATAGCAGGGGAGGGTTCCATAGGGAGACCCCACATCGCCCGAGCGATGATGGAGAAAGGGTACGTCTCTTCGACCAGTGAAGCCTTCGTCAACTACATCGGAAGAAACGGTCCCGCCTACGTACCTCGTTACAAGATAACCCCCCCGGAGGCCACGCAGATGATCTTAGAGGCTGGGGGGCTCCCCGTCTTGGCTCACCCCTTGGAGGTCTTGGGGCTTTTGCCTGAACTTGCTTGTGCCGGCCTGATAGGGCTCGAGGCTTACTATGGCCAATACTCTCCAGAACAACGCCAGGATCTGGCCCGCTGGGCAAAGAAGTATGGCCTCATCGCCACGGGGGGAAGCGATTTCCACGGCCCAGGTATCCTAGAGACCCCCGATATAGGAGAGGTCTGGATCCCTGAAGAGGTGGTGCCGCGGCTGCAGGCTCTAAAGCGGTCAAGCGCTTGAAACTCCTCAAACCCGCTCTCTCAATTCCTCGGCCGAGACCTCCACGGTCACCTCGCTCCTCAGTTCCACCTCTACCGTCTCCTTCAAGACGTTTACGCTCTTCACCTTCCCCGCGCCGTAGGGGGTCTCCACCATAACGCCTACTTTGGGGAACCTCTCCTTCAGGGAGCGGTAGGTCTCACTCTCATAGGCCAGGCAGCAAAGTAACCGTCCACAGACCCCGGAAATCTCCGCCGGGCTCAAGGAGACATCCTGTAGTCTAGCCATCTTTATGGAGACAGGCGAGAATTCGCAGAGATGGGTGGCGCAGCAGAGGACCCGACCACACCGCCCCAACCCCCCCAGAAGTTTAGCCTCATCTCGCACCCCCACCTGGCGAAGCTCTACTCTGGTTTTGAGGGCTTGGGCCAGATCTCTTATCAACTCCCGGAAGTCGACCCGTTTCTCAGCGGTGAAAAAGACTACCAGTCGGCTGCCGTCGAAGTTGTATTCGGCCTTGATGATCTTCATCTCCAGGCCATGCTGGGCTACCTTCTCCCCGCATCTCTCCAGCGCCTCTCGCTCCTGTAACCGGTACCTTTCCCTCTCCGATAGGTCGAGAGGGGTGGCTCGGCGCTCTATCGGTTTGAGATGCTCGGAAGGCTCGCTCACCTCTTGCGGAGGCGAGACCACTCTCCCCAGTGCTCGTCCCCGCGCCGTATCCACTACCACATATTCGTCGACTTTCAAATCCTCAAACCCGGTGGCATCAAAATGGTATATCTTCCCTGCTCGCTTGAAACGAACCCCCACTACCTTAGGCATGATATCTTTCCCCCTCACTTATCGCTTGCTTGGCAGATCCAACATCAAGACCTCTAAGGCCAAACGAAGGTTAACATTGCTCTCTAACTCATGTAACGTTTCCCGTATAGAGGAGATGAACTCTTTTATCTCCCCTAACTCATGCTTCTCTGCCTCCTCAAGCAGGGTATTTTTCCGATCGATATTCTCCATCTTATCCCAGCACCCCTCTTTGGCTAAGAGGAGGTCTCTCCA
Organism: Anaerolineales bacterium UBA3082; assembly: GCA_002366595.1. GTDB lineage: Bacteria > Chloroflexota > Anaerolineae > UBA7937 > UBA7937 > UBA7937. The sequence continues at coordinate 2,861 of DFBK01000099.1, read as the reverse complement.
CCAGCCAAGCCATAGGGTCAGGATCTCTTTCACCCTTTCGGGCTGGCTTCCCCAGCGCTGGGCAAAGGAGAGCCTCTCCAGCCGCCTGGCACCAGGAAGGGACAAGAGTTCATCTAGTCGCCCGTTCCGCTCCCTCAACAGGGCTTGATTTTGGGCCGCCTCCACCGCCCAGCCCATCCTCCCCGCGGAGAGGGCAGCGATGAGATGAGCCCGCTCCCCCTCGAGGTCCCACCTTCGCCCCAACGCCTCGCGGATGAGAGTTGTAGAGGGGGGTCGCAGGTTGAAGACCTGGCAGCGAGAGACTATGGTGGGGAAGAGGAGGTCGGTATGGAGAGCGGTGAGGAGGAGAACCACATGGGACGGTGGCTCCTCCAGGGTTTTCAACAGGCAGTTAGCGGCCTCAGGGGTCATATTCTCCGCCTGGGGGATGATGAAGACCTTCCATCTCCCCTCGAAGGGCTTCAGGGCTGCATCGCTTTGGATGGAACGGATGGCGTCGATGCCCAGGGCCGTGGAGCCCTCCCGCCCCTCCAGAAGCCCCTTTTGATAGGCCAAGTCCACCATCCGCACATCGGGGTGAATGCCTTGGGAGGTCTTTTGGCAGGAGAGGCACTCCCCGCAAGGTTTATCTTTCCCTGTGCAGTTCAGGGCCTGAGCCAGATTTAAGGCCAGGGTGGTCTTCCCGATGCGAGGGGGGCCGGTGAAAAGGTAGGCATGGGATAACCGGCCCTGCGCCAGCGAGTTTTCAAACAACGTGACGGCCCATTCATGTCCCACAACTTGCCACATTTCGCAACCCTCATACATTCTACCACATCATCCTTTGAGGCTCCAAACTCGCTAGTCATCTTTTCAAATCGTTTAGTGGCGTCAGATGTTACCATCTGACGCTTCCAGCCTTGGCCGTCAGCCTGCCCCAAGGCGTACCAGGCCGGGGGAGGAAACTCCTGACGGCACTTAAAAACCGGCTGAAGCCTCGATTCCCCCTGCAGCACCAGGATTGGAGCCTTCAGGCGGTATGCGGTTGTGCGTTCGGCATCCTGAGGATGCCTCAGCATCCGAAGGAGAGGTGATAGAGGGGTTAGTATATCGAGGCCGGGATGAGGCTGCTCGTAGTGATAGTAGATCCGACCTGGATGGGGCAGGTATGGAAACCCGCCCTACTTACTCCAAACTCGGTAGCCATCTTTTCAAATCGTTGCTTCTGTGCTATAATGATTAAGTGAGGGCGGTTAGCTCAGTTGGCTAGAGCGCTACGTTGACATCGTAGAGGTCACAAGTTCAAGTCTTGTACCGCCCATGTTACGAATCTCAACGATAAATGACCAATGACCAAGTAGGTAGGTTATTGGATAGATAAAGGCTGTGACGGGGACGAGTATCCGAGGCACCGCTGCAGGGAGGAGGAGGCCGCGACTGGAAGCCTCTCCAGCATAGGGCCTGGGGGAAAACCACCCCTGAGCCTGCCCCAGAAAGGTTATCGAGTATGGGGCTACGGGAGCGCCCGTTACCGCGCTGCGAGGGCACGATTTACGTGCTGAAATTGGGTGGAACTGCGGCAGAGCCCGCCCCAAGGCGGGCTCTCTTCTTTAGGGTGGAAAGATGAGGCGTCTGACAAAGGTAGATTTGTTGCTATTCGCGGTGGTACTGATCTGGGGCTCGGTCTTCAGCGTCATCAAACATAGCCTCCAGGAGATTGACCCTCTCGCCTTCGCCACCGCCCGCTTCGGCGGGGCTACCCTCTTCCTTTTGATCACCCTGTGGCTGCTGGAGGGGAAACCAACCATCCGGAGGGAAGATTGGCTGCGGGTAGGGGTGGTAGGCATCATCGGCATCGGTTTCTACCAGATCCTCTTCACCTTGGGTCTCTACTACACCACGGCCTCCAACTCCTCCCTGCTCATAGCCACCGGGCCCATCTTCACCCTCCTCTTCGCCGTCCTCTTGCGGGAGGAACGGATCGTCCCCCTCCAGATTGTGGGCATCTTAGTCTCCTTCCTGGGAGTGGCCATGATCGTGGGAGCCCAATCAGGGGGGTTGACCCTCAGCGTGGAACACCTGAAAGGGGACCTCTTCACCCTCACCTGCGCAGCCATCAACGGCCTATGCGCGGTGGTAGCCAGGCGCCCATTGGAGCGGTACTCTTCCCTGCGCCTCATGACCGCATCCTTTCTCCTGGGGACCGCTTCCATGCTCCTCTTCACTTGGAGGGCGCTACTCTATCAGCCATGGGCCCACCTCTCGCTGAACGGCTGGCTAGGGCTGGGTTACAGTTCCTTCATCGCCGGGGGGTTGGGCTACGTCCTTTGGTTCTGGGCCATCGGGGAGATAGGAGCCACCCGCACCATGGTCTATAACTATCTGATACCGGTGGTGGCGGTGGGGGTAGCCGTCTTGACTTTGAAAGAGCATCTCACCCCCTTACAGGCCCTGGGAGCGCTCATCGTCTTCGTGGGCATCGCCTTGGCTCGCTTAACACCTCCTTACAGGATCCCGGGGAAAAGGAGAGAGGAAACAGGGTTGATAAAAGGGGGTAGTGATGATGACTGAGGATGAGAGCCTTAGGCAGTCAATCGAGCCAGAAGGGAAGGAGAAAATGATGTCCGTAAAGGATCCCGAGGGAAAAGAGAACGATCTGGAAACCATGCGCCACTCGGCCTCTCATATCATGGCCGACGCGGTGACCCAACTCTTCCCCGGGGCCAAACTGGGCATTGGCCCGGCCATCGAGGAGGGGTTCTACTACGACTTCGACCTCCCCCGCCCCCTCACCCCTGAGGACTTGGAGATCATCGAGGCCCGGATGAGGGAGATAATCAAGGCCCGCTACCCCTTCGAGCGCAAGGAGATCTCTCGAAAGG
>DFBK01000076.1 GCA_002366595.1 Anaerolineales bacterium UBA3082 | reverse complement strand
CGCTTTCCTCTTCAAAGGTCAGCCAATCACCACCTTGGCGAAATCGGCCGGCTCGACTCCTGGAGATTCTATGTTATACTTCTCATAAAACTGGATTATCATCTCCTCGACCTCAGCCTCTTTCTTACCGATCAGCGTCTCTGAAAGTTCGGTCAACTTACCAGCCGGATAGAAGAAAAAGTCACCCGAAAGCGTCAGAGAGCTGATAACGTCATCTTTGACCTCCACATCGCCCCGGATAAGGCCCCCTGGGGCCTTATGAACTAGATGCTTGACATCTACGCCCGCCGCGATTCTGACCTTCCGTCCCTCCATCCGTCTTCCTATCTTATACAGCCATTCCTCCTTCAAAAACCCCGAGGCCAACCTGGTCACCTCATTCTGTAGCTCCTCATCCATGCCTGCGCGGGGCAAAGGTCCCAATATCTTCTCGAAGTTGCGGGCCAGGCTAGCCGTGAGCAACTCCCACGATGGCACCTCCCCCAACTCCCGCTTAATGGTGGTGAGGTTCTCCCGCATGCTCTTATAGACCTTGTCCCGAAACTTCTCGTCGGGCACCTTCAGCACACGGCTCATCATCTCATAGTTAAAGTCAAGGATCAGGTTGCCCACCAGGACTAAGTATTCACCGATCTCCCCCGCACCATTGCCCGATATCTTACGCTTCTGGGCGACGATGTCGTTAACTGGTTTGTATTCTGCCGGAATGCCTATCTCCCGATAAGTTTCAATGGGAGCCTGCAAGAACTTGCGATAAAAGGAGGCTTTGTCTCTTGGGGCCAAGGGGTTATCTTTGTGTATAATCAACTGGTAGAACAGTTGGTCGCTATCCAGATAGGTAGCCCCTCCTCCTACCTCCCGACGGAAGAGGGGGATATCGTTGGCCTGGCAATACTCCACATCCACTTCCTTTTCCAGATCCTGGTGATAACCGATACAAACGTAGTGAGAGGCGGGAGAGAGCAACACCAACGCTTCCCTGCACAGGTGAGGCAAAGCGTGGTAGATTAGTTGTGAATCGGCCCAGGGAACGTTCCCCAGATCATAAAGATGCACGACATCTCCGTGGCATTCTGACTAAGTCTATCTAATTATACCTCAATAGCCACCGAATCTCAAGGAGAATTCAGCCTCTTAGGCTTCTAAGGGAGATCATGTGAGAAGCATATCCAATGCCATAGCCAGAAAAAGGATGAAAAGATAAGGGCTGGAAAGTTTGAACATCATCCAGGCCCTCTCGCGAGAGGGCTTCAAGGATAGAACCACGTTACTCACGGTTATGAACAGGCCCAGAACCAATGCTATGCCCAAGTAGATGAGGCCGAATCCGCCGACGAAGTAGACGGCCAGGGAGCAAACATACATCAGCACGACAGTAGCCACCGTACAGCGCATGGTCTTTTCCAGAGAGAAAACAGCGGGTAACATAGGCACGCTGACTCTCTTATAATCCTCGGTATAAAAGATGGCCAGGTTCCAGATATGATTGGGTATCCATAGGACAACTATGGAGCCGATGAGCAGCGCGGTAAGGTTGAGGCTGTTATTGACCGCCGCCCAGCCAAAGAGAGCAGGGAGCCCACCACTGAACCCGCCCAGAATGACATTCAAAGGGCTTCTCCTCTTCACCAGCAGGCTGTAGACCAGGACATTGTCAATAAAGCCCAGAAGGCCGCAGAGAAAAGCCAGAGGGTTGATCGTCCAGGCCAGGGCCAGGGAAACCACCATCAAGAGAAGGCCCCAATAGAGAGCCCTCTGCGGAGGATGGATCCTGCCGCTGGGTATGGGACGCCGCTTTGTCCTCTCCATCATCTGGTCCATATCACGGTCAATATAACAGGTGAGGGTATTCGCTCCCGCGCAGCCCAGGGCGACAGCAACAAAGGCCGTTACGAAAAGACCTGGAGGAAAACTCCACCCTCCAGCGGCGACGACCATAGTAGCCAGGGCGGTGAAGATGAGAAGCAGGACAGACGCCGGCTTAGTGACCTCGACATAGGCCCACAGGTTCTTAAATAGAGAAGGAGACAATATGCCCCGATGAAGCTGAATATGTTCGTCTCCTTCGCACGCTGATTCGTGGTAACTCACTAGGCAAGCACCGTTTCAGATCATCCCCTTAACGGATCACTCCTCCATGACCCTGGCCACCAGTTCCACTATGTCTAATACCCGCATTCTGACTTTTTCCTGGCGCACCGCATTCATCAAGGTGCGCTCACACTGTTGACAAGCGGAAAGAAGCAGTTGAGCTCCCGTGGCCTGAGCCTGTTGGAGGCGCCTTCTCGCCACTGCATTCACCAATTCCTCGTTGAACATCGCCACATCGCCTCCGCCGCCACAGCAGCGGGAATACCGCCTATTTTCCTCCATCTCAGTGAAAGAGATGCCGTGGATGCTGCGTATCACATTGCGAGGAGCTTCATATATTCCGCTGTTCCTCCCCAAGTCGCAGGGATCGTGATAGGTAACGGGTCGCTCGAACTTGCCGAGCTTTATATCTCCCCCAGTGATCAGTTCCTCCAGAAGCTGGCTCAAATGTTGCACCTCGAAACCCAGGGGTTCCCCCATGATTTTGGGATACTCGTGCAGCCAAGTATGATAGCAAGAAGGGCAACCGACCACCAGTTTTCTGGCCCCCGTCCTTCTCACCGCCGCCACATTATGCTCCACAAACTCCTTCACCGCATCCCCCATGCCGGCGAGGATGAGGGGATAACCGCAACACCACTCCTCACCCCCAAGCATGGTGAAATCCAGGCCGGCCCTCTCCATCACTTGCACCGTGGCTTGGGGAATACCATAACTCTGGGGATAGAAAGCGGGGGTACAGCCAACATAGTAAACTATCTCCGCCTCTTCCTTGCCTTTCACGCCCTCAGGTACCTGTTCCAGATTCTCGCTCCAGATGAGGCGATCCTCATTGTTGTCCCCAGAGATATTATACTTAGTAGTAACCGTGTCCCGAAAAGTATCGAAAAACTCAGGATAATGGCCCAATTCGACCAAATGTTCACGCATGGCAAGCCACAAAGGACGAGTGTCTATCTTAACGGGGCATACCACATTGCAGCGTCCACAAAGCGTGCAATCGTAGACACCTCTAGAGTATTCTTCCAAGGCTTCATCAGCGGGGAACTTAGGCCCAAAGAGTCTGGCTCGAAGGCCGTACTGAGACGCTATGAAAGACTTCATACGGCGTATCTTCTCCGCTGGCTGCAAAGACTCATGGCCATCTTCCGAATACGTGGGGCACCATTTGACACACTCCCCACACCGAGTGCAAGCATCGAACTCCATCAACTGCTTGAATGAATAGTGGGTAAGATCAAACTTCTTCATAACTCACCCCTTTGCACACAAGGAGGGCTTTTCTCTCTCAAATGTATTGACGCTTGCAATGATGATGCCGGCTATGGCATGGAAGAACTTGCTGAAGGGGATATAGGCTATCACCGCTGAGGAGAACAAAGCGTGCAACAGGAAAAGCCAGTCATGAAGAGCGCCCCACGGCAAATCTGCTGTCCTCGCCACCAAGGCCACTGGATAGCTCAAGAAGGCATAGATTGCGGTAGGAGGCAGTTCCTCAAACTCGAAACTCAAGCGGCATATCTCCACCACGTAACCTGACACTATGATGAGAGCCAAGAAGACGATGATCTCCGTGTCCACGATCCTGGTAGACATTTCCAGTTCCCTAATCACATACCGGCGGATCATGACGATGATCAAACCCACCATGACCACCAGCCCCCCTAACTCATTCAGGAACGCGGTGAGGGCATGATCCTTGTTAGCGAAGATTGACGTGAAGATATTGTCCATCTTAAAGATCGGTATCAAGATATCAACGCTTATAAAGGAGAAAGCACTCAAAATAGTTAGCAGCACGATACCACCGAAGACGCAGCAATGGGCGGTCCATCGCAACTTATGCTGCCTAAATAGGGTGGGGTGAATCGCCCCATCCCAGATAAGCGTCCGTAGCAGAGCCCCCAACCTGGCGCTGAAGATAGTGGCCAAAGTACCTCTAATCAGGAATGCTAGCTTCTGGCCAGCGCTTATATCGCTTCGCCCATTAACCGTCCCCTGTAGCCAAACAGACAAAATGAGCCCCATCCCGACGAGAAACACGATCATAGCCACTATGTGAAAGCCCCAGAATACGAGCATTATGTCCATTGGTCACCTCTTGCCTCTTCGAGAAGTGGCAGGTCTCAATCTAGACACAATTTCCCAGCCGCCGTTGGCCTTGAGCCGGGCCAGCAGGCCTGCGTTACCACCGTTAGCTTATCTTCGATGGCCTCTTGTGGCTCCAAACTGTGCAAAACGAATCAACCCCCAGGCCGAAACTCTGCGGGCATCGAAAGAAGCCAGACAATCAACGCTTGCTGCTCCCAGCCGTCGTCCTGGTCAGCCGTTCCTCCCGGCACAGCGAAGCGGGGAGCGGCACCTCTATTATCTGCTGGGCAGTGTATGCCTCTGTTCCACAATATCGTTAGAGGAGAATTCCAGGCAAGACCCTATGCTTCCTCGATGATGCCCTTATACTTCTCTATCTCCGACTCTATGAAGGCCTGGAACTCCGCATCGGAAGCCTTGAACAGGTTATCTAGTTCACCTAGATCGGAAGCTTCGATCTTGGCCAGCCAGCCTCCGCTGAAGGGTTCTTCGTTGATAGGCGCCACGTCCCATTCTAGTTCCTCATTGGCCTCGACGATTTTTCCGCTGACCATAGCGGCGATGCGGCCGACCCACTTGCCCGACTCCATGGACATGAAGGTCTTACCTTGCTCCACTTCGCGTCCCACCCGAGGTACCTCAACGTACACGATCTCTTTGGATATCTTCTGGGCGAAGTCGCTGACCCCCTGGGTGAGCGTGTTCCCTTCTACGAGAGCCCAGCCATGATTCTTGTCATAGTATAGCTCATCCGGGAACTCATATTTGCCGATATTCACGCTTTCAACACCTCCTCTTTGGATGTACCTGCAAATTCTACTATAAGATCACATGTTATACAAAATCTAGGCTCCTTCACTACCCCTCATTATATCATAATATGGTCAAAGTTAGGTCTAAATCTGGTCATAGGGGCTGATAGGTATGTGTATAAAGGCTCTCTGCAGAGCAGCCAAGACGAGTAGCCTCTCTAGCATATGAATATGCGATGTAGGCAGCCAACACAGCGTCCAGGATATTGTCGACATAAGTCCATCATCTGGGGAAGAGAGATGTATTGTTCCTGAGCACTCTTTCCCATTAGCCGGCCCGCAGGGGGCGTAATCCTTAGCGTAGGCGGTAGAAAAGGAGGCACTGCAAGGACCGCATTGGATAGAACCCTTGCTCTGCTCCGCGATAGGCTCATCAAGGAGCCGTTCCACAAGAAAGAGGCCCCTGGGACTCCTCTATCCTGGGACCCTGGCCTTTATGGCGAATTTGTGCATCTCTTCACAATTATATGATACCAAAAAAGGACCATTGAGTTAACCACCCCGCAGCAAGCTGCGGGGAGGAATGGCGGTTTTTCATGAACTATACCACTTCGGTAACATTTTAGGTGAGTGAATGCGAGGTCTTGACAAAGAAAGGACATTGTGTTATTCTATAGTGCGATTTTTCACAAATCTGCGGTGCTGACAAGGATGGTCAGCCAACGATCCCTGGCCTGTCATCCGGTAGGAAAGAGGCCCCGTAGTCGAGCAAAGGTGGGAGGAGGTGCCAAGATGTGAACCTGCAAGCGTGGTAGCCATACCCATAGCGGTTCTGGCAGTGCTGTTCGTGCCCGGCTCGATCTGGGCCACGCTCATCGCCGGCCTATATGTCACGGGCAAGGAGCAAGTGGCGGAGTTGCGCGTCACGACAAGACACAAGTTGACCCCCGCAGAAGAGCGAGGCACGGAGTAGCCGAAGAAAGCCCCTGGTTGCCCAGTCCCAGAATCAAGACTGGACGTTGCGTGTCGTAAAGATCACTATATAGTCAAGGCCCCGATCTAGCGATGAGCAGTATTCCCTAAAGATTTCCCACTGATTATCTGTAAAATGGTCCGGGAGAACCGCTTCGCTTTGTTGTGGCCGCGCTCCCTGTTCTGAAGCCTTGTATAGTTGTACCGTTGCTGATAGAGAGAACCAACTAGAGAGGCTTCCAACAGGTAGGGCTAAAAATTTATTAAGGAGGTTTGAAAAGATGCAAGAGGTGATCAGGATAGATGCCTTTCCCCCTCCAGAGATGGCAGAGAGGGCGGAGAATGTAGGGGTCAAGAAGGCCAACTTGGACTTCTGGAGTACTTTCGCTCTAGCAGTCTTGGCTGGGGCCTTCATCGCCCTAGGAGCTGAGTTCTGCACCCTGGTAGTCACCAATACCGGCTTCGGCTTCGGGATGACCAAACTCCTGGGAGGCTTGGTCTTCTGCCTAGGCCTCATCTTGGTGGTGGTAGCCGGAGCGGAACTCTTCACCGGCAACAACCTGATTATGATGGCCTGGGCGAGCCGCAAGATTAGCCTGGGGCAGCTCATGCGCAACTGGGGTATCGTTTATTTTGGAAACCTGGTAGGCTCCCTGGCTACGGCCTTTATCATGTACCTTACCCGCCAATGGGCTTTTGCCAACTATGGGGTAGGTGCAACAGCCCTAAATATCGCTAACGGCAAGGTTAACCTCTCCTTCATGGAGGGCTTGACCCGGGGTATCATGTGCAACGCCCTGGTCTGCCTAGCGGTCTGGCTCTGCATGAGTGGTAGAAGCGTTACAGACAAAATCCTGGCCATCGTTTTCCCTATCACCGCCTTCGTGACCTCAGGTTTCGAACACAGCGTAGCCAATATGTACTTCATCCCCATGGGGATCTTGCTGAAAGCCGAACCCGAGGTGGTATCCGCAGCGGGAAAGGTCGCTAGTGACCTGGCGAACCTCAACCTCCTGGGATTCATCGGCAACCTCATATCCGTGACCATCGGGAATATCGTCGGCGGAGCCTTCATGGTAGGCCTCGTCTACTGGTTCATCTATCGTCGTCCCAAGAAGGAATCAACTCCGTAGGATCACTTGTGCCGTTTCATCTCCTTGACGTAAGGGACAGGGGAAGCCTAGGTATAGGGTTCCCCCGTCTACTCTTAGAGGGTTGGAACAAGATAGAGACCTCAAGAGCCAGAGAAGGCAACTAACAACCCCGAGGCGTTTAACCCCTTCCCCTGCCCAACCGCCCCAAACTGCGAGGGACCCTTGCTAATTCAGGGCAAAGTACGTGTTTCGTTCGTCTTCCCGTATCTTGCTAGAGGGGTGTTACCTCGTGTGCCTATCATTGCTGCACAGTGCTCTTGACAGGGGAGCATAAGTGTGATAAAGTATAGTAAATCTATTTAGTTAATAGACTAAATGGACAAAGCGAGCGATGAGACTCTCCAAAAGAAGCGAGTATGGTATCAGGGCCCTCATAGACTTGGCCTTCATCTATGACCAGGGTCCCATTCATATTGATGATATCGCGAACCGAGAGAAGATACCGGTCAAATTCTTACAGCAGGTTCTTCTGACCCTCAAACATGCTGGCATCTTGCACAGCAAGAAGGGGGCGAACGGCGGCTACTATCTCGCCCGGGCACCGCAGGAGATCACCTTAGGCGAAGTAATCCGAGTCCTCGATGGCCCCCTGGCTCCCATCCGTTGCGTCAGCAAGATGGCCTACGAGGAGTGCAACTGTCCGGTAGGGGAGGAGAGGTGCGGGCTACGCATCATCATGGGTGAGGTGCGAGACGCCATCGCAGGGATCCTAGATCACACCACCTTGGCCGATGTTTGCGCCCACGCCGTCAGCCCCTTGGAAAGCGAGACTTCTGGGAGTATAAAATTGAACTAAAAGAGTTACGTATGATATAATATAGGGAGAAAGTTGTAGCTATAGCTAGTATCTGAAAGCCGAATTCTCATCAGGGAAGCGGGGGACCCAATTATCCGTCGTTTTCGATGGGGGTGAATCTCGCGGCCGCGAGTAGGGCGGTTCTCCCAGTCCGAACCCGTCAGCTAACCTCGTAGGCTTAAAGGGAGACGTAGTCGGAAAGGCAGGCTCAGAGATGACTATGTCTCTGGGCTTTCGTTTTGAGGAGGAGCGTCGCCATTTGCCAATGGAAGGAGCGTTCAAGGAGGGTGGAATGCGGAGGTCCTATTGGTCTAGGCAGGTCATCACCGTTTTGATAGGCCTTGCCATAGCGATAGGAGGATGCCAAAAGGCGACTGAGCAGGAGGAGGGAGCCGAGTTGAGAGGAACGGTGAGGGTCTCCGGTGCTTGGGCTCTTTACCCTATGATGGTCAGGTGGGGCGAGGAATTTCATAATATCTACCCTCAAGTCACCTTTGATATATCAGCAGGCGGAGCCGGTAAGGGGATGGCCGATGCCCTGGGGGGGTTGGTGGATATCGGTATGGTCTCGCGGGAGATATACCCTGAGGAGATCAAGCAAGGTGCCTTCTGGGTCCCGGTCACTAAGGACGCTGTTGTTGCCACTGTCAACGAGGATAACCCGGTATTGCAAGACCTTTTAGGCAGGGGAATGTCCCAGGAAATCCTAGAGGGCATCTGGATCACCGGGGATATAACCACCTGGGGAGAAGTGGTGGGCAGGTCGGATGTGGCGTATGAAATCCATATCTATACCAGATCGGATGCCTGTGGTGCTGCTCAGACCTGGGCTCATTACCTCGGTGGGTATGCACAGGAGGATCTAATAGGTCTGGCTGTCTATGGGGACCCGGGACTCGCAGAAGCGGTTAGTCAAGACCCCCTAGGCATAGGCTACAATAATCTGAATTTCGCTTACGCTGCGGCGACAGGAAAGCCAGTGGCTGGGATAAAGATACTCCCTCTCGACCTGAACGCTAATGGTCGCCTCGACGAGGAGGAGAGTTTTTACGAAACCAAGGGTGAACTCATGGAAGCCATCGCCACAGGGATCTACCCCTCTCCCCCGGCGAGGGCTTTGAACCTCGTCACCCCAGGTCAGCCGACCGGATTGACGCGTGCTTTTATGGTCTGGATTCTAACTGAGGGACAGCGGTACGTTGAAGAAGTAGGTTATATACCTTTGCCGAAAGAACATCTTGAGGAAGGGCTGAGGAAGTTAGAGTGAGCGGGGAAATCCAAATCTCTCCCCCCGTCCAACAGACGAAGGAGAAGGGATGCTCACCAGAAGTTTGAAAGACCGCCTGGCCAGCAGGCTCATGTTCTTGGTTACATTCTCTTGTAGTCTGATCGTCTTTCTCATAGCCTTAGCCCTGTATGCGCGAGCCAGACCGATTTTAACCGCCAAGCCTCTAGGGGAGTTAATTTTCTCTTCTTCTTGGCACCCCTTGAAAGGGGAGTTTGGCTTCTACCCCTTCATCCTCGGTACACTCTGGGTAACAGCCTTGGCCATGATCATATCTATTCCCCTTTCCCTTTTAACCGCTATCTATTTAGCTGAGTATGCCTCGGCAAGGGTTCGAGGGGTTGTCAAGCCGCTCATCGATCTTTTGGCCGGCATACCGTCGGTGGTCTACGGTCTGTGGGGGGTGCTGGCCGTGGTGCCGCTGATAAGAGATTATGTGGCGCCCCTGATGGGGAGGAGTTTAGGGTTCATTCCTCTCTTCTCCGTGGAGAACCCCACCGGCTACAGTGTGCTGGCCGGGAGCATAGTATTGGCCCTTATGGTCTTCCCCATCATCATCTCCGTTACGGAGGAGGTATTTAGATCGGTGCCAGACGGACTTCGGGAGGCCTCCTTAGCCCTGGGGGCTACAAGATGGCAAATGGTGAAGCATGTCGTGATGCGCAAGGCGCTTCCTGGTGTAGTCGCGGCCATCGTCTTGGGCTTCTCTAGAGCCTTCGGAGAGACGATGGCGGTGCTCATGGTGGTGGGTAATGTGGCCATAATTCCATCATCCATCTTTGACCCCGCATATCCGTTGACGGCCCTGATTGCCAACAACTATGGGGAGATGATGTCTATACCACTTTACGACTCGGCACTCTTAGGCGCGGGGTTGTTCTTACTGCTCATGGTCTTATGCTTCAACATCGTGGCCAGGATCGTCTTGCGGCGAGTGTTGGGGGAAGGGGGGTGAGGTAGATTTGGATAAACGGAGGGAGGAACTTATCTTTCAGGGGCTCATGATAGCCTCAGCACTCATCGTCATCGGAAGCCTCGTGTACGTACTGGTAGTTGTGGTTTTGAAGGGCTTGCCTGCTCTCAACCTGGCGATGCTCATCCAGACTCCCAAGGGAGGATACTATTTGGGAGGAGAGGGCGGGATATTGAATGCCATCACCGGTTCTCTATGTTTGGCTGGTGGAGCAACGGTCTTGGCCCTTCTTCTTAGCCTCCCCATCGCCCTATTCTTGCAAGTGTACAGCGGCAAGTCCAGGTTCTCCGAGTTTACCAGATTGTCCCTTGATGTCTTATGGGGTGTTCCCTCTATCGTGTACGGGGCCTTTGGCTTCACCATCATGGTCTTCCTGGGGGTTAGGGCGTCGTTGCTGGGAGGCGTTATGGCCTTGACACTCCTTGAACTCCCCATCATGACCAGGGCTATGGAAGAGGTGATAAGCATGGTCCCCTTCGAATTGAAGGAAAGCGCCTATGCTTTGGGGGCCACGAGATTGGAAACGGCAATAAGCGTGGTAGTGAAACAATCTCTGCCCGGGATTTTGACGGCGATTCTTTTGGCCTTTGGCAGGGGCATCGGCGATGCGGCATCGGTCTTGTTCACCGCTGGCTATACAGACAATCTGCCCTCTTCGCTTTTTAGACCTGTGGCTTCCTTGCCTTTGGCTGTCTTCTTTCAACTGGCTACCCCCTTCCCTGAAGTGCAGCAGAGAGCCTATGCTTCTGCCCTAGTGCTTACGATCATAGTCTTACTTATTAGTCTGGGCTGTAGGCTTGTCGGCGGGAGGTTTACAGCCCACGTGATAAGATAGGAGAAAGGATGGCCAACCCTCACATCAGTGTCCATAACCTTAATGTATTCTATAGAGATGATCACACCTTAAAGGATTTGACCGTGGAGATCCCCGAAAGGCAGATCACGGTGATCATCGGACCTTCAGGTTGTGGCAAGACCACCTTTCTGAAATCCTTAAACCGATTAGTAGAATTGGTGGAGGGGACGAAGATATCGGGCCAGGTGCTACTCCATGGTCTCGATATCTATCGTCCTGATGTTGATGTGACGGAGATCAGAAAGAGGATAGGTTTGCTCTCTCAAAGGCCGCATCCTCTACCTATGTCGATCTACGACAATGTGGCCTTTGGCCCCCGCATTCACGGCCTCAAAGGGAGAGAAGAGTTGGATCGGATTGTGGAGGATCATCTGCGAGCCGCGGGGCTGTGGGAGGAGGTAAAGGATAGGCTTCGTGCCCCCTCCTCAAGGCTCTCCGCTGGACAGCAGCAGCGGCTCTGCTTGGCCAGAGGTCTCGCCGTGGAGCCCGAGGTATTACTGGGCGATGAGCCCACCTCGGCCCTGGATCCTATCTCCGCCCAACATATAGAGCGACGACTCCTTGACCTCAAGGAGAACTATACTATTGTAATCGTTACCCATATCTTGCGACAAGCGCGGAGGCTTGCCGACTACGTGATCTTCCTCTACTTGGGTGAGCTTGTGGAACACGGTCCCGCAACTGATTTCTTCAACCACCCTCAGGAAGCAAGGACGCGTGCCTACA
>DFBK01000030.1:67342-67814 GCA_002366595.1 Anaerolineales bacterium UBA3082 | reverse complement strand
TCAAATGCGACAAATAGACGGTAGAGGGGTTCGCATATCGAGGCCCAAGTGAGACCGCTCATAGTGATAGTACCCTAGATATCCTCAGGACCCCCTTTTGTGGCTCTTCCCTCTCACTGAACTTATACTTGCATCAACCAAGACACCCCTTGCGCAAAGTACGGTGAAAGCTCTCCACGAACGCTTCCTCATTTCCCGCAGGGACACTTGACGTGCTTGTGGTAGGGTCTGACCACATGGTGACGCTGAGTGTAGCAACTTACCCTCTACTCCCCTTACAGGATCCCGTGGACAACCTGCGATAGATGGTGACCCAGTGCTTTTCCACCCACTGGGCGATGACCGGCACCTTCCTACAGGATGGTGAGATCTCTGGCTCACCATAACCCCAGCCCTATGGAGTTCCCATGCTAACTCGGGTTGTGTTCAAGTTCTCATCGCGACTCCTGTCTGTAGGTTTGATTGGCAGATT
>DFBK01000030.1:52916-67289 GCA_002366595.1 Anaerolineales bacterium UBA3082 | reverse complement strand
GTAAAATTTAATTAGACTTTTCGCTGGGGTAAGGTTGTTATGCCTTTTTTGGAGATTATGTTTGTAGGGGTGATGGGGTAGATGAAGACGGTCTATTTCAGGAGCGAATTGCTTTTCCCTCACGAGTGCGTCTCTGACCTGATCGATATAAGGAACGGGAAGTGGCAGAGGTTAGTAGCCCGAGTGGCCTCCTTGCCGGATACCCATGAGGATAGCCTAGCCTTCTCCTTGATGATGATTAGGCTTTGTGGCTGCCTCAGGTGCAACCCGGGTAGTTATAAGGCCTCCTTGGGCTGCTCTGATTGCGCTCGGCGGGTCATCGGTATGCTCAGGCAATCGGACGTGAAACTCATAGAGCGTTTCCGTCGGGCGAAGGAGGATGTCCGGCGCTACCTAGCGGGTGAGACGGTGGAGATGGTAGAGTAGCGGATTCTTCAAAGGGCCTGAGCCTCCTATCATATGATAGGCGGCTCTTTTTTGGTTTCTCGTTCGCTTCTCTCGGTGGTATAATAAATAAGAGGAGGGGAGATGCGAGAGGTAGTGATCGATGGCGATCACCTCACCATCGAAGATGTAGTGGCGGTGGCTGAGGGAGGAACGGTGGTGGAACTGGCCTCCCAGGATAAGGTGCGCCGTTCCCGTCAGGCGGTAGAGAGGCTGTTGGAGAGCGGGAAAGTGGTATATGGCGTCACCACCGGGTTCGGCCGCTTCGCAGACAGGATCATCGAGCGGGAACAGGCGGCCACTTTGCAGCGGAACATCATCCTCAGCCACGCCGTGGGCGTAGGGCCCCTTTTGGATGAGGGGACGGTGCGAGCCCTGATGCTCATTCGGGCTAATACGTTAGCCCAAGGGTATTCGGGGGTTCGCCTCGAGACACTGGAAACGTTACTGGAGACGATAAATCGTGGCCTTATCCCCGTAGTTCCCTCTCAAGGCTCCCTGGGCGCCTCAGGAGACTTGGCCCCTCTGGCCCATATGAGCCTGGTGCTCATAGGTGAGGGAGAGGCTTATTATCGAGGGGAAAGGGTGACCGGGGGCGAGGCGATGAGAAGGGCTGGGTTAGCCCCTCTTGAATTAGGGCCTAAGGAGGGGGTGGCTTTGACCAACGGCACCGCGGTGATGACCGCCATAGGAGCGTTGACCATCCATCGAGCCCAGAACCTCACCCTTGTGGCCGATGTCGCAGGTGCTTTAAGCCTGGAGGCTTTAGAGGGGACCCCCCAGCCTTTTGAAGATCGGATCCATCAACTCCGTCCCCATCCCTATCAGATAGAATGCGCAGATTATATTCGTCGCCTTCTTGAAGGTAGCGAACTAGTGCGGGGATATGACCCCTATAGAGTGCAGGATGCTTATAGTTTGCGTTGTATCCCCCAAGTCCATGGGGCGGTGCGGGATGGGGTGGCCTACGCCCATCGGGTGGTGGAGATCGAACTCAACTCTGCCGACGATAACCCGCTCCTCTTTTGGGAGGATGGAGAGCCTTTAGCCCTCTCCGGGGGCAACTTCCACGGGGAGCCCGTAGCCTTAGCCATGGACTACCTGGCTACGGCTATAGCCGATTTGGGCAATATCTCTGAGCGGCGACTGGCGCGGCTTCTGGACCCCGCTCTAAACGGGGGGCTTTTGCCCGCCTTTCTGATCGAGGAGGGAGGGGTTAATTCCGGCCTTATGCTTCTCCAATATACCGCTGCCGCCTTGGTCTCGGAGAACAAGGGGTTGGCTCACCCTGCTAGCGTGGATAACATCCCCACCTCGGCCAACACCGAGGATCATCAGAGCATGGGGACCATCGCCGCCCGCCAGGCTCGAGAAGTCACAGGCAATATGGAGACCATTTTGGCCCTGGAGTTGATGGCCGCGGCTCAGGCTATAGATTTCCGTCGTCAGAAGAAAGCCCTCAAGCTAGGCCAAGGCACGGCTCCTGCTTATCAAGCCATCAGGGAACTCGTGCCTTTCATCGAGAAAGACACGGTTATGTATCCCTATATTGAGGCCCTACGACAATTGGTAGGTAGTGGCGAGTTGGTAAACAGAGTTTCAGAAGCATTGAACAGGCTTTGACAGCCGCTATAGGCAACGGCGCAGTACGATGTCAGATGGTCAAATATACTTCACATCAGGCCAAAAACCATGGTTTCAAGAAGGTGAAACAAGGGGCGGTTATCACAGCCGGAAGTTTTAAGGGAGGTGAAAGATGGCGGTGAAGGCAAAGAGGTTAGTCAGGGCCCCTCGGGGCACCACCTTGACCTGCAAAGGTTGGGGGCAAGAGGCCGCCATGCGGATGCTGATGAACAACCTGGACCCCGATGTAGCCGGCGACCCCGACCACCTCATCGTCTATGGTGGGAGAGGGAAGGCGGCTCGCAACTGGGAGTGCTTCGAGGCTATCATCGCCACCCTCAAAGAACTAGAGAACGATGAGACACTACTGGTGCAGTCGGGGAAGCCTGTGGGGGTCTTTAAGACCTACCCCGATGCCCCTCGGGTCCTTCTGGCCAACTCCAACATAGTGCCCGCCTGGGCTACTCAGGAGTATTTCGAGGAACTGGAGCAGCAGGGGCTCATCATGTATGGCCAGATGACCGCTGGAAGTTGGATCTATATCGGCACCCAGGGCATCTTGCAGGGGACCTATGAGACCCTGGGGGCCGCAGCCCAGAAACATTTCGGCGGGTCGCTCCAGGGGAAGTTCATCCTCACGGCTGGGTTAGGCGAGATGGGGGGTGCTCAGCCCTTGGCCATTACTATGAACGAGGGGGTAGGGCTCATCGTGGAGGTGGATCCCCGGCGGGCTCAAAGGAGGTTGGACACGGCCTATGTAGACCTGGTGGTGGATGAGTTGGATGAAGCCCTAAAGTTGGTGGAGGAGGCCCTAGATAAGGGGGAGCCGAGGTCTATCGGACTCATCGGCAACGCTGCTGATGTGTACCCCATTTTGGTGGCGCAGGGGGTAATCCCTGATGTAGTCACCGACCAGACCCCGGCCCATGACCCCTTGATGTATGTGCCTCATACCCTTACCCTAGAGGAGGCGGTGGAGTTGCGGGAGCGGGAGCCTGCCGACTATACCCGTCGTTCTATGGACTCCATGGCCCGCCATTGCCAGGCGATGCTCAATATGCAGGCCCAGGGTGCGGTGGTCTTCGACTACGGCAACAACCTACGCCAACGGGCCTTCGATGCTGGGGTTAAGGAGGCCTTCGACTACCCCGGTTTCGTGCGGGCCTATATCCGGCCCCTCTTCTGCCAAGGGAAAGGCCCCTTCCGTTGGGTGGCCCTCTCCGGTGATCCTCAAGATATCTACCGGACCGATGAGGTGGTCACTAAAGAGTTCGCTTACGATGAGCATCTGGTGCGTTGGATAGAGATGGCCCAAAAGAAGGTGAGGTTTCAGGGGTTGCCGGCCCGCATCTGTTGGTTGGGATATGGTGAGCGGGCCAAATTCGGCCTTCTCATTAACGAGATGGTCAGTCGGGGAGAGATATCGGCCCCCATCGTCATCGGGCGGGACCATTTAGATGGAGGCTCCGTTGCTTCCCCCAACCGAGAGACGGAGGGGATGAGGGATGGCTCCGACGCCATCTCTGACTGGCCCCTCTTGAACGCCCTCCTGAACGCCGTCTGCGGCGCCACCTGGGTCTCCTTCCATCATGGTGGCGGGGTGGGGATCGGCTATTCCCAGCATGCCGGGCAGGTGATCGTTGCCGATGGGACGCCAAAAGCGGCGGTGCGATTGGAGAGGGTCCTCAACGCCGACCCCTGGACAGCGATCATCCGCCACGTGGACGCCGGGTATCCAGAGGCGATAGAGACCGCCAAAAAGCAAGGCCTCAAGATACCGATGATGAAATAGCCAGGTGGACGCCATCCTCGAAGGGACGCATGAGGGTCGATCTATTAATCCATAGCGCAGGGCAACTTCTGACCATCGCCTCTCCGGGCCCTAAGACCGGCCCGGCCATGAGCGATCTGGGCCTCATCGAAGATGGGGCCCTGGCTATAAAAGATGGCCGAATCGCCCTGGTGGGCAAGAGTAAAGAGGTCAGAGCCCAGGCCGAGGCGAAGGAAGAACTGGACGCCTCTGGCCGGGTAGTTATGCCCGGCTTTGTGGACCCCCATACCCACCTGGTCTTCGCAGGCTCTAGGGCCGATGAGTTCGAGATGCGCCTGAAGGGAGCCACCTACCTAGAGATCATGGCCGCCGGTGGGGGCATCATGAGCACCGTGCGGGCCACTCGCCAGGCCACTGTGGAGGAGTTGCTGGCTGAAAGTTGGCAGCGGGTGGATAGGATGTTGGCTTATGGCACCACCACCGCTGAGGTCAAGACCGGCTATGGACTCAACATGGCCCAGGAGTTAAAGATGTTGCAGGCGATTAAGAGTCTCGATAGGACCCACCCTGTCGACTTGGTAGCCACCTTTCTCGGCGCTCATGCCATCCCCGAGGAATACAAAGGGCGAAATGAAGAATATTTGGATGTGGTGGTGAAGGAGATGCTTCCTCAGGCTGCCCAGGAGGGGGCGTGTTTCTGCGATGTCTTCTGCGATGAGGGCGCTTTCACCCTGGCCCAATCTCGGCGGATTCTTGAAGCAGCCAAAGCCTGGGGCCTGGGTCTGAAGATCCACGCCGATGAGTTCAAAACCTTGGGGGGGGCGGCCTTGGCGGCGGAACTGGGAGCGACATCCGCTGATCATCTGATCTGTACCCCTGAAGAGGAATTGAGGCTTCTGGCGGAGGCCGGGACCGTTGCCGTGCTCCTTCCCGGCACCCCCTTCGGCTTAGGTGGGGAACATTACGCCCCTGCCAGGCGGATGATAGAGTTGGGCCTGCGCGTGGCTTTGGGCACGGATCTTAACCCCGGAACTTGTTGGTGCGAATCTATGCAGTTCGTCATCGCCCTGGCCGCGAGGAAGATGGGTATGACCCCTGCTGAAGCCATCGTCGCTTCCACCCTAAACGCCGCCTATGCCCTGGAAAAAAGCGCGGAGGTGGGGAGCCTGGAAGTGGGAAAGAAGGCCGACATCCTTATCTTGGAGACCTCCGACTACCGGGATTTGGCCTACCGCTTCGGTGGGAACCTGGTAGCCAGGGTCTTCAAGGGAGGTCAATCTGTCTGGCCTAAGGAGGTTGACTGACCTTGCGAATCGACCTCCACTCTATCCTCGAAGGAGGCAGGATGAGAGTAAAGCGGACTATTTGGACGACGAGTGGGTGCCTACTGACCTTGATTCTGAGTATTGTGTTGCTCGTAACAGGTTGTAGTGGCTGGGGCAGGCCGTTTCATCCTACCCCGTTGGATGCCTTAACTGAGTTCCCTGGCAAGTTGACGCATGCTGATAGGTATGTCGAGGAGTCCGTCGAGGTTTTACAGGAACAAGAAGTGGCAGGAGGTTTGGTCTTGCTGTACCGCTGGCAGAGTCCCAAATCGCAGGAAACGGACACATACTGTTTGGCCACTACTTTTGTCACGCCAGAAGGAAAGGGCTGGCGAGCACAGGCTTCAGGCTTCCATACCATACGGCCAAAGGAGCTGCCTTCCTCGTGGGAGCCGCCTCTCTTTGGGTGTGAGATCGCAGCCGATACATTCGTCGCGGGGTACACCGTGGGGGGCAACATCACCAGTTTGACCACCGCTTCTGGACTCAGTCATCGTGGCGACGCTGTTCACATCGTGTGGTCTGACGGGCAAATTGACGTTGTGCCCCTGAAGGACGGTTCGTTTCTCCTGGCACGTCCGGAGACCCTGGAAGTGCGGCGTATCGAGTTGTTGGATGCGAATGGCCATGTGCTGGAAAGCGAGGAATGGTAGTGATAAGAGGAAGGCCGACGCTCTAAACCATTCGTGTTCTATTGACCGATGATCACCCGGCGCTGCGGGTGGGGTTAAAGGTGCTGCTGGTTCAAGGAGGCTGACTGACCTTGCGTATCAACCTCCACGTCCACACCGCTTTCTCTTTCGACTGCTGGATGTCCCTTGAGGCGGTGATGAGGGCTGTCCAGTGGAACAACAAGGTAGATGCCATCGCCGTCCTAGACCATAGCGAAATAGAAGGGGCCCTCAGGCTGTCCGAGGTCGCTCCCTTTCCAGTGATAGCGGGAGAGGAGGTGCTCACCGAAGCGGGAGAGATAGGGGGGGTTCTTCCTTAAGGAGAGGATCCCTCCAGGGCTACCCCTAAGAGAGATGGTGAGTAAGATCAAGGAGCAAGGAGGCCTAGTCTACGCCACTCACCCCTTGGCTAGAGATGTACCCAGGAACATAGGAAAAGAGGCCCTGGTATCTATCATAGGGAAGGTGGATATAATAGAGGGGTTTAACGCCCGCATCCGTCATCAATCCGATAACGAGAACGCAAAAAAGATAGCCCCCTTCTCTACCCCCCAGGAGCTCTTGGAAAACCTCCGCCAGGCCCAAATATTTGGCCGGCGAACTCCTTATATCTTCGCCGGCCTCACATACCTCATCTGGTGTGCCCGTAGGTTTCTAAAGCGATTATAGGCGAGCCTTTAGCAAATCCTCGATCTGAGCCATCAGTTCCTCTGCTCTCGCTTCGAAGCCCCCTATCTGCTCCTCGAAGGCCCTGGCCAGTTCCTCATCGGCGAGGGAAGTGGCGTTGGTTCGCACGTTGAGGGCTGCGCCGTGCACTGCGGCCTTCGCCATCTGGGCAGCCGTCCCCGCGTCGGGCAGGACGTTAGGCTTCCCTTTCTCGGCCACGGTGAGCAAGACCTCTAAGACTTTCACCGCCCTATCGGCCACGACCAGAGGGACGCTGGCCGCACCACGGAGGGCCATCTGAACAGCCATCGCCCGGCTCTCTTTTTCCTCTTCCCTATCCTGGGGCAGCCTGTAGGCCGCCAGGAGCGCCTCGAAGGCTTGGGCATCTTCCTCGATAAAGGCGAAGAGATCCTTCTGGAGACCTCGTGCCTGCTCCAAGGCCGCCATCATCTCCTTCTCCGCCTCGGTGTACTCCTCTTTCCCCACCGTCAATTGGCAAGCCATGCTGGCTAGGGCGGCGGCCAAAGCCCCAGATAAAGCGGCCACGCTCCCTCCCCCCGGGGTGGGCGAAGGGCTTGCCACCTCCTCCAAGAAGGCCCTCATATCCGCCTTGGGCTCTGCTACCAGAGCCTCCTCTGGCACCTCCAGTTGCCTCTCCAGAAGTTGCTCCTCGGAGAGATCTTCCAGTCGCAAATAGTATTCCGCGCTTCCTAGGAGGGCTCCCTCCGGCACCAGCCCCACGATCTCGCTCCCCACCACCGTTACCCCGTACCGGGCCGCCTCTCGTCTGACTATCTCGAAAACGCGATGGAGAGGCGTCTGGTGATAGTTGGTCATGTTCATAGAGACCTGGGCCAAACCCCGCTGAGCGATATAGAGTCCTAGGGCTTTAACATATCTTAGGCCTCCAGAGGAGTAGCGGATGGCTCTAGCGATCTTTTGGGCGATCTCCACCTCGTCGGTATTCAAATAAACGTTATAGGCGATGAGAGGGTCGCGGGCTCCCACCACCGTGGCCCCGGCCTTGCCTAACTGTCTTGGGCCGTAGTCTGGCTCCCGATCGGGATCGGTCTCGATCGTCTCCTTGAGTCCCTCGTATTCGCCACGGCGGATATAGGCCAAATCTTTTCTCTCTGGTCTAGTGGCGGCTTTCTCGTAGAGGTAGACCGGTATGGAGAGTTCGACGCCTATCCGCTCCCCTAGCCGCTTAGCCATCTGGACGCACTCTTCCATAGTGACCCCTCTCAGGGGGACGAAGGGCACCACATCCGTGGCGCCTATCCTGGGGTGTTCCCCCTGATGCCCTTCCATATCTATCAGTTCCGCCGCCTTTTTCACGGCGCGGAAGGCTGCCTCTTCCACCGGCCCCGGCTGGCCAGCAAAGGTCACCACCGCCCGGTTGTGATCGGCGTCCATCTGGACATCCAAGAATTGGGCCCCCTTAACTTCTGTGATCTCGGCCACTATTTGATCGATGACTTCTTTTCTTCCCCCTTCGCTGAAGTTGGGGACGCATTCCACGAGCCTTCTCATCGGTATCCTCCCTCCCCATGAATGGTCAGCCTCAAAGCCATAATATCATATCAAGAGGTAATCTTCAACTTTGACCACTATCACCCCTTCCGCTATAATGAGTGCGACCTTCTGTAAGGAGGTGAAGAGGTGCGCTACGATTCAAGAGGTACCATCGCCGTTTCTCCTTGGCTAGTGCGCCCATGCGCTAGTAAGGTATGGTAAGTTTTGGCCGCGGGCGCACTAGGGCCCGCGGTTTTGTTTCGGGCCGTGGGCTACCCCACGGTCTTCTTGGTAGAGGTGAGAGGGATGAACCGCTTTCTTTACGAGGCCAAGGCCTCTTACACCTTCGTGGAGTGGAATTTCAACCTGGTGAAGCGTTACCGGGGAGTTGGTTTGACTCACCTACTCGGTCGTCAAGGCTAGCCTCACCGACGCCACCCATCTATATGGAGGGGTCGGCTTTAGGGAACAGAAACGCTACATCCTCTATCGCCGAGAGATGGGAGGGAGCAGTGGAGAGACCCACCCATCTAGAAGCGATGAAACGAAGGCGTTGCTTGGGGTTGACTTCTGGGTTATAATAAGCGAAAAGATCAGGAGAGGAAGGTCGTTCATGGCCCAACACAGCCGCGTACTCGACCCCCGGGAGTTGGAGGGGGCCATCAATCAGGTTCAAGGCGTGGTCGCTAACCGGGTAGTTCCCGGTGATAAGGGTGACCTCTCCGAGATCCATGTTATGGCCTCCACGGAGCGGGCTCCAAAGCAAATCGTCAGGGACATCGAGTCGCTCCTTTTCGTCAAGTTCGGTTTTCGAGTGGACTACCGGAAGATAAGTCTCGTCCAGTTGGGGGAGGAACAGATTTTACCGCTGGGCCTCTCCCGCCTCAAACTTATCTCCGTGCATTGCCAGGTCGGGCCGCTTGGCGCAGAGGCGGAGGTTCAAATCGGGAGCCCGGAAGGGCTGCATGTAGGTTTGGCCAAGGGTGAGGGGGTAGGGGAAGCGGAACTAGTGGCCCAGGCCACTCTCAACGCTCTCCAGCAGGTAGTGGGAGCCAAGGCGGAACTGGCTCTACAAGGAGTGGAGCGGTTCGATTTGAGAGAGAGAAAGATCATAGTGGTGCGGGTCTCTTACCTCTTCCCCGCTGGCGAAGAGACCCTCTTGGGGGTTAGTTTCATCGGGGGCGAGGGGGAGAGAGAGGCCAGCGCAAGGGCGGCCTTAGACGCCGTGAACCGCCGCCTACCGGTGATGAAACTCTCCTAACCCTTCCCGGCGCTATCCGTGACTCATCTTCTCTTATTTATAGAAAGAAGTTCTTTTCTAGCCTAATGTAACTTAACCTCTCAATTGTCCGGACAGACTATCCTAGTTCGGTGTCCTAGATCTTGACCCTCTGTTTCCAGATAACCTTACTCATCGCCTCTCCTTACAGGATCCCGTAGGGAAAAGATGACCTTGTCTCCTACGATCTTTACCCAGATCCGACAGTTGATGTATCCTGGCGGAACTCGGTATCGGTGACTATAGAGAGAGATGGTGGAGTCGTACATTACCTTTCGTCTTTCCTCAATGACCAGCATGGTCCTCAGCTCCCTCGGGTCTTTCCTCCTTTCTGAGAGGAGGTAGACCTCACTCAGTGTCCGATTGCCCATCCCTAATCCGTTAGGGTTAACCACCCCGCAGCAAGCTGCGGGGCTTAGCCAGCGGAAGGATTGTATTGGGGGCTGCCGCCCCCAAGCCCCCGCTCGCCATTCCTCCCCCCAGCAAGCTGGGGGGTATCCTGGCAGTTTTTCATGAAACCCCTGATTGAACCACCTTTTATTGAGTTCTTCTATTGATTTATCACTGAGACCTCTCTGACAAAGTCCTGTTGTCCGTCAAGGATCCCGGTGGGAAACGAACCTCCAGAACCTTTCGATCTTACCCTTTGTTCGAGCTTTGTGGGCATAGATGAGTTCTATCCCCAGGAGTTGGGCATAATACTGGTAATCGGCTTGACCATGGCAGAGAGCGTGATACCAAACCCTAAAGACATTGATCTTGGTTTGCTTCCTAAACCACTTACCAGAGAGAATGAATCTGGAATGATCATCAATGGTTGCAATCAGATACATCACCCCCATCTGGGGAAACTTAGCCTTACCCATGATCTCCGCTTGCCAGAGATTGTTCGGGTGTTTAGCTACCAACCTCTTTAGGGGCTTCACCCCCTCAGAGTTGAGATGGTTACCGGATGAACTTTGAGTTTTAAGATCTCATGATCTCTTTGGCTGCTCTCTAACCCCCCTCCCTTCTGACAATTTCCATCTCCTCCTTGAGAGCGGGCTCCCCATCATTGCTATGCCGATGACCCTTCAACCCCTCTGGCCCCGAGGTAACGCCTGATGGTTCTTGAAGAGCGTCCTAAAGCTTTTGCGCTAACTGCCCCCGAGATCCTGCCCTCCAATATTTGCTTCACAATGGCAACCTTTCGTTCAAAATCCGCTTTCATCTATCCCACCTTCTTTCTACCCGCTTTGGAGATAGAATAGCGGACAATTCAGATGTTAAACAACATCAAGCGTCACCTTGACAAATAAGACCAAACATGGTATTATTATTTCCGACTATTTTACTAGGAATTACTTATGCGCATCACCACTAAAGGGGAATATGGGCTTCGGGTGATGGCCGAGTTGGCGCGCGATTTCGGCCAGGGTCATACCCCCCTCTCCGAGGTGGCACGACGCCAGGGCCTCCCCCTCGCCTATCTGGAACAGATTGTCGCTCTCTTGAGAAAGGCTGGCCTGGTGAAGAGCAAGCGCGGGGCTAAGGGCGGCTATGCCCTGACCCAGGAGCCTGAGGCCATTACCATGGGCGAGATAATGCGGGCCCTGGAGGTAACCATCGCTCCTGTGGAGTGTCTATTGGAGTCGGTGGAGTTGGAGTGTTGTGAGATGAGCAAAACCTGCTCCACGCGGGTAGTCTGGAAGAGGGTACGCGACGGCATCGCCGAGATACTGGATTCCACCACTTTGGCGGACTTAGCATGAAAATGACCAAGTGCGACAGGGCAGAAGGCTTAACCCCAAAATTAGCCGAGGAGAGAGTTTCTCGCTACAGAGGGTTCTAGGTTGGTAGTAGGGGGCAACAGAGCGAGAAAGCGAGGCCTGAGCATGGGAAGGATCTACGAAGATATTACTAAAACTATCGGCCACACGCCTCTTGTGAGGTTAAACAGGGTCACAAAGGGAGTGGAGGCCACCATACTTGCCAAACTGGAATCTTTTAATCCTCTCTCCAGCGCCAAGGACCGCATCGGGGTGAGCATGATCGAGGCCGCGGAACGGGAGGGGCTCATCAAGGAGGAGACCATCATCTTGGAACCAACTAGCGGCAATACGGGCATCGCCCTGGCTTTCGTCTGCGCGGCCAAGGGGTATAGGCTGGCTGTCACCATGCCCGAGACGATGACACTAGAGCGGAGGAAGTTGCTTAAGGCTTTAGGTGCGGAACTCATCCTGACTCCCAGAGCCGACGGAATGCCCGGGGCGGTAAGTAAGGCCGAAGAGTTAGCGGCGCAGGACTCCAGGTATTTCATCCCCCAGCAGTTCAAGAACCCAGCCAACCCGGAGATCCATCGCCGGACCACGGCCAAAGAGATCTGGGAGGATACCGAGGGGAAAGTAGATATTGTCGTGGCTGGCGTGGGAACAGGAGGGACCATCACTGGCGTGGCGGAGGGGATAAAACCTCTCAAACCCGCTCTTAAGGCCATCGCCGTGGAGCCAGCCGCCTCTCCAGTCCTCTCCGGGGGCAAACCTGGTCCCCACCTTATTCAGGGGATAGGTGATGGCTTCATCTCCGAGGTCTTAAGGTTAGACCTGGTGGATGAGATAATAAGAGTTAAGAACGAGGAGGCCAAGGAGATGACCCGTCGCTTGGCCAGAGAGGAGGGCATATTGGCCGGCGTCTCCTCTGGCGCTGCCGCCTTCGCTGCCTTAGAGGTAGCCAAGAGGCCAGAGAACGAAGGTAAGGTGATCGTCGCTATTCTGCCCGATACAGGGGAAAGGTATCTAAGTACCGAACTTTTTGAAGGGGTCTAAAGGATGACCAAACATACGGTATATATGGATCATGCAGCCACCACTCCGGTGGACCCTCGGGTAGTGGAGGCCATGCTCCCCTACTTCACCGAGCGGTACGGCAACGCCTCTAGCGTCTACCGCCTGGGACAGGAGGCGCGCAAAGCGATAGATGGGGCCCGGGCCGATGTGGCCCAGATCTTAAACTGCACCCCCAGGGAGATAATCTTCACCAGTTGCGGCTCGGAGAGCGATAATTTGGCCATCCGAGGGGTAGCCTTCTTGCGCCGGGATAAGGGGAAACATATCATCACCTCCCCCATCGAGCATCACGCCGTGGGCCACACCTGCGACCAACTGGAGAAGCGTTTTGGCTTTGAGGTGACTTATTTGCCGGTAGATAGGTACGGACGTGTCGATCCCGCCGATGTGGAGAAGGCTATCACTGAGAAGACAATCCTCATCACCATTATGTATGCCAACAACGAGGTGGGGACCATCGAGCCCATCGCCGAGATAGGGGAGATCGCTCGAGCCCACAAGATACCCTTCCACACTGACGCTGTCCAGGCGGGAGGAGCCTTAGACCTAGATGTAAAAGCCCTTAACGTAGATCTTCTCTCCCTTTCGGCCCACAAGTTCTACGGCCCCAAGGGGGTGGGGGTTCTCTACCTGCGGCGAGGGGTGCGGCTTCTCCCCACCCAGACCGGCGGGGCTCATGAACTGAACCGACGGGCGGGGACGGAGAACGTGGCCGGCATCGTGGGGTTGGCCACGGCGCTCAAGTTGGCCCAGGAGCAGCGAGAGGAAAATAACCGCAAACTCATAGCCCTCCGAGACCGCTTGATCGAGGGTGTCCTCTCCTCCATCCCGGACACCCAGTTGACCGGTCACCCTAAAGAGAGGCTACCGAACAGCGCCAGTTTCACCATAAATTATGTAGAGGGGGAAGGGATGCTTCTGGGCTTGGATATGATGGGCATAGCCGCTTCCAGCGGTTCCGCCTGTACCTCGGCCTCCCTTGAACCCTCCCATGTCCTCTTGGCCATGGGCATCCCTCCCGAGGTGGCCCATGGCTCTTTACGCCTTACCCTGGGGCATGAGAATAGCGAGGAGGATGTGGACTATCTCTTGGAAGTCTTGCCGGGGATAGTAGAGCGGTTGCGCTCCATGTCCCCCCTCTACACCAGGGCTTCATAGGAGAAGATGTCTCTTTTAGATCTAGATCGCAACGATAAACGTGTCCTCATGTTCGGAGGGAAAGGTGGGGTGGGAAAGACGACCTGCTCTGCGACCACGGCCCTTCATTACGCTTTGGCGGGCAATAAGACGCTCATCGTCTCCAGCGATCTGACCCCTTCCCTCTCCGACATATTTGAGGTAGAGATAGGCCCGGTGGAGAGGCAGATAGGAGGGGTGGAGAACCTCTATGGGCTGGAGATAAGCCCGGAAGAGGTGATGAGGAGGTGGAAGGAGAAGTTCGGGCCCGAGGTGTATGAGGCGGCCTCTGCCATTGTAGACATGGGATATGAAGAGGTGATAAACTACGTGGCCATAGCGCCAGGGATCCAGGAAGAGTTCATGTTAGACTATATCGTGGATAGGGTGAAGGGTGGAAGGTATGACCTGGTGGTCTGGGATACAGCCCCCGCCGGGGACACCCTGCGCCTCCTGAATTTGCCCTATAAATTCATAGAGCATCTGCGCATGGCTCCCAAGTTCTACCTAGAGGTCCGCGACACCCTCAACCTGAAGAAGGTGCCCTTCCTGGAGATAATAAGGAATTGGAGGGCGCTGGCTGAGGAGGTCACCGATTTCATAAGGGACCCCAAGAAGACCAAGTTCATGCTGGTGACTATCCCCGAGGCCCTGGGAGTCTATCAGACCCAGAGGCTGGTGAGGGAGTTCAAAAGGCATGGGTTCGATATGCCCTATCTCATCATAAACAACGTGATAAAGGAGCCCGATTGCGACTTCCATAGGAAGAGAAGAGAGATGCAGATCATCTATATCGAGATGTTAGTTAGGGAATATGGGGAGGAGATGAAGATCATCCAACTGCCCCTTTTCCCCTACGAGATGAAAGGGGTAGAAAGGCTGAAGGAGTTAGAGAGGGTGCTTTTCGCCCCTTGATCGATTCCAGCCTCGTCTAAGAGAGGGAGAAGATGATGTATTCCGAAAAGGTGATGGATCATTTTATGAACCCCCGCAATGTGGGGGTGATAGAGGATCCGGACGGTGTGGGGAAAGAAGGGAACCCCATCTGCGGCGACCTGATGGAGATCTTCATCAAGGT
>DFBK01000030.1:0-52907 GCA_002366595.1 Anaerolineales bacterium UBA3082 | reverse complement strand
ATGGCCACAGAGATGATAAAGGGAAAGACTATAGAGGAGGCGATGCAACTCACCAACAAGGCAGTGGCCGAGGCTTTGGACGGCCTTCCCCCCATCAAGATGCACTGCTCTAACCTGGCGGCCGACGCCATCCATGCGGCCATCGAGGATTATCTGGAAAAGAAGAGGGCGAAACAGCCAGTCTAGTGCGAACCTCTCTTAAACCTGCTGATATAGGAAGCCCCTTCCTATTTGGGAAGGGGCTCTATCTCCCGGTGGTATCTACACCTCCGACCCAAGGAGCAGTAGGCGCAGAGTGGCTCCCCTATGGAAGGAAGAACCTCCTCTCCCAGCCCCATGGCCAGGGAGAGCGATTTCAGAGGGGTCATCTGATAACTCTCTTTTAGCCGGAGACCTATCTCCTTGGCGGGCAAGAGGTCGAAGAAGATCCGCTGCTCCTTCAGGCCCCAATCCAGGTTGCCTGGGCTGAGGGGGGCGCTGGCCTCCCAACCCTTCTCCTTGGCCACCTCCGCTATGAGGCGGCAAGCCTCCTCGGCCAACTCCTCCAAGGCGGCAGTCCCTATAGCATCTAGGACCAGGCCTC
The DNA here is from genome assembly GCA_002366595.1 of Anaerolineales bacterium UBA3082. Lineage (GTDB taxonomy): Bacteria > Chloroflexota > Anaerolineae > UBA7937 > UBA7937 > UBA7937. The sequence goes on along the minus strand of DFBK01000030.1, from coordinate 52,324 downwards.
GGAGGGGGTCAGAGGCGACGAAGTAGGCAGAGACCTGCTCATCCAGGGCTGGCCCGATGGTACAGAGGATCAAAGCCACCTCTTGGGCCGGGGCCCAAAGTTTGGCCAACCCCCTGCTCCTAAGCCTCGCCTCTTTCAATACCACCTCTCCAGGGTGTGCCTCCTCCACGGGGAAGAGGTCGTAGAGGATCACCGGCTCCATCACTTCCCGTCCTCGGGGCGAAAGCTCCTCCACCAGTTCCAACTGCTTGCCTTCTCTCTCTGGGGGGACGCCCAAGACCTGGAGAACCCTCCAACTCTCCAACCCCAATTCTAAATCTAAGACGATCTCCAAAGTTCCTTCTCCAGGCCACCCTCTAGGGCGGAAGAGGGGCTCACTCCTTCTCTGGTCCCTCCTCGCGGCGATAAGGCAAGGGGATATACTCCACCGAGGGGCGCCGGCCCGCTGCCTGGGGGTAGAGGTCCATCAACTGATAGACCTCGTTTGCCAGGCCGGAGGAGACAGGCAGCCCCAACTCCTTCGCCTCCTCGAAGGTGATGGGGTAATCATGGGTCCACTGGCCACAACTTAGGGCTGTGGCTATCCTCTCCGCCTTCTCTTGAGGCATATCGTTAGCCATAAGGATCTCCACCAAACAAGCGTGCACCTGCTTCTGGGCTTTGCGAGCCATATCGGAGAGGATGAGGGTTTCGTCGTCTATCTCGTTTATATCCTTAACCTTGGAGACGGTGAGGATGGAAGCGGCAGGGTACTTTCCCAACTGGGGATCGACGGGGCCCAGAACGGCGTTTTCCTCCATCACGATCTCATCCGCCGCCAGAGCCACGAAGGTCCCTCCAGACATGGCGTAATGGGGCACGAAAACCGTGACCTTGGCCTTATGCCTCACCAGGGCGTGGGCGATCTGTTCCGCAGCCAAGACCAAGCCTCCCGGAGTATGAAGAATGATATCTATGGGCAGATCATCGGGGGTGAGGCGGATAGCCCGCAGAACCCGCTCCGAGTCCTCGATGTCTATGTGCCTAGAGAAGGCTATCCCCAAGAAACTCAAAGCCTCCTGGCGATGGATGAGGGTGATGAGCCGCGATCCTCGCTTCTTCTCGATGGCCCGCATCAGCCGCTGCCGACTCCTCTCTACGAGCCTGCGGTTGATGGCCGGGACTAAGGTCATGATAATAATGACTATCCATAGTAGGCTGAAGAAATCTATCTGCATCAAAGGTCTCCTTCATCATCAAAGCGACTAAGCCACTCTTATGGGTTCGCCTCCATCCCCAGAAGTTTCGCTAGTCTTCGTCCGAGGGCCCGGTGACGATATGCCCTCGATATCTAGGGTGGGGATGGAGAGAAAACCGTTGTTCCACTCCTTCACCTTTTCTGAGCCGCTTGGTGATCTTCTTCTAAGCCTTAAAGAGGTTCTTCAAGGGCCAGAGGAGGTTGGCTGGCCGCTCAGCCAAGCGGCGCATGAAATAGGGATACCAAGAATTACCATAAGCGACATAGGCCCGAACCCGGTAACCTTGGGCTGCCAACTCCTCCTGTAACCGAGGGCGGATGCCGTAGAGCATCTGAAACTCGAACTCCTCTTTGCCGATACCCTCTTTTTGGACGTGCTCCTTGCACCAGTCGATGATCTTCTCGTCGTGGGTGGCCAGGGCAGGGCAGCATCCCGCCTTTCTCGCCTCTTCGGTGAGGAGCATCTCCGTCAGTTTTATAAGGTTGGCGTCCACATCCTTCTTATCGGGGAAGGCGATATCGGGCGGCTCATCGTAAGCCCCTTTGCACAAACGGACGTTTAGTCCCTGGGGTATCATCTGCCGCACATCACCCTCTGAACGATAAAGATAGGACTGGATGACGATCCCCAAGTTGTCGTACCTCTGCCGCAAGGCTCTATAGACCTGGATCGTCCTCTCCGTATGGGGCGACCCCTCCATATCTATCCGCACAAAGATACCGTACCTTTTGGCTTTCTCCACGATCTGGGCTACGTTCCCTTGGCAGAAGGTTTGCTCGATATCTAGCCCCATCTGGGTGAGTTTGAGGCTCACCCCCGAATCCACTCCCGACTCCGCCAAGCCGTCCAGGGCTCTCAGATACTCCTCCATCGCCTGGAGGGCCTCCCCTTCGGAGGTGACGCTCTCCCCCAGATGGTCGATGGTGGCTAGAAGCCCCCTCTGGTTCAAGGACCTGATGGCCCCGATCGCTTCCTCCAGAGTCTCCCCAGCCACGAAGCGGCGACTCATCCGCCGGGCGACACTGAACCCGATGATGAAATCTCGAAGGGTCATGCTGCGGGAAAGACGTAAAAGCAGGCTTTTTGAGAGTGACATCTTATCCTCCCCTGGATCATTTCCCCACAACTATGTGAAGGCAAACCGCTATTTTTCATTATATCACAAACGGCTCTGGCAGACATAAAGGGAGGCTCCCTCAAGTGACAGAACCTCCCTTGCCGGAACAGATATAGCCCCTCCTAACGATCTAGAGACTGAGCGGTATCTGTTAAGTCATGCCTGGCCCCATCGGGCACAAACGAGGGGCAGATCGGCCATAGTCACCAGGCCCGGCAGCGCATCGACCACCCGAGGGGTGGCGTTCACTACGATAGCCGCGGTAGCGATATCGCCATGCACCCCCTCAATAGTTAGATTGACAGAGGGTCTCCCCTCCACGGAGATGGTGTCTTTTGCCCTCTCCAGACCCACATATATCTCTGGGTCAAGGGTTATCACCTCCTGCCCATCCTTGATCCCCCGCCCGATCTGATGCACACCCGCTACTTGACCCGCTTCCACCTCCAAGAACTAGGTACGCATCGACCACTCGGCGATCACCGGCTCCAGGCTCTCCTCTATGGCCTCCAGTTCCCAACCCAAGGCCCCGGCGATGGCGGCCACAGACCGCATCCCTTCCCTGGAAAGGACCAGCCTGGCTATCTGACTGCCGATGGCTCCCAGGCCATAATGGATGACGCGGATCTCACGAGACACACTCCCCTCCCCCTAATCACTGCGCCACCAGGCTGTTCATAGCCCGGAAGACCTTATAGACAGTCAAATAGTCATCATGAGTGTACTCCACCCGGCGGCCCTCAAGGCGCACCACACCGGGGATCAGTTCAGCCATCTCACTTTGCACCCCTCTTGCGAAATCCACGGTCAAAGTCAGAGGAGGGGAGACCCTAAAGGGCCGTCCACCCCGCTCCAAAGCCCTCTCTGCCGCCTCCCTGATCAATTGTTTTGCCCTTTGGGGCGACAGGCACTTGGCGGCCTGAGCGCCATACCCCTCTTGACCATCACCCTCTCCAAGGAAGGCCCCAGAAGAGCCTTAGCCTCCTCCGCTAGCAACCCATCCCCTGTGACCAAGATCACAGGAACACCAAAGTAGCCGGCTGGAGCGGCGTTAAGTCCCGTCTCACCTACCGGCTCTCCGTTGAGTCTCACCTGATAGATACGGCCGCTAACGGTATGAGCGATGATGCTATCTTTCGTCCCCGCCTGAGCGTGGTATCCGATGAAGAAGGCAGCGTCGAAGGTTCCGTCTATCCCTTACATCATGCCCCAAGGCCTGGGCCAACCGGATATAAGTTGGGCCTGGGGGTTCAACCCCTCGATGAGGATACTCCGTCCTTCCCCATGGGCGTCGTTAACCACGATCTCTGTCGCTCCGCCAACCAACGCCCCCTCGATGGCCGCATTAGCCTCCTTGGTCATCAGTTTGCGAGCCCGTTCATACTCCTTGTTGCCCCTGTGGGTCTGTTCGCTGCTCACTATTCCGGAGATGCCCTCCATATCGCAGGAGATATAGACCTTCATCCGTAACGCTCCTTCATTATTTGGAAGATAAGTCCGGCATCTATGTTGCCCCCTGACAGGAGAGCCACCACTTTCTTGCCCCTGAGATCCACCTTTTCGAAGAGTAGTGCCGCCACGCCTACCGCTCCTGAACCCTCCACCACCAGTTGGTCTGACTCCAAGAGAGCTAACACCGCTGCCCGGATCTCCTCCTCGGTGACGATAGCTATCTCCTCCACCCGTCCCTTGATCAGTTCGAAGGGCAGTTTTCCGAACCCCCCGGCCAACCCCTCGGCTATAGTAGGGGCTGCCTCGTACCTCTCATAGGGCTGGCCATCCCTCAGAGAGAGGTAGCCTGACGGTGAGGCCTCTGACTGGACGCCGATCACCCTCACCTGGGGGTTGATCATCTTGGCGGCGATAGCCACCCCGGAGATGAGGCCCCCGCCGCCTACGGGCACCAGAAGCGCCTCTACCATCGGTAGGTCGCTCATGATCTCCAACCCCACAGTGCCCTGCCCGGCGATAGCCTCCGGATCCTCATAAGCGTGGACGTAAATAGCCCCCCGCTCTTCGGCGAACTCCCGAGCCAACGTGTCCGCCTCGTCGTAACCCTTCCCCTTCACATAGAGTTTCCCTGGGAGAAGATGAAGCCTCTCCACCTTTCCGCGGGGGGTGGTTTGAGGGACGAAGATGGCGGCCTCCAACCCCCCGAAGGCCTGAGCGGCGAAGAGGACGCCCAGTCCGTGGTTCCCCGACGAGGCGGTAACTAAACCCTTGACTCTTTCCACCTCCGAGAGGGTAGCCACCTTGTTGGTGGCCCCCCGCACTTTGAAGGAGCCGGTCTTCTGCCAATTCTCCAGTTTCAGATAGAGTTGGCAGCCGGTCTTTCGGCTGAGGAAGGGGGAATATTCCAAAGGTGTCCTCCTTATGAGGCCTCCCAGATTCCGCTGTGCAGTCAAAATATCTCTAAAAGAAGGCTTGATCACTTTGGTCCCCACCGTTGCTCACTAGCGACCTTGTCCGATCTTTACATGACCTATCAGAAGGCTTACTTCTCCTCCCTGGCGTAGGGTATGCTGAGGGCGGAGGGCGCCCCTATCCTTTTTCTTATCACCTCTCCCGTTCCAGCGAGCAAGACGATGATGGTGAAGATGAAGGGTAACATATTCAGAAGGTTAGGTGATACCCCTAAAGGCTGGAGTCTGTACTGCAAGACCTTGACCGCCCCAAAGAGATATGCCCCTATGAGAGCACGACCAGGGCTCCACATGGCGAAGATGGTGAGGGCGATCACTATCCAGCCCGCGCCGGCTGTCATCCCCTCTATCCATGCCGGGACATAAACCAGCGAAAGGTAAGCCCCTCCTAGCCCGGCAAGCACCCCCCCAAGGAAGACGCAGAGATACCGAACCAGGAAGACGTTCACCCCCAACGCATCGGCGGTGGCAGGGGCCTCGCCCACACTCCTTATACTTATCCCAGCCCTGGTCTTGAAGAGCACAAACCAGAGCAGAGGGACAAGCAAAACCGAGAGGTAGACCAGGGGGTCGTGCTGGAAAAGGATAGGCCCCAGGAAGGGTATATCCCTCAGCAAGGGGATGGGGGCCACGCGAAGGCGGCAGGGGGGCGGGGTGCCGATGTATCTCTTGCCGAGCATCCCACTCATGCCCAACCCAAACATGGTGAGAGCGAGTCCTGAAACGACTTGGTTGGCTCGCAGCGTTATGCTCAAGAAGGCGTGAACCAGGCCTAAGAGCCCTCCAGCCATGGCGGCAAAGGTTATCCCCAACCAAACATTGCCCGTGGCCAGAGTCACCCCAAAGCCTGTTACCGCCCCCATGATCATCATCCCCTCGACCCCCAGGTTCAGCACGCCTGAGCGCTCAGCATAGATCTCGCCCAGCGTCCCGAAGAGGAGCGGTGTGCCCGCCGGGATCGCGGCCTTTAACGCAGCCACAATGAATTCTAGGATCACTCCTCCCTCCTCCATTCAAAGGTGATCTTGTACCGCGTGAGGAGTTCACCACCGAGAACAAAGAAGAGGATCACACCGTTGAAGATGTTTATCGTGGCCACCGGCAACCCCAACGCCACTTGTATCGCATCTCCCCCCACTAGCAGTCCCCCAAATAGCAAAGAGGTGAGGATAACCGCCAGCGGGTTCAGTCTCCCCAACCAAGCCACGATGATGGCCGTAAACCCATAGCCTGGAGAGATGCCTTGGGGGTATCTAAGCCGATGGTGGATCCCTGCCACCTCTCCCACACCGGCCAACCCAGCAAGTCCCCCGCTGATGAGCATAACCAGCACCACGGTCTTAAAGTAACTCATCCCCGCATACCTTGCCGCCTCTGGGTTCTCACCCGTCACCCGGATCTCATAGCCCAACTTGGTCCGCATCATGAGAACATATACCAGCATAGCCAGTAGAAGGGCGAGGATGAGAGTGGGATAATGGATGCGGGTGCCCAGCAGGCGTGGAAGCTGGGCTGAGGATGGGAACTTTGACGAATAGGGGAAGCCCCATTCCTCGGCCCCCTTCCAGGGGCCATAGACCAGGTAATTCACTAACTCGCTGGCGATATAGACCATCATCAGGCTGGTGATCACTTCATTGGCCCTCAGTTTGGCCTTCAAGATCCCAGGAATGACCCCCCAGAAGGCACCGCCTAAGAAGCCTGCCACGAACATGCACGGTAAGAGCACCACCGCAGGAGCATCGGGAATCGCATACAGCGCCACCCAGGTAGCTGCAACAGCCCCCATGAGTAACTGTCCCTCAGCCCCGATGTTCCAGACCAGCGCTTTGAAGGCGATGGCCAACCCCACCCCACATATCATGAGGGGGGTGGCCTTGACTATCGTCTCAGACAACCCGTAAAGACTTCCGAAGGCTCCGACGAATATCCTCTTGTAGGCAAGGAGAGGGCTGACGCCATATCCCAAAAACACAAAGGCGATGACCAGCAAAGCCAGTGCTAGGGATAAGATAGGAGCGGACAGGGTCATCCACCTCGAGGGGATCAACCTCTTTTCCATTCTCACTCTCATGAGCGTCCTCTTTCTTGCTCCTTCCCAGCGCCAACCATCATCGATCCTATCTCCTCCACCTCCGCTCCCGCCGTATCCACTATTCCAACTACCCTCCCCTCAAACATCACCGCAATGCGATCACTGATGGTCATTATCTCTTCCAAATCCTCAGATACCAACAGGATGGCCGCACCTCTCTTGCTCTGTTCCAACAATAACTGGCGGATGCGCTCGGTGGCCCCAACGTCGAGTCCATAGGTCGGGTGCGCAGCCACTATCAGAACAGGTTCTTCGGAGGTCTCTCTAGCCAGAATGAGCTTCTGGATATTGCCCCCGGAAAGGAGTTTGGCCGGGGCATCCTTGCTTGGAGTTGCGATCTCATACTCCGAGATCAACCTTTCAGCGTGTTGGTCGATGAAAGTGTGGTTTAGAAATAGCCGTTGAGAACAAGGAGAACGCCGATATGCCTTCAGGATGAGGTTTTCAGCGACACTCATTCCCGGGACGAGCCCCATCCTAATGCGCTCCTCCGGAATATGTGCTACCCCTCTCCCTATGATCTCCCCCGGTGAACAGTTCGTGATGTTCTCTCCCAGGAGAACCACCTGGCCTTCTGTCGCCTGGCGCAAGCCGGTGATGACCTCGACCAGCTCTCGCTGGCCGTTGCCAGCCACACCTGCTACCCCTAAAATCTCCCCCTCACGCACGATGAAGGAGAGATCCTTGAGGGCTGGCAGTCCCTTATCGTTCAGGGCATGAAGACCCTTAACCTCCAGCACGATCTGGCCCTCCTCGACCGGTTTCCTCCGCAAGCGGAACAGCACTTCGCGGCCCACCATCATCCTGGTGAGATGCTGCTTGTTCGTCCGAGATTTTTCGACCGTGGCTACCGCTTTGCCCCGCCTCAGCACAGTGACACAGTCACTTATAGCCATCACCTCATCGAGCTTGTGGGTGATGAACACAATCGCGCGCCCCTCTTCCGCCATGCGCCGAAGGGTAGTGAATAGCTCCTCTATCTCGCCTGGGGCCAACATGGATGTTGGCTCATCGAGGATAAGCACATCAGCGCCTCGGTAGAGGGCCTTGATGATCTCCACGCGTTGCTGCTCACCGGCCGAGAGCTGCCATATCTTCGCCTCAGGGTCTACCTTCAAACCGTATCTTTCCGAGAACTCGGTGATTTTCCCCCTGACTTCCCTGAGGGGAAAGAAGAAATCGGCGGAAGAAAGACCCAAGACGATGTTTTCAGCGACCGTGTGGGGATAGACCAGCATGAAGTGCTGATGCACCATGCCTATCCCCAGTTCGATGGCATCCCTGGGCGAACTTATGGTAACCCTTTTGTCCCTGATGTATATCTCTCCCTCATCAGGGCTATACAGCCCGTAGAGGATGTTCATCAGGGTGGTCTTGCCCGCGCCGTTCTCCCCTAATAGAGCGTGAATCTCACCAGCCCGGACCTCAAAATCCACCTGATCATTAGCCACGACGCCGGGGAACCGCTTGACGATGCCCCTCATGCTTACGACAACTTCTCCCCGCTCTCCTCTTTCAGGCATCTCCCCTTCCCCTCGCCCAGTACCTCTTTTAGGGAAAAGGGGGATAGAGGAAATCGAATGATTTCATATCCCCCATTGGATTTTGACCTGTGGAATTAGCGCGGGATTTCGGCCACCACGTTATCCACAAACCAATCCATGAGCCAGAGCTCGTCGTGAGTTCCCCTGCGCCCTTCTTCTATCCTTATATTGCCCTCTTGGTCCCTGATGGGTCCGGTGAAAGGATCGAAGAGCACCGTCTCTTCGCTCATCTGCTCCAGCCTGGTCATGACCAGGTCATATACGCTGATCTCACCCAGCACCGGGTCGGTCACCTTCTTCTCCCTGAGAGCCGGCTCGAACTTGGGGTTGATGGGAACACCAAACTCCGCTCCCAGTTCCGCTGCCCCTTCCTTCAGCATCCACCAGTAGTCCACTTCTTCGAGGTTAGTGGTGGTGTAAGCACCGGAGTAGATTTTGGCCAAGATGTCCTCGTAGAGGACTTCCCAGTGCACGAGTTGGCCACTCACGCAAGAATCGGGGCCGAACTGTTGCATGGGGCTATAGTGGCTGAAGGTATAGACAGGCTCTCCCTTCTCGACATACTCCTGACCGACCTCTATCACCGTGGGGGAATCCTCAGTAAAGGCAAGGACATCCGCGCCCGCGGCGATGAGGGATTCTGCGGCCTCCCTAGCCTTGGCTGGATCATACCAGGCGAAGAGCCACCGTACGTCCACCGTCGCCTCGGGATTAACCTCCTTCACTCCTAGGGCAAAGGCATTTATATGCCTCACCACCTCGGGTGTCGGGTGAGCCCCCACATAACCGACCTTGCCGGTCTTGGTCAGCGCTCCGGCCATGAGACCGTTCAGGTAGTAGAGTTGATGGAACTCGGCGAAATAGGTGCCCACATTCGGCAGCCTCTCGTAGCCGGAGCAGTGGAAGAGGATCTTGTCGGGATGCTTCCCTGCAACATCTATGGTGCCGTCCATAAACCCGAAACTGGTGGTGAAAACCACGTCGGCCCCCTCTTCGACGATGAACCTCTCTATGTAGCGGTCGACGTCAGCCTCCGGGACGGCTTCTGCGGGAGGCAGGGCCTCAAGCCAAGGGAACTTCTCTTGGACGTACAAACGTCCCTGCTCGTGGGCGTGGCTCCACCCGTAGTCTCCGATAGGACCCACATAGATCCAAGCGGCTTTTAACTTTTTTCCTTCCACAGCCGGTGTCGGGGTTGCCGCTGGAGCGCAGCCGCTGACTATCAGAGCCAAGACCACCAGCACTCCCAGAAAGATCCAAATCTTTCTGCTTGAAAACATTTGTCCCCTCCTCATCTTGGGTTCAAATCGCTTTAGAGCTTCTATAAGCGAACTCCGAACCACCACCCCCTTTCTCTCGAGCAATTGCGGGCTCTTGTTGCTAGAAGACTCTCTGCAGAAGAGGCAAAGATGTGAGTGCTTTGCTGATCTCAATTTATACCAACACACGATGTTTGTCAAGCCCCCCATCTTCTGAGATTGTTGAAAAACGAGGGGGTTGAGCATTTTTATCCCCTCACGGAAGAGAACTCCCTCTTCCAAGACTCTCTCTAGCCTTCTTTTCTATGCTTTAGCTTCCTCTCTGCTTTCCCTTTTCCCCCTTCTTTCCCCCTACAGACACACTCCTCCCTGGGTTAGGCCCTGGCCTACTACGTGCCAGGACAGGTCACCGATAGGAGGCTCCTCTTGGGACCCTTGAGCCCCACCCCAGCGAGCATTACCATCTCTGGGAGGCTGGCCATCTTTCTGCCCCCTCTCATCTTTCTCTATGTTCACATCTGCTACGGTGTGGACACTATCTACCACCTGGGTGGAACCAAATTCGATCCCCTTCTCTAAGGCTATGTTGGTAATCTCTTTTAAGAGCTTCTCATAGGCCGTAAGCTTCCCATTCTCCAAGATGCGCTTCTTGTCCCGCAGGGATCCTTGACGGAAAGGCAGTGAGGGTGGTGTGATCAGGAGGGTGTTCATTTCCCACGGGATCCTGTAAGGATACCCCTAAGCCCAGGAAATATTTCACCGCTAGGTTTCCGTAAAGGATCCCTGTGGGAGAGGTTAGCCATCTCTTCTGTCTGCCTCTCAGAGATATCATACAGATAGGAGACCAAGAGCATCTTTCCTTACAGGATCCCTGTGGGACAGGAGAAGCGCAGGGTCATAAGGTAGTCTCCCCTCCTTGGCCTTCCCCTTGTAATGTTTGACCAGCTTGTAGGTGAAACGTTGCCAAGGGATGATCTCGTTGATCTTCACTAAGAAGTGATCTTTGGGCACTACCTGCTCATATGAGGAAGCGTCCGTAGCCTGTCCTGGCACGTCACCGGCCAGAAGGAATCGCCGCAATCTCTCTTGAACCTCTCTTTGCTCATCGCTCTCTACTCCCGTAAGGTTGCTTAGCCTCAGTCTATCCGCCAAGGGTTAGAAAGGCAAATTGGAGGACTTTTTCAACAGTCTCTGAATACGGCCTCTTGACAACTCGGCCATGGACGGCTATGCTCTAGTTGCTATTGACACAATGGGCACCTCCAGGGAAACCCCGAAATCGCTGCAGATCATCTATTTCTTGCGCGTCACAGTGGAGAGGAAGAAAGGGGAATATTTCGCCCGTCTTACCGGCGAACAAGGGTCTGGCATCCTATCCTCGATGGTGAAGGCCGATGGATTGGCCATCATCCCTGAGGAACGAAAACATCTGGAGGCTGGAGAACGGGTGAAGGTCATGATGCTAGACTGGCCGGAGGAGCGAACGCGTTGAGGGAAACACCGATAGCGGCTGCTTAGACCTTTCCGGTGTTCCGGTTGGCGAGATTGTGGAGAAATTCGATCTAACCCAGCCGACGCTCTCCCATCGTTTGGGTGTTCTGAAAAGGGTTGGCTTGGTAGTCTCGCGTAGGGCCGGGAAGCGAGTTTACTATGTAGAGGAGTAGAGACCAGCGAGCAGGAGATTCCGTTTCAAGAAGGAGGGCGTATGTGGGATGAATACCTCTTTCCCGCTTCCGTGGAGGAGGCGCTGGAGATGCTGGAGGCCCACGGGGGTGAGGCCCGGATCATCGCCGGGGGTACCGATTTAGTCCTCCAGAGCCAACGGGGGCAATGTACGGCCAGGGTAATGATAGATATTACTCGCATCCCCGGCTTAGACCATATCGAGGAGCGAGATGGTTTAATATACATCGGGGCCCAGGTGACCCATAGCCAGGTAGCCACCTCACCCTTGATCCGCTCTCGAGCCGGGGTGTTGGCCGAGGCGTGTGGTTCGGTGGGGGGGCCACAGATTCGGAATGTGGGGACCTTGGTGGGCAACGTGGTGAATGCGCTGCCCGCCGCTGATGGGGCCATAGCCCTCTTCGCCCTGGATGCCGAGGCAGAGGTAGCGGAGCGAGCAGGGCGCCGCTGGACCCCTGTCGCTGCTCTCTACGCCGGGGTGGGGCTTTGCACCGTCGACCCTTGCGCGGCCATGATCACCCAGTTGCGGTTTCGAGCCTTAGGAGAGGGGGAAGCGGGGGCCTTCGAGCGATTGGCTAAGCGGAGGGCTCTCGTCTTGCCCATTTTGAACACTGCTGCGGTAGTAAGGCTCCAGGGGGATAAGGTTGAGAGGGCGCGGATAGCGATAGGCCCCGTGGCACCCACGCCATTTGTAGCCACCGAGGCCGCAGAGGCTTTGGTGGGGCAACCCCCCGATGAGGCTTTCGTGGCTGAGGCCGCGAAACTTGCGGCTCAGGCCGCTCAACCTCGAGACTCCTTGCTGCGAGGCAGCGCAGAGTATCGAAAGGCGATGGTGGAGGTCCTGGTGCGGCGTGCTCTATGGCGAGCCGTTTTACAGGAGGGCGAAGATGCCAACTCTTAAGATGATCTTGAACGGTCAAGAGGTCACCATTGATGTTGAGCCTGGAGATCTATTGGCTAACGTTTTGCGTGATAAGTTGGGGTTGATCGGCACCAAGATCTCTTGCGGGGAGGGGGAGTGCGGGGCTTGCACCGTATTGGTGGATGGCAGAGCCGTAGATTCCTGTATCTATCCGGCCCTTAAAGCCCAGGGGCGAGAGGTGATCACTATCGAGGGGTTGGGGCAGGATAACCGGCTGGATGCGATTCAGCAGGCGTTCGTAGATAGGACAGCCCCCCAATGTGGCTATTGCATCCCGGGCATGGTCATCTCTGCCAAGGCTCTGTTGGACGAAAACCCTCACCCTACCCGGAAAGAGATCAAAGAGGGGATCTCTGGCAACCTATGCCGTTGCACCGGCTACTATCAGATCATAGGGGCGATCGAGTTGGCCTGTGAGCGGCTGGCGGAGAGGGGAGGCCCGGAATGAGCAACAAGGTCGTGGGAGAAAGCGTGCCCAAGATAGACGCCGCAACTAAGGTGAGAGGACAGCGGAAGTTCCCCCAGGATTTCAACATGGAGGGTCAACTCTACGCCAAAGTGGTGTGGAGTGAATACCCCCACGCTCGCGTCTTGAAGATAGATATTAGCCCAGCAGAGGCGTTGCCCGGTGTGGTGGCGGTCCTCACCAGCAAGGATGTGCCGGTGAACGAGTATGGGATTAACATCATGGATCAGCCGATGCTGGTGGGGGAGGGGAAAAAGGTGCGTTGGCTTGGGGACCGGATAGCCATCGTCATCGCGGAGAGCGAAAAGATAGCCCAGGAGGCCTGCCAACGGGTGCGGGTGGAGTATGAGCCTCTACCGGTGGTAAGCGACCCCCGCGAGGCGATGAAGCCAGATGCGCCCTTGATCCATGAGGAGCGGGGCGATAGCAACATCCTCAAGCATATCAAGATACGCAAAGGGGATATAGAGAAAGGGTTCGCTAAGGCAGATGTGGTGATCGAAAGTTACTACTTCACCCCTCACGTGGAGCACGCCTATATGCAGCCCGAAGCCGGAGTGGGGTATATCGACGAGCAGGGGCGGGTGACGGTCATCGCGGCCGCTCAATGGTCCCACGATGACCTTCACCAGATCTCCCATATGTTGGATTTGCCCCTAGATGGGGTGCGGGAGATCGTGCCCGCCATTGGCGGAGCCTTCGGTGGACGGGAGGATATGTATATCCAACACCTGTTGGCCCTTTGTGCTTACTGCGTCCGCCGACCAGTGAAGATGGTTTTCGACCGAGAGGAGTCGATCCGAAACACGGGCAAGCGCCATCCTTACTATATGAAATATAGAACTGGGGCTACCAGGGACGGCAAGTTGACCGCCGTAGAGATCGAGTTGATCTCCGATGCGGGAGCCTATGCCTCCACGAGTGTGGCGGTGCTTTCCAACTCGGCTAGTTTTGCTGCTGGGCCCTACATAGTGCCTAACGCCAAAGTAGATGCCTACACGGTGTACACCAATAACGCCGTCACTATGGCCATGCGGGGCTTTGGCTCGACCCAGCCCCCGGTAGCCTATGAGACTCAAATGAACAAGTTGGCCGAAGCGCTAGGGATGGATCCGGTGGAGCTCAGGATGAAGAACTTGCTGGAGGATGGCTCCATCGCTCTGACTGGGAACCCCATGCCTAAGGGGGTAGGGATAAAGGAGACCTTACGCCAAGCGGCGTTGGCCTCGGGCTGGCGGGAGGAAGGGGGCCACTGGATCAAGCCCGATTTGGGCACCCCCTCGGCTCCCTATAGGCGAAGAGGAATAGGGGTGGCCTGTGGTTACAAGAATGTGGGCTACTCCTTCGGCTTCGATGATAAGACCGGGGCTGTTGTGGAACTTGCCTTTGATGAGTCGGGCGAGATCGTGCGCGCCCTAGTGAAGGTTGGCGCCTCTGAGGTAGGGGAGGGCTCTCACACCGCTTTGGCCCAGATCGCCGCCGAGGCGCTGGGGATCGATTATGCAAAGGTTCGGGTGGCCTTAGTAGATACCTCTGTGGTCCCCGACGCTGGTAGCTCGTCAGCATCCCGTCATGTCTACATCTCAGGCAACGCGGTCATGCGCGCCTGCCAGGAAGCGCTGCACAAACGGGAAGCGGCGTTGAGGGATGAGACAGGGGAGAAACACGTGGTCGGCAAATATGAATACCATGGACGCAGCGTCAGGCCTACCACTCCCTATGACCCCGAGACAGGCATGTGCGACCCTCATATCAGTTACGGCTACGCAGCCCAGATCGCCCTGGTGGAGGTGGATGTAGAGACCGGGGAGACGGAGGTGCTCGAGGTCTGGGCCGCTCAGGATGTGGGGAAGGCGATAAACCCGGGGATGGTGAAGGGGCAGGCTGGTGGGGGGGTGCATATGGGCCTGGGCTACGCCCTCACCGAGGAGTTCATCCAAAAGGAGGGGCTGGTCAAGACCCGTCGCTTCAGCGAGTACCATATCCCCACCACGGCGGACATGCCTCATGAACTGGAGACAATCATTGTCGAGGTGCCCGACCCTACCGGCCCTTTCGGGGCCAAGGGGGTGGGGGAGATGACCACCTTGCCTACTGCGCCGGCCATCCTTTCCGCCATCCACGATGCGGTGGGGGTCTGGATCGATAACCTCCCGGCTACCGCCGAGAAAGTGTGGCGTGCCATGCAGAGCAAATCGTAAGGGGAGTATTGCGACCAGGAGAGGCGTCGTGCCCATGAGTGTCTCCAGGTTGTCTGGGCTGTGATCCCTCTCCTCGAGCCGACATTCTGGTTGAATATCTGAGAGCGAGAGGAAGATCTATGAAACAAGAGACGATTAAACTTAACATAAATGATAGATCTTACCAGGTGGTCGTCTCCAAAGAGATGATGCTCCTCGACGTCCTGCGGGATCAGTTGCATCTCGCCGGCACCAAAAACGGATGTGGCCAAGGCCACTGCGGGGCATGCGCAGTGATCTTAAACGGGAGGGCGGTGCGGTCTTGCATCACCAAGGCTATTCGCACTGACGGCGCGAGGATCGAAACCATTGAAGGACTGGCCAAGAATGGGCAGCTTCATCCGCTTCAGAGGGCTTTCATCGAACAAGGAGCGATCCAGTGTGGCTTCTGTACCCCGGGGATGATCATGGCTGCCAAGGCCCTCTTAGATTCCAATCCACAGCCCACGCGGGAGGAGGTAATCTCCGCCCTAACTCCCAACCTTTGCCGCTGCACGGGCTACATCAGCATCGTTCGAGCCGTGGAGAAAGCGGCCACTGGTGAGGTTGCTTTTGAGATGCCAGAGGGGACGTCTCCGCCCCTTCATGCCATCGGACTCCCCCTGGCCCGGCCTGATGCACGGGCCAAGGCCATCGGAGAAGCGGTCTTCGCCGCCGATCTATACTTCGAGGGGATGCTACACGCTAAGGTTCTGCGTAGCGAATACCCTCATGCTCAGATCAAGCGCATCGACACCAGCAGGGCTAAAGCGCTCCCCGGGGTGGCAGCAGTCTTGACGGCGGAGGATATCCCCGGGTCAAAGCATCATGGAACGATCCGTGCCGATTGGCCAACCCTGGCCTATGATAAGGTGCGCTACACAGGTGATGGGTTAGCCTTGGTGGCCGCGGAAACAGAAGAGATAGCCGAAGAAGCTTTGAAATTGATCAGGGTAGAGTATGAGCCCTTGCCCGGGGTGTTTTCACCCGCAGAAGCGCTAGCGGAAGGCGCTCCCCCGGTGCACGAGGACGGCAATTTGCTCAAGCATATCAAGGTGCGGAAGGGCGACATAGAGAGGGGCTTCGCTGAAGCCGACGTGATCGTGGAAAGGGAGTACCATACCCCCTTCATCGAGCACGCCTACCTAGAGCCAGAAGCCGGGGTAGGGATCGTTGACGAGGATGATAATGTGACCATCTATGTCGGCTCCCAGATCCCCTTTGCCGATCGCAAGGAAGTGGCCGCCGCTCTAAGCATTCCTGAGGAGAAGGTGCGTGTCATCCAGACGGCGGTTGGAGGGGCCTTCGGCGGAAAGGAAGATATCACCGTTCAAATCCCTACCGCTCTTCTGGCTTCGTATACCCGCCGTCCCGTGAAACTGGTCTTTACCCGTGAAGAGTCGATTAGGGTTCATCCCAAGAGACACGCCACCACCATCCGCCTAAGAGTGGGAGCAACCCCGGAGGGGAATCTAACCGCTGTTGAAGCCACTATCTGGGGCGATGCTGGTGCGTATGCCAGTCTCAGCGAGCCGGTGATGACCCGCACCGCGACCCACTGTGCAGGCCCCTACGAAGTACCTAATGTGAAGATCGATTGCTATGCTGTCTACACCAACAACCCACCGGCGGGAGCCATGCGTGGTTTCGGTGTGCCGCAGGCGATCTTCGCCATCGAGAGCCACATGGACATTTTAGCCGAGGGGTTGGGCGTTGATCCCTTGGAACTACGGCGGCTTAATGGTCTGAGAGTGGGATCCGTCACGGCGACAGGGCAACGCCTGAGGGAAAGTGTGGGGCTATTGAAGACCATTGACCGAGTAGAGGCGAAAGTGCGGGAGTTGGGGGCCGGTGTGCTAACCCCTTCCGCACCTCACAAGCGTCGAGGTTGGGGATTCGCTTGCTGCTTGAAGAACGTAGGGCTTGGTGGGGGACTGCCAGATACAGCCGGCGCAGGGGTGGACATAACCGAAGAGGGACGAGTCGTGGTCCGAATTGGCGGGTCGGAGGTGGGACAGGGATTAGTCGGCATCGCGGCCCAGATCGCCGCTGAGATACTTGGTGTTCCCTACGAGAGGGTTGACCTGGTGGTGGGCGACACGCAGCGCACTCTAGATGGAGGCCCAACCGTCGCTTCGCGCCAGACCTTTATCACCGGCAATGCGGTACGTTTTGCGGCTCAGGGAGTCCGGGAAGAGTTAGCAAGGGCCGTGGCCCGGGCATTGAAGGTTTCTCCCCATGAGCTGACCTTTGCTGAGGGACAGATTATAGCCCCTAATGGAAGGGGCATGCCTTTTGAAGAAGCCATCGTCCGGGCAAGGCAGGAGGGCCGGGACCTCTCCAGTGAGTATGTCTACAAGCCGCCAGCAACGACTCCCTTAGGCGAGCCGGGCGATGACCACTTCGCCTATGGCTACGCCACGCAAGCCGCCTTGGTAGAGGTGGACACGAAAACGGGAGGGGTGAAGGTGCTGAAGGTCATCGCCGCTCACGACGTGGGTCGAGCCATCAACCCTCTAGCCATCGCTGGCCAACTGGAGGGTGGTGTAGCCATGGGGATGGGCTTCGCCTTGAGCGAAGAGTTGCAGGTTGAAGAAGGGTTTGTACGAAACGCTAACTTGGCCAAGTACAAGATCCCTCGGGTCAAGGAGATGCCTGAGGTAGTACCCATAATTGTAGAAGAGAGAACGGCTGAAGGGCCGTTCGGGGCGAAAGGAGTTGGAGAGATCACCTCCATCCCTACTGCGCCAGCGATTATTAACGCTATATACTGCGCCTGTGGAATCCGGGTCCTCACGCTGCCAGCCACCCCGGAGAGGTTGCTCTCGGCCCTACAACGATAGGGTCGAGAGCACTCGGGCGAATCTCAACACACCATTCGAAGGGTAAGACAACTAACCATCAGATCATAGAGATCGCTGAACTCCTCCGCGTTATCCCTCTCCAAAAGCCTAGATCGGTGTGTCCGACAAATGGTGCAAATTGGCCAGGCATATCCTACCCTCTCAACCCCCTTTGGTCAACCCCTTACGCGGCTACGGCCTGTATCAACTCCATCGAAATCGGTTGATCATCTAGATAGTTCACCCCCTTCTCAATCCAGGCCACATCCTCTGGCTGCAGTAGAGAACCCCGCAGCAAGCTACAGGGCTTTGGGCCTACCCCCACAGCTTTAGTTGACCAGCTTGGTCCCTTTGATAGATGATGTATCGTCTGATTATGTCAGTTGTCACTTGATCTCCCACAGATCAAACGAAATACCCGTCGTCCCCACAACTCCCCCCATAGCTGCTGCCTCAGCCAGGGGAACCCTCCGCCGAAATACCTCCTTGGCATACTCGGCCACCTCTCCCACGAGTATTTGCTTGCGATACTTGGGAATCCAGACGAAGATGAGTCCGTACAAGGCTCCCCAAGGGCCAAGAAACCGGCAATAGGAATTATTGCCGGTCCAGGGGATAACCAGCAAACTGGCGAAGCAGATTCCTATATTGGCCACCGAGAAAAGGTAGATGTATTTCCTGGTGGTGAGAGACCTGGAAAAGGCCAGGAATTAGGAAGAGATAGACCAGCAGACTAGCCAGAAATAGCCACTTCACGTGCCTCAGTTTCCAAAACCAGCTTCCCTTTAGAATCTTCCCTCTAAAGGCATCGCCCGCCGTGTCACGGCAGAGATGTCGGGGTTAGCGTCGTTCCAGGCGAGGCACATCCCGCCCATAACCGAATGATCACTAGGAGAATGGGAAAATATACTAGGAATCTGAAGAGCCTTGCAAAGGACGAGCTCTGCTCAAGTTGCATTTCACCCAGCCCTTTCTCTAGCCTAAGAATCCCCGCGTCAGAGGCACTTCTTTGATATATTGAACCAGTTCAGTAGAAAGCCCCCGGTGGCATACCAGATGCCACATTCCAGTTCTCTCGTTCAAGAGATGAATTGCGGATTTACCGGCTTGCCAGAACTCTAGAACAATATCCAGACACGCGTTGAGCATATCATTCAGCGCCAGGGACCGACCGGTGATTTGGGCAATCTCTCTCAGTAGAGCCAGCTCTCGGACCCGTTTGGCCAGTTGCTCATCAGTCCGCTCGTATAAACAGGCGTTCTCAATCGCCATGCCAATCTGCCCACCTATGGTGGTGAACAACCTTATCTCTTCAGCATCCACTGCCCTTCGAGGGTAGAAGAAGGCTACCCCCACTACCTTCTCTCTTGCCTTCAAGGGGACGATCAGATGATAATGGGGAGAGAGTTCTCCCTGTCTCGCATGCCTGGGATCGTCAGGACAGGAAGCTGACCATATCACTTCGCCCGACCTGGCCGCTAGCCCGCAGAGGCACTCTCCGACGGCAACGGTGGCCTCCTGGGCCACAAACTCCGATGAAAGACCATGCTGCCCCCTGAGGTGAAGGAGTTGAGTTTCTTCATCCAGTAAGAAGACGCCACCGCGAGGCCCCAGGTCTAGTCGCCCTACTATGGCATCTAGAGTCTCCTGCAGGACCTGCTGAAGATCCAAGGATCGGCTAACAAGACCGGTAACCTCTGCTGTCGCTTGTAGGCGAAGAGCCGTTCTTTCACGCTCTAGCCTTTCCTTACCCAGTTTGTCAATTAGCCAGGTTAGTGTAGCCCCAGCAAAGGTGATAGCCCCTACCTCGCTCAAAGCGTCAAGCGGGGTAGGGGATATAAGCAGAACGCGGGGCATCATGATGAGGGCAGACAGGAAGAGAGTGATTGCGCCCCCGATAGGCCCACACTGGAGGGTCGCATAGCCGATGGGGATTAGGAAGAGGATGCGTTGCATCGCATGTCTAGTGAGCGGATAACCAGCGCGGGAAAGAGCCATTGCTATAGGCAAAAGCAACCCCAGCTATCATGGCTACAACAAACGCAACATGCCTGTTAACCTTGATACCCTTGAAGCGACTTCTTAGCGACGGTGGCTCCCCCACTTTGGTTTTTCCCTCCCTTCCGCTCTCAGACCCTCAATTCCACCTCGCTATGGTGTGAAAGGAATACGAAGAGGCGAAACACATGTCAAATTCTATACCAAGGATTTTTGGACGTCAATCGTCGAGCGTAGGTGGGCTTGTGTTCACCAATGGGTTGTTGCGGCTCGCCTCTGGGTCGACCGACGATCGATTCCGTCTCTATCTTCTGATCCTCTCAGCCTTCCCCACATAAGCATGCTTATCTGAGGAACACCTCTTGGTTTCCCTTACATGATTTGCTAGAGTGGCATTGGTAAGGCGAGAAAAACGCCTAAGATAATGCTGCCAACTCAGCAGGAAACATCGCCAAGCAGGGAAAGGTTGAGCGAAACTCACGACTCGTTCAGCCATTCATCGAGCACCTGCTGGGAACGCGACTACCAAAAGGCACCTGGGCCTATTCCTGCTCACATCTGCCTCCGGGGCCGATACTGAATAGCCTCCGCCAGATGTGCGGTGGTGATCTCCTCTTCCCCAGCCAAGTCCGCTATGGTACGAGCCAACTTCAAGATGCGATGAAAGGCCCTGGCACTCATCTGTAACTGGTACATCGCTGACCTAAGTAGACTCCTCCCCGCATCATCAAGCCGACAATACTCCCTCACCTCACCAGGCCCCATCTCAGCATTGCAACTAAGATGCGTCCCCTCAAACCTCCTCCTCTGCCTCTCCCTAGCCCCCTCCACCCTCACCCTGATCAACTCCGAGGTCTCCAAAGATACATCACTAGCCAACTTCTCATACTCTACCCTAGGCACCTCCACATGGATGTCTATCCGATCCAATAGAGGGCCAGAAAGCCTCTTCTGATAACGGGTCACTATGGCCGGACTACAGGTGCATTCCCTCACCGGATCCCCAAAATATCCACAGGGACAGGGGTTCATAGCCCCGATCAACATGAAGTTGGCGGGAAAGGTCATGCTGGTCTTGGCCCGACTGATGGTCACCACCCGGTCCTCCATCGGCTGCCTCATCACCTCCAACACCCGATGTCCAAACTCCGGTAACTCATCTAGAAATAATACCCCACGATGAGCCAGGCTTATCTCCCCCGGTTTGGGCCAGCTCCCTCCCCCTACTAATCCAGCATGACTGATGGTATGATGAGGAGACCTAAATGGCCTCTGCATGATGAGAGGCGTTCCCTCCGGCAAAAGCCCCCGCACGCTATAGATCTTGGTCACCTCCAACGCCTCATCGATACTCATCTGGGGAAGGATGGTGGGTAGAGCCCGGGCCAGAAGGGTCTTCCCCGCTCCGGGAGGCCCACTCATCAGCACATTGTGGCCCCCAGCAGCCGCTACCTCTAAGGCCCGCTTTACATGCTCCTGACCCCTCACATCGGCGAAATCGATAGGGTATTCAGGTGCCTTGGCGCTCAAAACCTCGGGATCGGCCTCATTTGCCGGGATCTCTTGCGAACCGTTGAGATGGGCCACTAACTGGAAGAGACTCTCTAAAGGGATGATCTCTAAACCCCCCATGAGGGAGGCCTCCGGAGCATCGGATAGGGGTACGAAGACCCGCTGGAACCCTTCCGCCTTAGCCACGCTCACCATAGGAAGGATGCCATCGGCGTGACGCACACTTCCGTCTAATGAGAGTTCTCCGATGAAAAGAGAGGAGGAGAGGGACAAGACCTGCTCTGAGGCCCAGAGGATCCCTACGGCGATGGGAAGGTCGTAGGTTGGCCCCTGCTTAGGGAGGTCGGCAGGGGCCAGGTTCACCGTGAGCCGCTTCATGGGGAAGGTGAAACCTGAGTTTTTGATGGCCGCGCGGACGCGCTCCCGAGACTCCTGGACGGCCTTATCGGGGAGTCCGACGATGGTAAAAGCGGGGAGTCCGGGAGAGATATCCACCTCCACCTGGACGATGGCTCCCTCCAGCCCCACCACGGCGCAACTCATCACCTTCGCCAGCATATCAGAAGCAAGTCTAGCACAAAGAGAGGCAGGGTGCAACGAGTATGAATTAGAAGTTGAACCGCTCAACTGTCAACCTAGAAGAGTTCAAACCCCGCCTCCTTCAGCCTGGCTATCGAGGTTCGATACGGGTCGCAAACCTCCTCTTCCAGGTACTCCTTATAGCCACTCTCCTTCAGCCGGCGCAGCATATCCTCTCTCTCGGAGGAGGGCATCAGGCGCGGATCGGTCCTCGCTGCTACGTGGAAACTTACACTCGCCTTCCCCAAACGGCTTATCGCCTCGTGTGGAAGGCACAACAGTTGAAGCCCGCTTCGATCAAGGGCCGAAGATCTCTAATGGAATGATGGTAGGTTGTATTTCGACTCCCTAGATGATAGACTTCTATATCATGAAGGTGAGATTGTTCGCCACCTTGCGGCAGGTGGCGGGGGCAAAAGAGGTAGAAGTGGATCTGGAAGCGGGCGAAACGGTGGGCCACGCTTTGGAGAGACTGGTTGAACTCCGCCCCAACTTGAAGGAACGCATATTCGACGAAAAGGGCGATCTCCGAAGATCGATCATCATCCTCCTTAAGGGGAGAAATACAAGGCTAGAAGATGGGTTGGATACCGTTCTGGGAGAGGGTGACTATCTGGCTATCTTTCCCCCTGTGGCTGGTGGCAAGGGCTGACCCAAGACATCAAGAGAGCGGTCTATGAGACCGCCCTCTTGGTACTCATCAGGCGATGATCTCCAGTTCCTTCAGTTTACTCTCTGGGACCACGCCGGTCTTCGGGAGGCCCGCCGTATCCAAGGGCGCCAGGGGCATAAACCCTTATCGCTGCCTCCCCTTCCACGGGACAGACATACTCGCAGAAGCCACAACCGATGCAACGCTCCGGCGTTACCTTAGGGAATTCACCCCTCTTCCCCTTCACCTCCACTACCTCGATGGCCTCTACGGGGCACATGTCCCTGCAGAACATACATCTTATACAGCGATCAACATCAACGTGAGCGGTGCCGATAACCGCCTTTCTCTTCTCCTCCAGCGATAGGGGAGGGATGGCCCCGCTGGGACAGACTTGGCCGCAAGCGTTGCACGAGTAATCGCAATAGCCAATACGCGGCATGAGCATCGGCGTCCATATCGATTCCAGACCCGCTTCAAACAGGGCCAGATGTAGCGCGTTGTTTGGGCAGACCTTGATGCACCGACCACAGCGTACACATCTAGTGAGGAATTCTTCCTCCCTAGCCCCCGGAGGACGAAGCTGATAGGGGTTCTTACTCCTCAGCAAACCCGTCTTTAGTAGGCTAGCCCCCACTACGCCAGTGGCCAAGGAAGCCAGAATCTGACGGCGGGAGGGATCATATTCGTAGCCAAAGCCCGGGCTCCATCCCCCCTTGAAGGTTAGCGAAGCCACCGCACAGCGGGCGAAACAGTTCAAGCATTGCAGGCACTCGCCGGGGTCGCTACTAAAGTCCTCCTCGCTGATAGTATCCATGGGGCATTCTGGGACGCACTGCTTGCACTTGGGGCAGCTATCCGCCACAAACCGTTTGAGCCAGGAGAACTTGGAGAGCAGCGCCACAAGCGCCCCCAAGGGGCAGAGGTAACGGCACCAGAAGCGCTTGGCCACTAGGTTCAAGCCCAAGACGATCACCAAGGGCAAGGCCAGGACCAGATGAACGAGGGGTTTAAGCGGCAGTTGTGCCAGGCGTGCCGACGGCAACTCCAAGCTGGGCTGGATAGGCGCTGTCTTTTGCAGGATAGCGGGGTAGATTGTGCCAGCCAGGGGGCGCACGAAGATGGTGATCGGGTCCAACCACATCAGGGGGAGGCTGGCCAGGAGAGCCGCCGCGATAACGACAAACAGGAGGAAATACTTGACCTGACGGAACCGCTCGGGGATACCTCGCCTGACATTGGGGCCGAAGAGGTCGAGAACTGTCCCCAGAGGGCAGATCCAGCCGCACCAGATCCTCCCCAAGGCCAGGGTGGCCAAAACGGTGATGATGGCCGGGGCCAAGTTCAGGATCACGCTCCTGGATGCCAGCATTGAGGTCAGGGCCAGAAGCGGGTCAAAGCGGCTGAACAGGTTAACCGGGATCGGCGATCCTCCATCCCGTGTCGTTTTGTAGACCAGGTATAGGAACAACGCCAGAAGCAAAAACTGGACCAGTTGGCGCACGCGTCGCAGGCTTTGCCATCTCCGTCGCACCTGCTTCCTTCGTTCTCGTTCTTCTTTTGTGATAGGCATGGGAAACCTCCTATGTTATGAAGTGATATTGAATTGAAGGACAAGCAGAAGCCCCAGCCCGATGTACACACCCGGTTGAGGCCTCAAGGGTCAGAGCCAGGGTCGGATGGGCAAGGCCCATGGGCAGGCCGCTACGCAATTGGCACAGTCTGTGCCGTTCTCCTGCCAAAATAGATAGCATTTTGCCACATCCACAGGCCATCTCAAGATGCCCGTTCGGTTAGAAATCGAAGTCGGTTCGGTGGTGCGCTCTCCCCGCCTGATGGCCTCGGCAGGACATTCATGAGCGCAGGCGTGGCACATCTCGCAGAATCTCTGTAACCCAAAGTCAATCGGCTGGACGGGCTTTAAGGGCAAATCGGTGAGTACCTTGCAGATTCTCTGCCGCGGCCCGAACTCAGGAGTGATGAGCAAGCCATTTCGCCCCAGTTCTCCCAGACCTGCGTCAATAGCGAGGGGAATATTCTGGGCAGTGTCGTTGCCGGATGGCACGGCCGGGTATCCCAGGGCTCGTATGTATTTGGCGAGGGAGGGTGCAACCTCGGCCATCCGGGAATAGCCAAGGGCGGTAGCCGCACTGGCTTCAAACCCCGGCGACTGGTCGATTCCTTCCCATTCCATTTCGATCCCCAGTACTATGGCGTACTTGTAGGGAATGTCTAATACACCATAGGCACCGGTCTCTCTCTCGAAGTAGTGGGAATACACCCAGCGCTGGTCGACTTCACAGACGCCGACTAAGTCGGCCCCGTAGAATCTGGCCACCTTCTTGATCCGCTCCGACATCTGCGCCGGATCAGAAACAGGATATTGCTCAGGATTCACCGGGGCGTCCCAATTGTACAGGCCGCCCACATCCTTCAGGTGTCCCGTGTACCCGTAATAGCGGGGGTGAAGGGAGCCCGCGGTCTCGTCCACGTATATGGCACCGGCCTTCAGGGCAGCTCCTTCGAGCGCCTTGAACTCATCGCTCGCCTTTTGCGGCGTAGCCTTGCGCAGCAGGGCTTTGTACTCTTCATCCCACACGGTTCTGGAAAACACGTGGTTCCTCTGGTCAAAGCGCTCTACTGGTCCAACCAAGAACTCGCTGTAAGTGGGTCTGCTGACCCTTCTTGCTCCAGGGATTTTCCACTCATGCTCTGCCAGAATGTGGTTTATCCACGCCTCTTGCGAGGGGAATCCCTTTTCACACCCTGGGCATGACCAGGTGGCTTCTTTCCACATGACAGGGGTAGGGGTCGCTGTAGGTCTGAACACGGTGGGCGTGGGTGTCGTAGGTGGCCGGGGGGTGGGCCGCCATTCTGGATCTATAGTGGGCACGATATGGTCAGTATGAGGAATGTGAGCGCGCCATCCTTCGGGCGTCTGCCATTCCTTGGGCGTGGGCTTGGGAGCACAAGCGGCCAGGGCCTCGGCTGCACCCAGAGACAAACCCAGAATCGTCGTGTAGTGTATGAAGTCCCGCCGACTTATCCTACCCTGACGTAGTTGCTCTTGCAGGTCAGAAATCCGTTTGTTCATTCTCTCTTCTCTGCCCTCTTATCTTTTGAAACTTGACACAGACGATTCTGTTCCCAGTAGCGACTTTCCCGGGGTCACTCTGACCGCAGGCGGAGTTTGTTGTGGAACATACTTGCGACCAAGCACAAAACGCCAGCAAGAACAATCAAGTACAATCCAGGGCGGAGCCTGCTGCTTACCTCAACGGGCGCAAAGCCCCCGTACGTTACTACTGCGCGTCCCTGTATAGGGATGTCAAACCGTGCAGCCACCCCCGCAACCCTAACCAGGAGACGCCAAGCGCCGAGCAGAACGAGGAGGCCCGCTGCTCCCAGGGTGGCTCTCCCTATCCTCCCCCTTAAGGCACTCCCCACGAAGCAAAGAATGATGCATGAAATCAAAACGCTGGTCAAGAGAGTCATCTGTGAGCTTCTCTTATAGCCGATGAGCTCACTAGCCGGACCAGAAATGAGGTAGGGATAGAGCTCAGTCTCACCTGCCCACTCGATGACCAGGCTCCACCATGGGAACAGCATGGCTGCAATCATCACACATCCAGCCACCAGTCCAAGGACATTAAAGGCGGAAAGCCATCGCTTCATCTCCCCTCCTTATCACCGTATCATCCGCGTGAACAGCCGCAGAAGCCGTTTCCGCCTTGCCAGCCATGGCAACCGCTGCTGTATCCATCTCCGCCGTGACAGCCGCGAAATCAGCCGCCGAAACAGCCCAAACTTCTTGATGCGCGCGGTCGTCGGTGTTACATGCCAGTAGTACGGCGCAGCGACGGGTTCCCACTTCCCGGTGATCAGCTTCAAAATCTCCATCGCTGCCAGGCACGCTGTAATCCAAACGATGGTGCAAATCTGGGCGTGGGGGAACTCCCCCTCAGCCCAGCGATCAAACCATTCCTCTCTCCATGCACCCTCTGTCATGTAGTACTGGAGTACTTGCCTGGCATCAGGATTCTCCATGTACTCCTCTAGTTCGTCGTAGGGAAGCCCAAAGGGCATAGCCAGGCACTCCTCAGCAGATAATGGGCTATCGGGCAGGAAGGTGCAGACCCGCCCCAGGGCCCCGACGGGATAGGCCATCACCGCAGGCTTGCCCAGCCTTTTCGCAACCCTGAAAACCATGAGGCTCAGTGGCCAGTCATCCGTTGCCGGCATGATGATGTCCGCTGGCTCTATCACTTCTTCGATTTCAGTGGGCTTTAGGCCTCGTTCGTATACGGTAACCTTGGCTTCTGGATTGATCTTGAGGATATCATCTCTTATGGACACCGCCTTGTTAATGCCTATCGTATCGGTGAAGCAGGTTACCTGCCGGTTCATGTTCGAGGGTTCATAGGGATCGGGCTCCATGAGCACGAAATGGCCAACGCCACTCCTTGCTAGAACAATCGCCACGACCCCCCCGATGCCACCACAGCCGAGAATCATCACCCTGGCGCCCTTTATCCTCTCCTGCTTTCCAGGTTCATATATGCCAAGGTTCCTCTGGAAGAGGCCCTCATAACCCATACCACGATCTCCCATAGCCGAACCCTCCCGCCTCTTAAACTACTCTCGGTGCGAAACGCGTGGCCGCGGGCGGCTCTGCCCGCCTCTAGGCCAACACAGCAGACTTCTGCGAGTTCGGTCGAGCCCTCGGCCGCCACATTCTACACCAATCTCAGGGCCCATGCAAAGGGCAAGCAGGAGGCCCCAACCCAATAGACGAAACTTGGTTGGGGCCTCAAGCGCCTACTTCCATGGCCTCGGCCGATACTACTTTACCTTTCCGAAATTCTCCTACAGCCTTACCGATGCTGCGCGGCAATGGCCTCGGCTATGTCGGCGATCCCGAGTTCCTCTAGGGTCTCTGCGGTTGGGATCCCCTTGTCCTCTGTCCAGCCTCTCGCCTTCCAGTAGGCGGGCAGTGCCTCGTCGAACAGTTTCGAAGGATCACCGTCGTACGCTACTTGGCCTTTCGCTGGTCCTGTGGGCAAGGGGTCGTTGAACCACCTGTGCGGAACCAGCATGTCCCATTCTGTCTTGGGATCCGTGAGTTGCTGGGTGTGTATGTCGAAGAGCCGGCAAAGGGCGTACTGCCGGGCTCCGACCTTGCCGAGGTCCTCTTCAGCGAAGTCGGTCCATCCCGTGGCCGCTTTGACCAGCTCCGCGGTCTTGCCGGCCCAGTGTCCTGCGGCAAAATTGCAGTAGACCAGGGAGTCAACCGCCGACTTGGCATTCTGTCCGGCGATGGCCGCAGCGTAGTCAGCCTGCTTGAATCCCGCCCCACCTCCGCCGGTGTGCGCGGTGGGCCGCGCAACCGTCACATACTCCAAGGCATCCTTGTCGAAGCCCCTGGTATCGTGGGCTGGCTGAGAATACCGGTGGGTGGTCACGGGGTAGTTCATGATCTCTGGCTTGCCCTTCTTCTCGGCGAAGTACTTCGCGGTTTCCCATGTCCCGTTGGCCAGCACGTCACCGATTCCCTCTCGGTGAGCGATCTTCTTCATGATGGCATCCACGGCATGGATGTCGCCCCATTGCAGGTCAATGCCATCCAGATCACCGACTGTAATTAGATCCCGCTGCCTCAGTTCCATGAGCAGCCCCAGGAGAGACCCGCCTTCGATGTAGTCCATCCCGTAGTAATCATGGAGGAAGGCCGTGTGCTGGCACTTGGCCTGGAATTCAACCAGGTCCCAGTGATCGCCTGTGAAGCTGTCGTCTGGCATCGCACCTGGCAACTCCAGGTAACCCAGGTTGCCACCCACCATGCCCATGGCTTCCCAGTCAGGCATGTCGGTGATGGTTCCATCCATCAGTTCATCCTCACTGGTGACCTCTGCTAGGTACATGCAGTGTAGTGCGCAGCCTGGGCAGGCTGTCTGCTTGACGAAGCTCGCTGTATCCATGAATGGCCCTTCGAGGGCCTTCACGTTCGCTGGGTCAGCCCAAGCGTTCCACTGCCAGTTCCGGATGGGGAAGGAGTCTTCGATATTGGCCGACGATGCGCCGATGCCTGCGGTGCCATACGAGCGCCAGAAGGAGTCTTTGCTCTCTGAAGCCTGGATCTCCCTTACGAGTTCCAGGACCTTGGCTTTGTCAGCGAGCCGGTGTCCCTTGGTCCCTCTGATGACGATGCCCTTCAGATTCTTGGACCCAGCGATGGCCCCTGACCCGTATCTTCCGTGGGCCCTGGCCCCCTCGGTGATGACGTTGGCGTACCAAACCATGTTCTCACCCCCGGGGCCGATGACCCAAGAAGAGGCCAACCTCTTAGCCCCAATGCCTTGGCGCTTGACCGGCCTTAGGGCAGCCCACTCCGGGGTCAGATCCGCATCACGCAGGATGCTCTCTCTGTACTCCAAAGGCGAGAGCACCGACTTGCGCATTTCCACTTCGGCCTGCTGTGTGTCCATGCCCCAGATCTTGCTGGCGTCTCGGATCTCGATGTTATCATCTATGACCGCCAGATAGACAGGCTTTTCTGCCTTGCCGACCACCTGGATGCCATCCCAGCCAGCGAACTTGAGCTCCATCGCAGCCCGTCCCCCTGAAGTGCTGATGCAGATGAAATTGTAGCCGCTCTTGGTGACGATCACGGACCGAGCGTTAGGGCTGATTCCGTTCATTGGCCCGATCATGAATTGGATCATGTTTTCTGGGCTGAAGGGATGGACGCTCGGCTCCACCACGCCTTCCTTGAACAGGTAGTAGACGCCCAGCGCTGAGCCGCCGAGGAACTTCTTGTAGATCTCCTCCGGTGTCTCTACGACGGAGACCGTCCCGCTGGACAGATCGACTCTGGCGATCTTCCCGGTGACACCCTTGAATTCGGCCATTATAGATCCCTCCTTTTACCGAATATCTTCGCGTACATTAGCTCAAAATAGGCCTCTGGCGGGTTGGCGAAGTACCTACCGTTCGTCATCAGAGGCACAAATTGCAGGGCGGTCGGTTCTGGACACGCGTCGACGCAAGCGGGGAGCCCGCCACACATCGTGCAGATTTGGGATTTCCCCTCGATCGGGTCGAAGGATATGCCGCTCCCGAACTGGTCCTCACAGACCTCAAGACACCGCCCGCAGAGGTCGATCCCCTGGCATTTATCGCGATCTATAGCCATGTAGCCCATTCCGGTGAAGCCTTCCTTCCCTTCACCTTCGGGGACGACGATGATCGCGTCCTCCGGGCAAACCTGCTGGCAAGGAGCCTTATCTGAGCCTTCCGCCCATGCTATAAGGGTACAGTAAGTACATACGTTGACAACGTCAATGTACTGCGACCTCATGGGGCGAATCCTGGAGAACTCCAAGTTGACGACGTCCTTGGTTTCCTCCGGGAAGTACTCCGTGGCCCACTTCTCGGCGCAGGCAACCGCGCACATCAGGCAGCCCGTGCAGACAGCGGGGTTGAACCGCAACATATGTCCTGCTTTTGCTTCCACGACAGCAGGAGGCGGTGTGGGTTCTCCTGGAGCAGGGGTCGCCGTGGGTTCTTGTGGAGCAGCACCAACGGTTGGTGTAGGCTCCGGGGTGGGCTGTGGGGCGCAGGAGGCCAAGGCCTCAGCCGCCCCCAGGGACAAGCCCAACAGGCTCGCGTAGCGCAAGAACTCCCGGCGGCCTATCTTGCCCTGGCGCAGTCGTTCCTGCAGTTCAGAAATCATTTCGTGCAGTTTCTCTTCAGACATGGTATTCCTCCTTCAAGGTTCGATTCACAGTCTCTTAAAGGCTGCTACCTATTACTTTGGTCAGTATAGCACAAAATGGGGGCGTTGTCAATAGAGCATAGAAAATCTTACGGATCTCGGTACCCGGTGAGTGCTTAGAGAATCTACTCGATACGAATCGCCTCCTCTCTCAAAGTTACAGGACGCCTCAGGGTACCGGTTACCCTTTTCAAAATCAAAAAGGCGGCAACCCATCGGCCATCACCGCGGCCAAAAGATTCGCCTCCTTTGCAAATACGGCGGGCGCGGGAATTGCTCCCCACACCTTATCGCTCACTCGTCCCTGAGGGAGCGAGATGAGTCGGAGACACCGTGATGAACAAACTGAGATGTTAATTCGAACAACGATTGAACCCATTATACCATACTGTAATATTTTGTCAAGTACCCCCAGAATTTTTAAGGTTCTCAAGGGGCATCTCAAAGTGCCCTCTTATTCGGCGCTTTCCAGTCCGCATCTCCTTTATTCCAGCATTCAACTGGACTGATGTAGAAGGCAAGCGAGAGGCCCTAACCCAATGTACACACCCGCCTGGGGGCCTCAGCGGTCAAATCCAATCTTGTTGAGTGTGCAAGCCCCACGGGCAGGTCGCTACCATTGGTACATTCCGTACCATTCTCCTACAAGGCCCATTGGGCAGACCGCTATACAGTTGGAACAGTCTATACCATTCTCCTGCCAAAACAGATAACATTTTGCCACGTCCACAGGCCATCTCAGGATGCCCGTTCGGTTGGAAATCGAAGTCGGTTCGGTGGTGCGTTCTCCGAACTTGAGGGCCCTGGCAGGGCATGCATGAGCGCACATATTGCAACCCTCGCAGAAATTTTGTATCCCAAAATCAATCGGCTGGTCAGGCTTTAGGGGTAAATCGGTGAATACCTTGCAGATTCTCTGTTGCGGTCCGAACTCAGGAGTGATGAGCAGGCCATTTCGCCCCAGCTCTCCTAGACCTGCGTCAATAGCGAGGGGAATGTTCTGGGCCGTGTCGTTGCCGGACGGCAGGGCCGGGTATCCCAGGGCGCGTATGTATTTGGCGAGCGACGCTGCAACCTCGGCCATCCGGGAGTAGCCAAGGGCGGTAGCCGCACTGGCTTCAAACCCCGGCGACTGAGCGAGCCATTTCCAGTCCATTCTGATCCCCATTACTATGGCGTACTTGTAGGGCAGATCCAGCTCGCCATAGGCACCCGTCTCTCGGTCGAAGTAGTGCGAATATACCCAGTGTTGGTCGAGTTCACAGATGCCGACCAGGTCTGCTCCGTAAAACCTGGTCACCTTTTTGATCCGCTCAGACATCTGTGCCGGATCAGAGACGGGAAGTTTGGCGGGATTCATGGGGTCATCCCAACTGTACAGCCCGCCAATGTTCCTTAGGTGCCCAAAGTAGCCATGATACTTGGGGTGAAGGCTACCCGCTGTGGCATCTACGTATATAGCCCCTGCCACCAGGGCCTTTCCCTCGAGCGCTTCTAACTGAGAGCGTCTTTCCTTCTCCCCGGCCTTACGCAGCAGTTTTTTGTACTCTTCATCCCAGAAGGCTCTGGAAAACACAATGTTCTTCTGGTCAAAGCGTTCAACCGGTCCAACCAAGAACTGGCTATAAGTGGGTTTACTAACCCTCTCTATCTTGGGCAATTTCCGTGCATATGCCGCCGCCATGTGCTCTTTCAACGCTTCTGCGGTGTCGAATCTCTCTCCACACTCCAGGCATAGCCAGGCACCCTTTTGTTGCGCCAACGATACCATAGGTATCGGGGCCGGCGTAGGGGTTGGCGGTGGTGGTGTGGGAGTGGGCAGAGCAGGTGTAGGTGTGGGCTTCGGGGCGCAAGCGGCAAGGGCCTCCGCCGCCCCCAAAGACAGACCCAGGAAGGTTGCATAACGCAGGAACTCCTGTCGGGTTATCTTGCCCTGGCGCAACTGTTCCTGCAACTCAGGAATCCGTTTGCGCAGTTTCTCCCCCATTTTCCTACCTCCATTCAATTCTGGAGACCATAGACGAACCATGGATGAACCTTGGTCCTTAGAGACCCTGCCGTTGGGCATGGAGGGTTATCCAATTTGAAAAGTATCGAAGGCAGGTCAGGGGCGATGTAGAAGTCTTTCATGAAGTGCACTTGAGGCCAAGCACAGCAAACCGGCTAAAATAATCAGGTAAAATCCCGCTTGGAACCCAGTTCTTACCTGGTAAGCCATTCTTATTGTGTCTCCCTGTATAGGTATGCCAAACCGCTTACACACCATGTAAATTCTCAACACAAGGCCCAAAGCAGCAAGTAGAGCAAAGATGCCCACGGCTCCCAGGGTGGCTCTCCCCTTCCCCCCTTTTAAGGTACTCCCTACAAAACAGAGAACAATGCATATTATTAAAATACAAGTGAGGATGATCATCTGTGTGCTTCTTTTATAGCCCAGAAGCTCAGTAGCCGCACCAGAGATTGCGTAGGGGTAGATATTGGTCCCGGCTCTTCCCATAATGACTACCCTCCACCATGGGAATAACATTGATGCGACCATCAAGCATCCAGAAACCACTCCCAGGATATTAAAGGTGGAAATTAATCGCTTCATGTCTCCCTCCTTTCTACATCACCGTATCATCCATGTGAACAGCCGCAGAAGCCGTTTCCGCCTTGCTAACCATGGCAACTGCCTCTGCACCCATTCCCGCCGCGACAGCCTGGAGATCAGCCGTCGAAACAGCCCAAACTTCTTGATGTGCGCGGTCGTCGGTGTTATATGCCAGTAGTACGGCACAGCGACAGGCTTCCACTTCCCAGTGATCAGCTTCAGAATCTCCATCGCTGTCAAGCACGCTGTGATCCAGACGGTGGTACAAATCTGGGCGTGGGGTAACTCCCCCTCAGCCCAGCGATCAAACCATTCCTCTCTCCATGCGCCCTCTGTCACGTAGTACCGGAGTACGCGCCTGGCCTCAGGGGTCTCCATGTACTCTTTTAGTTCGTCGTCTTGTACCCCTTGGTCTTCAGCCGGCCCACCTTATGGCTAAAGGGCAAGCGAGAGGCCCCAACCCGATGGAGACACCCGGTTGGGGCCTCAAGCGCATCCTCCGAACTCATCCCCTTCCCGCTGTTATCTCTACTTCACCTAGGCCAGCCCCAACTCCTCGAGCTTAGCGTCGGTGGGCACGCCTTCTGTGTCCCAGCCGCGCTTCTCGTAGTAGAGCGGGAGCATCTCGGGGATCGGGCAGGTGCTGCCAGCCGTGGGCTGCTTTTCTATCACTCCGTGGGGCGGGACCTCCACCGGCGGCGACAAAGCCTTTTTCTCCTCCGCCGAGTAGATCTCGTTGGGCATCGGCTCCTCCTCCAGGCGAGGCGGCAGGCGGTCGTCGTCCTTGGTCACCCCCTCCCGGATGTTGAAGAGCTTCTCCAGGTTCCAGACCCTCTCCCCCACCTTCAGGAAGTCTTCGGCCGTGTAGTCAACGCCTGTCGCTGCCGACAGCCCTTTAGCGTAATCCTCAGCCCCGAGCGCGAAGACAGTGAACTGGCATTGATCCAACGAATCCAAAGCCGCAGTGGCGTGCTGGAAGACCAGCACCAGGTCGGTCTTGTCGCCGTCCTTTGCCAGCCTGTACTCCGCCGTGGGCTCAGGGATATCGGGCGGCGAGAACCCACAGTAGCGACCGACCACCTCCGCCGCTATCATGTAGGCGCGCAGGTGGCATGCCCCCCTGTTCGAGGTGGCGTAGCCAAGCCCGTGCGCCAGGACACCACGGGGATCGTAGGCTGGGAACTCAAGGCTCTTCACGGACATAGAGAGCTCGGGGCGGCCGCACTTCTCAGCCAGCCTCTTCGAACCCTCGGCCAGTTCGTCGCCCACGCCCTCCCGGGCAGCGATCTTGCTGACGAGCTTGAGCATGGCTTGCTCATCGCTGAAGGGGTTCTCCCCCTTCGCATACCCTACCTCGGAGAGGTCCAAGGCCCCCTTCTCGCATAACTCGAAGGCGCAGGCTATCGTGGCCCCGGTGGAGATGGTGTCGATTCCAAGCTCGTTGCAGAGGTAGTTCGCCTCCGTTATGGCGAGCAGGTCCTGAATCCCGCAATCACCCCCGAGTGCCCAGGCACTTTCATACTCGGGCCCTTCACCCTCGCCTATGGTCACATAGTCCGGGCGCGGCTCGGGGATACGCGATGGCCTGGCACAGTGGATGGGACAGGTGCGGCAGCACCCCCTCGCTGCGATGAGGGTCCTCGGCACCCCCTCAACCTCGCCTACCATCGCCTCCCCGCCAGCCTTGTTGGCCTCTACGGACATCCCCCACTGGAAGTTGCACGCTGGCAGGAGGCCCGCTCCGTTGATGGCGTTGTAAAGGACCTGGGTACCGTAGGTCGGCAGGCCCGCCCCGCACACGGGGCCGGCGCGGAGCTTATCAATCTGCTCCCTGACGACGGCTGCAAATTCTCCCGGCTTGGCGATGGGGACGGCAAGCGTCCCTCTGACGGCGATCGCTTTGAGGTTCTTCGACCCCATGACCGCGCCCCCGCCATCCCTCCCGCAGGCCCGGGCCCATCCCGGCGTGTCCGCCTCGTTGATAATGCAGGCGATTTTCACCAGCTTCTCCCCTGCTGGGCCGATGCAGGCCACCTTTATCCCCGCCTTGCCGATCTCCTCCTTGATGGCGGCTGTGGTCTCATAGGTTCCTTTGCCCCACAGGCCTTTTGCGTCCTTGATCTCGGCCTTTCCGTCCTCTATCCAGAGGTAGACCGGGCTATCCGCCTTCCCCCTGAGGATTATGACGTCGAAGCCGGCGTGCCTCAGCACATCGCTCCAGTCCCCTCCGGAGTGGGAGTCGAAGATCAGCCCCCGCGTGTCCTTGCCGGCCTTCGGGCGGGCAAGGGGGGATTTCGATACGATGCAGTACCTTCCCGAACTGGGCACGCTCGTTCCAGTCAACGGGCCGGTGGCAAATACGAGAACGTTTTCGGGGCCCAGCGGGTCCGTATCTGGCCCAACCGCGTCGTAGAGTATCCTGACCCCCAGCCCTCTGCCGCCGATGTACTCCTTGTAGTCGGGGCATACCTCGTCGAGGGCTCTGGTCTCGACCGTGCCGGTCGTTAGATCAACGTCGAGCACCTTGCCCATCCAACCATAGAATGCTGGCGCAGGGACTGGCGTGGGTGTAGCGGTAGGTGCTAGCGGAGCAGATGTGGGTGTTGGCGGAGCAGGTGTGGGTGCGGGTGTTGGCGCTGGGGCGCAAGCGGCAAGGGCCTCTGCCGCTCCTAGGGACAAGCCCAGGAGAGTGGCATAACGCATGAACTCCCGTCGGCCTATCTTGCCCTGGAGCAGTTGTTCCTGTAGCTCAGAAATCCGTTCATGCAGCTCTTCTCCCATCTCCTTCCCTCCTTCTAGTTCTGGGGATTCTCGACAAACGAAAGCCGCTCTGAACGTTCATAGAATCTACTCGATACGAACCACCTCCTCTCTCAAAGTTGCAGATCGGCCAAGGGTACCAGTTACCCATTCCAAAATTAAAAGGGCGACCCCCTTTGGCCATCAAACGGCCAAAGGATTCGCCTCCTTTGCAAACACGGCGGGCATGGGGATTGCTCCCCACACCTTATCGTTCATCGTTCCCCGGGGGAACCGATGAATCGGAGGTATCCTTATCTTACCACCATCTCTGTCTCGTGTCAAGAGTTGCAAGGCAACAACTGGCTTCACCTAAACCCGAATATCTCCCTGCCCACCTTGATCGCTTTCCAGTCGTAGGCCACAGAAATCTTGGGGGCTCACCACGCCCGCTAGTCGAGACAACGAATCTGGACGTGGGCTTTCTGAGCCTGGATCACAGAGTAGAAGTAAAACCCCGTTTTCTCTTCTGGAAGAACTGGGAGTCGATCGCCTGAAGCCCCTGCCTCCTACACTCCTTAAGAAGTTGGCTGCTTCAAGGCCCCTTCCACGAAGGCCAAACATCTTTCAAGGTTCCGCCTGGTCTTCCCCAGCCACCAGGTTCCAAGGGTAAAGGGACTTATCTCCATGGTGATGGGACCCCAGTAGGCGTGGGCTCC
Organism: Anaerolineales bacterium UBA3082; assembly: GCA_002366595.1. Classification (GTDB taxonomy): domain Bacteria; phylum Chloroflexota; class Anaerolineae; order UBA7937; family UBA7937; genus UBA7937. The sequence continues at coordinate 15,949 of DFBK01000030.1, read as the reverse complement.
GCCGAGGACTATCGCGCCACCTCCTCACCGGCCCACTGGGGGTAGAAGCTGTGCTTCCAGTGCTCCGGGAACTTATCCAGCACGGTTCGAGAAGAGTCGTCGCAGCCGCTTGGCTTGCTATTGCAGTCGGCGTCAATCAGGTACACGGCGCGGTTCTGGAGCATAATGGCCACTGAACTCCCATCGGGGCTCCAGGCAATTTGTCCGCCTGCCAGCAACGGATCGCTAGACTGGAAGACAAGGTGCACATCACTGCCATCACGATTGACGACCCAGAGGCTATCACTGATCTGAGAGCGGCAATTGCCTCCCAGCCAAGCGATACGCTGACTATCTGGCGACCACGCAATACCTTGGGGACACATAACCTCACCCGACGATTGCACGAGCGTTCTTGCGTCCGTCCCATCAACTCGAACGATTTTCAGAAGACCGCCATCATGATACGCAACCCTTTCTCCATCCGGCGACCACGCTGGAAATATTATGGGATTCATTGGATTGTACACTAATGCCGTGACATTACTGCCGTCCCGGTTTGCTATGTAGAGATTGGGGTGGCACTCGGAAGGATCACGAACATCATCTTTGTGGCAGGCGCTAAAGACAAAGCGCAACCCATCCGGCGACCAGCTAGGCGAGCCGATAACGTCTTGGACACTCATTTCGGCACCCACTGGAGTGACACCACCCCCGTAACCGTAAATGCACACGTCATCTCCACAAAAACCCAGTATCTCGCCCCGCTCCAGCGGGCCCGGCGTGCGCGTTACAGTTGGTGTAAGAGTTGGTCTGAGCATGCGCGTGGGGAGCGCGCCGGCGGGCTGGGTGGGTGTGATAGTTACAACGGCTATGGTGGTTGCGGATGGAAGGCTAATGCCCAAATTCGCTTGGGCCAAGACGGCGAGGAGGAAAATAACGGAGCCAACGACCACCATCGCCGCCGCAGCAGCACCAGCCAAGCGCAGCCCCCACCGGAAGACCAGCAGCACCCAGATGGATAGCAGTAGAAGGAAGGTGATGACACCAACGACCGGCCCCAGCCCAACCCGTCCCTCCAAGAAACCCAAAAGGACACTGATCAGCAGGGTGCCCACGATGGTGCCGACGACACTGATGATGGCCGCGATGATCTCGGGCTGTTTTGTGAATTTCTCTTTATCCGTAGTAACCTCCTCCGGCCAGAGACGAAATGCACCCCCCTTGGCTTCAGAGTCTATTACCAATAGTATCACCGCCGCCAGGGAAATGCAACCAGGCTCCTTCAGGAGAGGGCCTCCCTGAGGAAAGCCAAAGAGCGCTTCAGGTTACGCCTCACTCTCCCTGGCCACCAGGCCTGAAGGGCAAAGGGACTTATCTCCATGGTGATGGGGCCCCGGTATCTGTCCCGCTTCAAGCAGCGCAGCAGTTCAGCCAAAGGCAGATACCCCTCCCCCGGCATCTGGTGGTGCTGGAAGAAGGTCTGAAGATAAGACCAGCCCCCCATCGGCTTCTTGTGGCGTAGGTCGCTGAGATGGATGTTCACCAGGCGAGGTCTAAGGATCTCATAGGCTTCGATCAGATCGTAGCCAAATGTGCCCGCGTGAGCCGTATCCAGGGTCAGATGGAGATCATGCTTTTCGGCGAAATCCCTCAACTCGTGCAGGTCACCGAGGAGATAGCCCCTATCCTCCTCCCCGAAGAGGGCTAGGTTCTCCAGGCTGAGGAGTAGATCCTCCTGGCGAGCCTCTAAGATCGCTTCCAGATCTCGTGAACCCCCGCCTTCTAGACTCGTAACCTTGGGAGCATGGATGACCAATATGCGGCAGCCCATCTCCTTCCCTAGATGAACCATCCGGGGCAATAGTTCTTTTAGGTTCAAACCTTGGGGGCCCGAGAACATGGGGGGATGCAAGCCATAGACGGGGAGGTCATACTCTTGCGACAACTCTCGTACATAACAACCGCCCCGCCACCTCACCTCCGGACCCATAGCCAACTCCAGGCCGGAGAAGCCCAACTCTTTGGCTAGCCGAAAGGTGTAACGCAAGGGGTAAAGATATAGGGAGGCAGCGGAAAGTCCTATCTTCATCATCTCTCCGTTACCACCCAATACCTTTCCCCGTCGGTCACCACCTCGATGGTGCCTTCCTCATCGGTGCGCAAGGTGGTAAGGCTAGAGAGTTTAGCCAAGGTCTCAGGGGCCGGATGACCAAACTTGTTCTCGCCCACGGAAATGATGACCAGTTGAGGGCTCACCTCCCGCAAGAAAGGCGGGGTCGAAGAGGTTGCCGCCCCATGATGGGGCGCTTTGAGCACCAGGCTCCTCAGGGGCTGTCCAGAGGCCAGAAGGGCCCTCTCCCCCTCCTCCTCTATATCCCCGGTTAAGAGTAAAGAGGCTCGCCCCCTGGTCACCTTGAGGACTACCGAGTTGTTGTTGACATCGGATCCCGTTCCCCGGAGCAACTCCGGCGGCGGGTGGAAGACTTCCATCCGCACCCCGTCCCCTAACTCCACCTGCATCCCGGCCTCCGCTTTCCGGTAGGGTATCTCCTTCGCCTCGACCAGTTCCCAGAAGCGCCCACAGGCTTCACTAGCGCACTCCTCTCCCGAATCGAGAAGCAGGCCTACCTGGTACCGCTTCAGCACCTCTATTAGGCCGACCAGATGATCCTCTTGGGGGTGGGTTAGGAGTACCAGGTCCAGGGAGCGGTCCCAGAAAGGTAGGGCTTTCCCCAGGGCGAAGGTGACAGCCACAGGGCCAGGACCGCCATCTATCAGGATTTGGTGACCATTGGGGCTCTCTATGAGGATGGAATCGCCCTGCCCCACATCCAGGAAAGAAACATGCAGCCGCCCATCAGGAAGGGTGAAGAGAGCGAGCCAAACGACTAGGGCGACAACGGTTAAGGTGCCAAGGATTGCCAATATAGGTAACCGCTTAGCCGGCGGCTTCTCAGATCTCTGTCCCGAAAAAGAACTCCCCCTTACCATCCAAAAGGCTAAAAGTACCCCATAAAAGAGCCCGGCCAAGCCGAGGCTGAACCCTCCTATATCTACGGCGGCCCAAGACCACTGGGCTGTGAGTTGTACCACAAAAACGGTCCACCTCAAAAAGAGCCAAGCCGCCCAAGCCAAAACCTGGCCCAAGGGGAGAACGATAAACCCCAAGATGGTAGCCACTCCCCCCAGGATCATCACCCCTGACTGAGCAGGGACAATGAGGGCGTTGGAGAGGAGGGAAACGAAGGAGAACTGGCGAAAATTGTGGAGGATAATAGGAAGGACCCAGATCTGAGCCGCCAGGGTGACGATGATGCTCTCTCCCAAAACTTTTAACCCTGAGGAAAGAAGCCCCCATGATAGGCTGTCGAGATGAGAGACCAGCCACCCTTGCCAAGAGGGCACAAAGAGGATCAAACCCAGGGTGGCAGCGAAAGAGAGTTGAAACCCCAGGCCCCAGAGGGTGAAAGGGTTAAGGAGGGTCATGAGAAAGGCTGCAACTACCAGAGAGATGAGAGCGTGGGCCTGGCGACCCAGGTGGATGGCTATGATATAGAGGCTTCCCATGATGGCTGCCCGCACCACCGGGGGATCGGCTCCTACAAACAAGGTGTAAAGGACAATGCCGCTGAGAGCGAAATAGAGGGAGCGGTTTCGACCCAGGATCCTCTGGCCTAGATGAGAGAGGAGCCCGGCTACTATAGCGATGTTGAAGCCGGAGATGACGATGATATGCGTCGTCTGGGTGCGGTTGAAGGCATCCCAGAGGTCTTTGGGGATCTCGGAGTCCCGACCCAAGAGGATACCCGAAAGGAGAGAAGCCTCTGGCTCAGGCAAGAGAGCCCGGATAGTGGCCTGGGCCCTATCCTTTAGAGGATAGAGAGCGGCATAGAAACGGTTGCCTTGGCCCTGAGCCAGGCGCTCTATCTGGGGATAGCGGAGTAGTGTGTAGACGCCTTGTCGAGCCAGGTAATCCTTGTAGGAGAAACTCTCGAACTCCGGAGGTGTCTCCAACTCTCCTTCGATCTGCAAGAGGTCGCCGTAACTATAGACAGGATAGCGATGGGTGTCGACTAGAGCCAAACCTTGGGCCTCACGCCACCGCCCCTCAACCTTTAGCCGCCTCGCCGCCAAGCGGAGTTTGACCCACCGGTCACGGAGATCCGGCTCCCCGACCACCACCCCTTCCAAGGTAACGGTATGGCCGTTATAGTAAGCCAGGGTGGTTTCGTCGAAGTGGGGAAGGGCTACAAGGTAGCGAAAAGCGCCAAGAAAGAGGAAGAGGAGGCAGAGGTTGATCAGCCTGAGGCGAGCCTCCCGCCACCCCAAGAGAAGGGAAAGCAGAGAGAGAAGGAACCCCACCCCTAGCGCCCAACGGAGGGGAAAGAGAAAAGAGGCGAGCCAGATGCCCGCCAACCATGCGCCACCCAGATATACAAGAGTCACCCGCACCCCCCTCAAGGCACGAAGATCGACTCCCTTATCTCTTCGAAGGTAACCTCGCCGATGCCCCGGACGCTCTTGATATCCTCGATAGCAGCAAAGGGGCCGTTGGCCTCTCGGTAATCGATGATGCGCTGGCCCAAGACCGGCCCGATGCCGGGGAGAGTCTCCAGTTCCGCGGCGGTGGCGGTGTTGATATTGATCTTCCCTCTGGCTTGACCCCCGGAAGAACCGACGGAGAGAGGCAGGGGAGGGTTCTCCTCACCCAGTCGGGGGACGTATATCTGCTCCTCATCGTACACCCTTTTGGCTAGGTTGACCCGCGCCAAGTCCGCCTCCTCGGTGGGCCCTCCGGCAGCCTCCAGGGCCTCGGCTACCCGGCTTCCCTGGGGTAGGAAGTAGACTCCAGGGCTCAGCACCGCTCCTACAATGTAAACCCCTATCTCTCCTGGGGTAGAAGCAGGAGTGGGGGTGGGCTCGACGATCTCGATGGGGGTGGGTCGGGGCCAGCGCAGATAGAAGAAAGCCCCACCGATGATGATGGAAGCAAGCAAGAGCAAAGAGATATAACTACCATATCTCTCCAGCCAATTGGAGGCCTCGCCCGTATCAGCCACCGTCATCACCCTCGCCCTGGTAGGCTCTTATTTATAGACCCAAACCCCATCCTTCTGGATCAGTTCCCCATCCAGATAGATCTCCCCTCCATATCGGAGGTCCTTAATCATATCCCAATGGATGGCCGATTCGTTCTTCCCGCCGGTCTCTTCATACGAGTCTCCCAGAGCCAAATGAACGGTGCCCCCTATCTTCTCATCGAAGAGGATATTCTTCACGAACCGGTCGATGGCGAAGTTATTGCCGATCCCTAGTTCCCCGAGCCGTTTGGCCCCCTCGTCGGTGGCTAACATCTCCAGGAGGAACTCTTCGCCCTTGGTGGCTTTGGCCTTCACCACCTCCCCATCCTCGAACCACAACTCTACCCCATCCACCTCTCGGCCGCTACCAAACTGACCTGCATATATCGCCGGATAGGTGTATTGAATGTGGCCCTGGACGCTATCCTCGAGAGGGGCGGTAAAAACCTCCCCATCGGGCATGTTCGCTTTGCCATCGGCGCTTACCACCGTTCTCCCCTCGATGCTCATGGTGATATGGGTGTCCTCCGCCTTGATGGTTACCTCTCGCCCCTTCTGGAAGAGTTCTTTTATCTCTTCTTGCTGTTGGGATAGTTTCCTCCAATCGATATCCACCGACCGGTAGTAGAAATCCTCGAACTCGGCGAGGGACATATCCGCCTCTTGCGCCACGGCCTCGGTGGGGAATACCGTGACCACCCAGCGGGTGTTTCTCACCCTCTCCCTCTGTATGGGCTTGAGCACTTTGGAGCGCCGGCCCACCTTTCGAGGGTCAACGCTAGTGAGGCGTCTGGTATTGCTATAGGCCCTTAGACCAATCCAGACATCGGTATGCTCTATCTGATACATATTGAGGGAAGGGAACTTAGAAAGTTGGCTCTCATCGGCCTCCTGGAAGAAGATCTCATCCATCTCCTCGAAACGGATATCACAGATGATCTCCTTCGGCTTCCTCCTCACTACCTCCCGATAGACAGCCAAGAAGAGAGGCTTCGCCCCTTCAAAAGTGTAGATCTCGACTACTTCATCTTCTTTCACCTCCGTGGAGTAACCGACTAAGATCTCGGCCACCTTGGCGATCCTAGGGTCTCTCATCTTCACCTCCTTTCCCCCTCCCCGCCTCGCCTGTAGCGGGGATGGGCAGCGGCGGCTCCAGGTGGATCAACACCTGGTCCACATTATCTAGACGTTCCTTCAGTCGCCTCTCCAATCGCATCGATACCTCGTGGGCCTGACCAATGGGGAGGTTCTGAGATAAGAGGCAGTTCAAGGAGATGAAGAGTTTCTCTCCCGACCGTCTGATGGAGACCTCTCGGCATTCTTTAAGATCCCCCATCTCCCTCACCACCTCCTCCACCTCCCGAGCCACCAGTTCCTCACCCCCCAAAACCTCGCCCCCCTCCAAGGCCTCTATAGGCTCTATATGTACATAGACCTCGGCGATCTCCGGTATCTCCTCTCGCATCCGGCCCTCCAGCCTGCTGGCCAGATCGTGTGCCTCCTCGAGCCGCCAGGTCTCATCCACTTCCAGATGAAGGTCCGCCAAGATGGATCCCCCTATCTGGTGAACCCTGATCTCATGTACGCTGGCACCCATCCTCCGGGCTAAAGACCTGATCCGCTCGCCGATAGGCTCCTCCGGCTTGGGCCACCGGGGCTCTACATGCACCACCACATCTTGGACCCCTGGCATTTCTCTCATCACCTTTTTCTCGGCCTCGTCAGCGATAGCGTGAGCCCGGTCCACGGGGGTCTCCGGGGCCACATGGATATGGAGATCTATGTGAATATCGTCCTCCGGTCCCCGGCTACGGATGCGGTGGCAACTCTCTACCCCTTCTACCCCCATTACCAACCGCTCTATTTCCCTCTCGCTCACCATAGCCTGATCCATCAATGTGGGCGAGGAAGACCTTATGATGTCTACCCCGATCTTGGCGATGAGCCCTGCTATACCTAAGGCTAGGAGGGCATCTACGATGGGGTACCCCAACCGCACCAAGATCAAGCCAGCGATCACGGAAAGGGAAAGGTATATATCGGCCGCGGTATGCCCCGCATCCGCCAGAAGGAACTCACTCTTCAATTCCCGACCCCGACGACGCTCGTAGACCACAGTGAAGAGGTGCACACCGATGCTGAAGATAAGGGCCGCGAAACTCCAAAAGTTGATCTGGGGAACGGCAGGGGAGGATAACCTATCGATTCCGCTTCGCACCAACTCTACACAGGTGACGAAGAGCAAAACCGAGATGGAGATGGCAGCCAGGCTCTCAAACTTGCGATGGCCGTAGGGGTGATCCTCATCTGGAGGGCGGGCAGCGAAAGAGATGCCCACCAAGCCGATGACGTTAGAAGCAGAATCAAAGAGGGAATCGAAGCCATCGGCCACGATACTCAAAGAGCCAGTGAGATACCCCACCACTATCTTGGCCAGAGTAGCCAAGAGGTTGAGGCCCAAAGTGATCCAGAGAACCCGCCTAATGGCCCCGATTCTAACCATGAGTTCAGGAGGCTGCTTTCTTGCCTTTTGTCAGCCCCGTGAGCCCTTCAAAGAGATTGATAGGTACCGGGAAGATGATGGTGGAGTTCTGCTCCACCCCGATCTCCGTCAGGGTTTGAAGATAGCGCAACTGCATGGCTGCTGGCTCCACAGCGAGGACATGGGCCGCGTCGGAGAGCCGCTGGGCCGCCGAGTACTCCCCCTCGGCGTGGATGATTTTGGCCCGCTTCTCCCGCTCCGCCTCCGCCTGGCGAGCCATGGCCCGCTGCATGCTAGGCGGCAACTCCACGTCCTTCACCTCCACCTGGGAAGCCTTGATGCCCCAGGTCTCGGTCGCCTCGTCGATGATCTGCTGTACGGTGCGGTTGATTTTGTCGCGGTGGGCCAACAGTTCGTCCAGTTCCGATTGGCCCAAGACGCTCCTCAGGGTGGTCTGAGCGATCTGCCAAGTAACCCGGCGGTAGTCCTCCACCTGGACGATGGCACTCTCGGGGTCTATCACCCGGTAGAAGACCACCGCGTCCACCTTAACCGTAACGTTGTCCCTGGTGATCGCCTCCTGGGAGGGGATGTCCAAGGTTACCACCCGTAGATCCACCTTCACCATCCGATCCACCATGGGGATGATGAAAAAGAGCCCCGGCCCCTTGGCCCCTATGAGGCGGCCCAAGCGAAAGATCACCCCTCGCTCGTACTCCTGGACGATTTTGACGGCTGAACCCAGGATAGCCACCAGCATCACGATGAGGACCAGAATGAGCGAGCCTAAGCCGGTAATGAGTTCTATTAACTGTCCCATCGGTTTACCTCCTTACTTTTTCTTCTTTACTCTCAATTGGAAACCATCCACCCCTATCACTTCAACTTGCTCCCCCTTTCGGATTCTCTCCCCTTCGGCGACGGCGTTCCACCATTCGCCTCGTAGGAAGACGCTCCCTGTGGGATCTAGATCCGTGCGGGCCACAGCCACACCCCCGATGAGCGCCTCCCGACCAGTAACAGCCCGCCGCATTCGGGCTTGCACCGCCTTGGCCACGGCGAAAGCGAAGAAGCCCCCTGAGCCCAAACCCACCCCCACCACCAAACTGGTGGAGACGCGGGCGAAAGGAGACTGGAAAAGGATAAGAGAGCCAAAGATAAAGGAGATGATCCCTCCCGCGGTGAGGAGGCCATGAGTGGGGGCCTTGATATCGGCTACGAAGAGAACGAAGGCCAAGATAATGAAGAGAAACCCGGTATAGTTAACATTAAGGACCCCCAGAGCATACAGAGACAACAGGATGCATATAGTCCCTACTACGCCGGCCAGATATCCGCCCGGACTAGAGAGTTCGAAGATGAGGCCGTTTATCCCTAGGGTCATAAGGATGAAAGCGATATTGGGATCGGTGATGGTGTGTAGGAAACTCTCGATGGGGTTCATGGGGATGGGGTTCACCCTGGCTCCTTTTGTCTCCAGGGTCACCGTCTGCCCTTGGAGTTCGACCTCGAACCCATCCAACTCCTGGAGCAAGGTATCGAGGGTAGGCACCACGAAATCCACAACTCCCAGTTCTAGCGCCTCTTGATCCGTAGCCGCAGCCGCCTCTCGCACCGCCTTCTCAGCCCATTCCGCCGCCGCCTCTCCTCGCCGCTCGCTCAACCCCTTAATCAGGGAGACCAAGATATTTTCCGCCTTGGCTTGCTCCGTCTCGGTGAGTTCCTCGCCCTGGCCCGCAACCGGACTGGCAGCGCCGATGCTCGTCTGCGGAGCCATAGCCGCCACATGAGCCGCCAGGACGACGAAAGTCCCTGCCGAGGCCGCCTGGGCCCGCTGAGGGTAAACATAAACCACGATGGGAACCCGGGAGATGGCCATCCGCTGCACTACTCCCTCCATCACCGAGACCGCTCCACCAGGGGTGTTCAGTTCGATGATAAGGGCCTCCGCCCCATCGGCCTCGGCCATCTCGATCCCTCGCTCCATATAACTAGCCACGACGGGGGTGATGGCCCCTTTTACGGTTAGAAGGTCTACATGAGCCTCCCCCTGGGCCCTCGCCTGGCCCACAAGAGAGAAGAGAAGAGAGGCTAATATGAAGGCTCGTCTCAGAAGTCGCATATTTTCACCTAATCTTTGGCCCGCTCCGGCGTGGAGACAGCGACCCAGATGATTATGCGGAAGGTCATGATTGGATTCTACGAGACTCGCGCTTAATGCTCAATAGCAGATCTCTCGTGATTGGAATCCTCCGATCTGCTGCGGTGTATAGGGCGCGCGAAAAACTTTGGCCATGGAAAACCCAGATTTTTACGCCCTGTTCCTTGGCAGCGAGAACGGGAGGAACGAAATCGCCGTCACCTGCTAAAAGGATTGCATGTTCTATTCTCCCAGTGGCACTGAGACGAGTCAGATCGATTGAAATCCACGTATCAATGCCTTTCTGAAGGAATTTCGGTTTGCCCCTTGCATCAAAGACTTTTATGCAACGTCCCTTTCTGACTTGAAAATCCTCAAAGTAAGTAAAGGCATCGAGCATCTTCCGTTTTATTTCGTGCAGTTGAAGTTCCTTTTCATCTGGATTCTGGCTCTTGAACGGCATAGAGTCGTAATAATAAGTCCGGAGAAGTTGAACCTCTGGCCCTATCCTTTTACAGAGTTCAGAGCCTATCTTGCTGTAATCAGGGAAAATATCCGGAAATTCATTTTCGCGGACTTTGCGAAGGTACTCTCCATCAATGAATACGGCTGCTAGAGCCATCGTTCCCCCTTTTTGGAATGGCAAAGACCGCCCCTCGCTAGAGAAGCGGTCTTTGTATTCTTTCTGCCGGGCCAGTAGCGCGACAGATTACTATTACGGCCATATTATAGCAATAATCTGACATTTTGTCAAGTAATTCTAAGAGGATTTTCGGGTTTTGAGTGAGCATTTTGTAATATTTTAGCCTCATTGTCCCCACCCTGTCGCAGAAGAGGTGGACTGTTATCCGCCCTCACACGCGCCGTGTTTACTCAGGTTCAAATCGCCAATGATATGGACGCTCTGACAACATCAAGCGCACCTCTTGCTCTGCAATCGGGTTCTGAATAAGGACACCTATCTCAAGAATCGGTCTTCCAGCGTGCAGCTTCCCCCTTAGCTTCGTTTCCACCTTGGGAATACCAGACAAGATTTGGAAGCGCTTGACGAGGTTGTCCCTTTGACGCCAGAGAAGACGGGAGATTGTAAAGGTCATTGGATAGGCATCCCAAGGGCCCCGGACGATGCCGCGTGGATCGAACTTACCTTCCTGTTCGAAAAGGAAACCTTGCTGACTGAATAGCGTTGCAAAGACGAAAGCAGCAATCTCTATTGGCTTGTTCTCGACCCAATACTCGGCACCCCATAGATAATCACTGAAACAGTCCAGGATGGCATCAAAACCATTCAAGATATCGTGATGCTTATAACCAGGTTTCAGTTCGACGGGCACCCATGCACCTTGCTTCAAGGTCTGCGCACCGATGAGGTTCCCGCGCACGACGAGATCCGGTCGTTTCCCACGGCCAATCTTCCGGCCCATCTTTCTAATTTCGAACACTCCCCATTTGGGGCGATCTCTATTCTGTCTTTCGTCAAACACCTGAAGACCCAAGTTGGTCAGCCAGTCTCCAATGGCCAGCTTGACTTCAGCCTCCCTGAGACGCCGGGCCTTCTGCGATCTAGGCATTATCTTCCCCTCTAAATCCAATTCGCGTTACCATACGGCTCCCCTCTCACCCTGCCGCGGAAGAGGTGGCGTGGATAATGGTGAGGAAGGTTATTCCTCCTCTACATCCGGTGGTCCTGGATAGCCGGGATATTGCCCCTTGTAGAGGCGTATGATCTTATCTACCTCGCCTCGTTGCCGTAACTGAGCCTGGATGGCCTTCTTGCCGAGATTAGAAATGAGGAGGTCTGGGTCACCATCAATCTCAGGCCACTCGCTCTGAATATTGGCCCGCAATTCCATTGATAGTTCCACGTTCACTTTGTGTTCCTGCTCATCATCCCCCACAACGCAGAACAGTCCTTCCCAGATGCCCCGTTTGAATACTTCTCTGGAGCCGCAATATTTGATTTGCCACGTTCTCTCTTCTAATGTCACTGTGGTCTCCTCTCACCCTGCCGCAGAAGAGGTGGGTGGCTTTCGTTCCTGATTCTACATCTCATTCAGTGGGAGATGTCAATCGCTCGATCTCCTCTGTGATTCTCACCCACTCAGCTCGTATCTGCTCGACCTCAGGCGTAATATACTCCCTGCCAGGAAACGTCAGATTGAACCTGCCTGGCTTTTCTTGATCGATGACCCATCGAGCGCCCCTTGCTTTCAAGGCATGTTCCAGGTCTGCTTTTCTCCTCATCAATTCCTCAAGTTTCTTCTCCATTTCTCTGTCCCTCGTCTGATTCCAGACCTCAAGCCGACGATCCACCCCTCTCTTGCCCAGATGGTACAGCGGTGGGTCGTGGGTTAATCCGCAAGATCATCCTGAATAGCCAGTTCACCTAGAACCTTCCCTACAACCTCATTATATCCCACTTTGTTCCCTCTTACAACAACGAGCCTCTCCATTAGTAGCGTCGGGCTTTTAGCCCGACGGGGGAGATCGTCGCCCTAAAGGGCGACGCTACGCATACCCCACACGCCCAGAAAGCGGTAGAGATGAGAGATACCGGCCCTTGAGGAATGGCCCAAGAAAGGGTACAATGAGAAAAGAGAGGAAATATGAATATCTTGGTCACCGGCGGGGCGGGCTATATCGGGAGCATCGTGGCCCAGGAGTTGATTCAGGCCGGGCACGAGGTGTTGGTCTTCGATAGCCTACTCCGAGGCCACCGTGCGGCGGTGCCCAAAGAGGCGACTTTCGTCCGTGGGGACCTCTTGGACCAAGAGGCCCTGGCCAAACTCTTCGAGGAGCACGATTTTTTTGCCGTGATGCATTTCGCCGCTCTCATCGAGTCCGGCGAATCGATGGAGAAGCCGGCCCTTTATCTCCGCAACAACGCCCTGGGCAGCCTCAACCTCCTGGAGGCCGCGGTAACTCAGGGCGTCGCGCGGTTCGTCCTCTCCTCCACTGCAGATGTTTACGGCATCCCCGTCCGAGAGCGGATACTAGAAAACGACCCCCTTCAGCCCATCAACCCTTATGGAGAGTCCAAACTCCTAGTGGAACGGATGTTGGCCTGGTTCGAGCGAATACATGGCCTGCGGTACGCCGCTCTGCGCTATTTCAACGCCGCGGGGGCCACTCCCCAGCGGGGCGAGGATCACCGGCCGGAAAGCCACCTCATCCCCCGAGTGCTCCAGGTGGCCCTGGGGCAGCGAGACCACCTGGAGATCTACGGTACCGACTACCCTACCCCTGATGGCACCTGCATCCGTGACTACATCCATGTCTTAGACTTAGCCCAAGCCCATATCCTGGCCTTGGGGGCCCTGGAGGAGAGAAGCGGCATCTACAACCTGGGCAATGGCCATGGCTACTCGGTGAAGGAGGTCATCGAAACCGCTCGCCGGGTCACCGGCCATCCCATCCCCACCGTCGAGCGGCCTCGGAGGCCGGGCGATGCCCCGATCAAGATAGCCAGCGCGGAGAAGATTGAGAGAGAACTGGGCTGGCAGCCCCGGTATCCTCATTTGGAGAGCATACTAGAGAGCGCTTGGCGGTGGCACCAGGCCAACCCCCAGGGCTACCCGGAATAATAAAATGCGGGTGGGTATAAACGGCCTCTTCTGGGAACCCCAGACAGGCAGCGGCCAATATACGCGCTGCCTAGTTCGAGAGTTGATGGCGCTAGAGACTGAGTACACGCTCTTTCTCCCCCGCCATAAACCGGGCACAGAAGACCCCCACCATCGCCTTATCGATACCCCTTTCTCCAAAAACGAGAACCTGGCTAAGGTTTGGTTTGAGCAGGTCTCCTTCCCTAGGGCCTGCCGGGGGATGGAGGTGGCTCACGTGCCCTACTTCGCCCCACCCCTTTACCCCTCCACCCCTACGGTGGCCACCATCCATGACCTCATCCCCTTTATCCTGCCCGCCTATAAAGGCTCCATCTTGGTGCGCCTCTACACTAGGCTGGTCTCCATCGCCGCCAAACGCGCCGCAGCCATCATCACCGACTCCCACTCCTCGAAAAGAGACATAACCAGCCTCCTCAAAATACCCGGAGAGAGAGTCCATGTTATCCCCCTGGCCGCCCACGAAAGGTTTCAACCTCAACTGGAGGGCGTTCAATTGGACCGAGTGAGGCGGAAATACGATTTGCCTCGCCAATTCATCCTCTACCTGGGCGGTTTCGACCAACGGAAGAACATGAACACCTTGTTCAAGGGGTTCATGCGCCTAAAGGAGAGGTTAGGCGATAAATGTCCGCTGGTGATCGCTGGGATGTTGCCCAGTAAGGACACCCATTTCTTTCCCCATCCTCGCCGCTTGGCGGAGGAGGCCGGGGTGAGCGACGCTGTGCGCTTCATCGGCTGGGTGCCGGAGGAGGAGAAGCCAGCCCTTTATGGATTGGCCACTCTCTTCCTCTACCCCTCCCTCTACGAGGGGTTCGGTTTGCCCCCCCTAGAGGCTATGGCCTGCGGCACCCCGGTCATTGCCTCCCATGCTGCCTCCCTCCCGGAGGTGGTGGGTGATGGTGGGGTGCTGGTCGATCCCCAGAAGCCCGCAGCCTGGGGTGAAGCGATGGTAGCCTTGCTCACCAGCCCTCAGAGACGAGAGGAACTCAGCGCCAAGGCGGTGAAGCAGGCTCAGAAGTTCAGTTGGCGAAAGACCGCAAGGGAGACCCAAGAGGTCTACAAGCAAGTGGCAGCCAAGAGGTAACTATGCGGGTACTCATGATCTCCAAGGCCTGCGTGGTAGGGGCCTATCAGAGAAAAATCGAGGAGTTAGCCAAGTTCGAGGATATCGAACTCGCGCTCATCGTGCCCCCCTACTGGCTGGAGAAGGGGAGAAAGATACCCCTGGAGAGGCTCCACACCTCAGGCTACGAACTCCTGGTAGAGCCCCTGGCCCTCAACGGCCATTTCCATCTCCATTTCTACCCCGGCCTAAGGAACCAGGTAGAGCGTTTCAAACCGGAGATCGTCCATATCGATGAGGAACCGTACAACTTGGCTACATTCCAAGCGATGCGCTTGTCTAAGAAGGCCGGGGCTCGGGCTCTCTTTTTCACCTGGCAGAACCTCTTGCGCCGCTACCCTCCCCCCTTCAGTTGGATGGAGCGATATAACCTCAAAAGTGCCGCCTACGCCATCGCTGGAAATCGAGAGGGGAAAGAAGTTCTGCGAGCCAAGGGGTACCGTGGTCGGGTGGCCGTCATCCCCCAATTCGGAGTTGACCCCGAGATATACAAGCCCCATGCGCAGGAGAAACGAGAAGGGGGTTTCTGCATCGGATGTATAGGAAGGCTGGTAGAGGAGAAAGGGGTAGATCTCCTCCTCCACGCCCTCTCTGGCCTTCCTGGAGAGTGGCGCCTCCACATCTTGGGAAGCGGGCCTCAGAAAGGGCGGTTGCAAAGTCTGGTTCAGGAACTGGGCTTAAAAGAGCGTGTGATTTTCGACCCCCCCATCCCCTCGCCAGGGATGCCCGACTACTACCACGGGTTAGACCTCCTCGTTCTCCCCTCCCGCACCCGCCCCCATTGGAAAGAGCAGTTTGGGCGGGTGCTCATCGAGGCTATGGCCTCCGGTGTGCCGGTGGTGGGGTCCAATTCGGGGGAGATCCCTCAGGTCATCGGCGATACGGGGCTCATATTCCCCGAGGATGACGCCTTAGCCTTAAGAGAGGCGATAGAGAAGATCAGGGGAGATGAGAAGTTGAGGCAGAGGTTGGCTCGGGCTGGGAGAGAGCGGGTGCTGGAACGGTATACCCAGGCCCAGATCGCCTGGGAGACCTACCAGGTTTACCAGGAGATCAAATAGTTTGTGATATAATAGAGTCAAGATGCATATCGGTCTCAACGCTCAACTTCTCTCTCTATCGGGGGATTACCGGGCTGCGGGCATCACCTGGTATATCTATAACCTCCTGGCTCACTTGCCCCCTTCCGACCATCGGTACACCGCCTTCTTGGGGGAACGGAAAGCCGAGGGGCTCTTCCCCCAGGTAGATCTCCGCTTCAGCCGACTGCCTACCGGAAACCCCCTGGTACGCATCCTCTGGGAACAGGCCGTTCTGCCCCTTCAATTGGTGAAGGAGAGGATCGACCTCATCCACTCCCTGGCCTTCGTACAGCCTCTCTTCAGTTCCTGTCCCGGGGTAGTCACCATTTACGATTTGAGTTTCCTCCTCTTCCCTGGGGGGTTCAACCCTTGGAAGAGGCTCTATCTGAGGTATATGACCCCCTATTCGGCCCGAAGTTCCCGGCGGGTCATC
>DFBK01000055.1 GCA_002366595.1 Anaerolineales bacterium UBA3082 | reverse complement strand
GAGCGGAGGGTGCAGCGGATACGGAAGGCGATACCATCGGTGGGGGAGAGCAAAGCCGATTGGGAGATAATCTGTGGGGTAGCCAAGCGGATGGAAGGTGTAGACCCCGCCCAGTGGGACTACAGCCACCCCTCGGAGATCATGGAGGAGATCGCGCAATTGACCCCTATCTATGGAGGGATTCGGTACGAGCGTTTGGAGGGAGGCGGTCTGCAATGGCCCTGTCCAGATACCGAGCACCCTGGGACGCCCATCTTGCATGTAGAGAGGTTCTCCCGAGGTTTGGGCCGTTTCACCCCTGTCGACCAGATACCCCCCGATGAGGAGCCAGACGAGGAGTACCCCCTTCTCCTGACCACGGGCCGCGTCTTAGAGCATTGGCACACCGGCACCATGACCCGTCGCGTCCCTGGGTTGGAACAGTTGGTACCCGAGGAGCGGATCCGTATGAACCCCTTCGATGCGGCCAAGCGGGGGATAGAGGATGGCGACTGGGCGCGGATAACCTCGCGTCGAGGGGAGGTGAGGGCCCGGGCGGAAGTGACCGAGGAGGTTCCCCCCGAGGTGGTCTTCATGACCTTCCATTTTGTCGAGGCGGCGGCCAACCTCCTGACCAATCCGGCCCTGGATCCGGTGGCCAAGATCCCAGAGTTCAAAGTCTGCGCCGTACAGGTGGAGAAGTGGAAAGGCTAATGCGTTCGTGGTCTGAACCTCTGGAACCCGCCCTAGGGGCGGGTTTTTGGTTTTATGTTTACTTACCTCACCTATTATGTTATATTAGGTTTGGGGCGCTTTGTATGGCCGAGGAGGATGGAGATGAAGGCGGTGATGCTGGTTGGAGGACAGGGAACTAGGCTGCGCCCCCTGACACTGGGGCAGTCCAAGCCTATGGTGAACAAGCCGCTAGCCAAGCCAAGGGGCTGGCGGATAGATACGCCCGCATCATGGAAGGGTTGCAGGGATAGATGAGTCCTTTTTTCTTCGAGATAGGTGGTCTCACCATATCCGCCTATACCACTCTAGTCGATTTGGGGATCGTTTTGGGTCTCCTGGTCACCTCTCTTTTGGCCAGATGGAGGAAGGCTGACCTCTGGGGCACGGTGGACGCTGCCCTCGTGGTTCTCGTCTGTGGGGTGATAGGAGGTCGCCTGGCCTACGTGGCCCTCCACTGGCCCTATTTTAGTTCCCACTTGAGGGAGGCTTTCTACCTTTGGCGAGGGGGGCTGGCTTTCCAAGGGGCTTTTCTGGGCGGGGTGGTAGGCCTCTTGGGATGTTCTTTCTGGCATAGATGGTCGTTCTGGCGGCTAGCAGACCTTTTGGGGCCCGGGTTAGCCTTGGGCCAGACTATCGGTTGGGTGGGGTGTCTCTTGAGCGGTTGTGCCTACGGCCTACCCGCCCGTGGGGCCTGGGCTTATGAACTACCTGACCTCTACGGCATAACCCTTTTCCGCTTCCCCACTCAAGCCATGATGAGCGGGCTGAGCCTTCTCATATTCATACTCCTCATTCTCTTGCTTTGGCGTATCTCTCGACCCTTCCCCGGCCTTATAGCCCTTCTCTATCTTCTCCTTTATTCTTGGGGAGGGTTCGTCTTGGAGTTCACTCGGGGAGATGAGACCCTCTATCTGGGGCCCTTGCGCTGGAGCCAGATAGTGGAGGCCGGGGAGTTCCTAGGAGCCCTCATCCTCTTGAGGTACCTTTGGAGGAGGTATCAACAGCGAGAAGAGCGTTCCTCTATACCTTGACCAACCCTGTTTCGGGAAGCGATGGAAGCCCCCTCGTTGAGGGTTGGTTTTCAATTAGTTAAGGGTGCCAATCCCGTGATGCACTGGAAAGAGGAAAGCCACGCTCGTAAGTGAGAGTGGCTTCTTGGTCAAGCGTGGAACTACTAGGTGATCTCCACCGTGGCTCCCGCCTCCTCCAGCCTGGCCTTGGCGGCTTCTGCCTCCTCTTTGCCCACCCCCTCTTTTACACTAGAGGGCGCGCCCTCGACCAGACCCTTCGACTCGCGCAGCCCGAGGGTGGTTAGTTCTCGCACCGCCTTGATCACTTGGATCTTCTGGGCCCCTATCTCTTTGAGGATGACGTTGAATTCCGTCTTCTCCTCCTCTTCGACAGGAGCGGCGGCCACGCCAGGCATGGCCGCAGCCACCACCGGAGCAGCGGCGGTGATCCCGAACTCCTCTTGTAGGCTCTTGACCGAGGTGTTGAGTTCCAGGACGTTCGTCTGACTCACCGCTTCGACCCAAAACTTGGCCTTCTCCTCGGTGGTCAAGCCTTTGTAGGCCTCTACTAATTGCTCGGTGGTCAAGGCTTTTGATTCCTTGGCCTTTTTCCTCGTTGTCTTCTTCTTGGTCTCCTTAGCCATCCCGTTCACCTCCTTATTATTGACGGCTTACCCTTGGGGTTCCATCTGTTCAGCCCTGGCCTGCAATAGGTAGATGAGAGTCCTCAGGCCGTCAGATAGGACGCTGACCAAGCCCACCAAGGGTGCCTGTAACTGGGCTATCATTTGGGCCAAAAGTTTATCGCGGGTAGGGAGTTGAGAAAGGGATATCATCTCCCCTTCGCGGATAATCTGGCTGCCCATCAGCCCCCCTCGTATGGAGAGGGTTTTGGTCTCCTTGGCGTAGCCTACTAGTGCTTTGGCTGGGGCCACCACGTCCTCATAACAGAAGCCGATAGCCGTTGGCCCGGCGAAAAGCGTTTCCTCGAAAGGGAGTCCTGCCTTCTCCATAGCCAATTTGACCAGACTATTTTTCACCACATGATAGCCGCAGGACTCCTCCCGCAGACGGTTGCGGAGGGTTCTCATCTCCTCCACCTTCAGCCCTCGATAGTCGGTCATGATGAGGGCCTGAGAGCGGGAGAACTCTTCCACCAGATCGGCTACGATCCTCTCTTTCTTCTCCCTAGAGATAGCCAATTGTAGTCCACCTCCTTGCGCAAAAGGTCTCTGTACCCGCGAGCACAGAGACCTGAGAGATCATGCCTCTATAAGATATCTCCGCCTCGGCAGGCGATTAAGCGCTTCTGCGCCCCTGCTGTCTTCGACATATATTAGATTGCGGATGAATTATACCCTACTTCTATGCCGCTCGCAAGGCCAGAGCTTGCGGGAGATCGACCTTCACCCCTGGCCCCATGGTGGAGGTGAGGACTATCTTCTTGATATACTGCCCTTTAGCGCCAGGTGGCTTGGCCTGGATTATAGCCTCCATGAGGGAGGCTAGGTTCTCCAGGAGTTTTTCCGCTTCGAAACTCACCTTGCCGATGGGCACATGGAGGTTGGCGGTCTTATCGATCTTAAATTCCACCCTTCCTAGGCGGAACTCCTTGATGACTCGAGGTATATCCTCGGCAGGGACGACGGTGCCTGCCTTGGGGTTGGGCATGAGCCCTCGGGGGCCTAATACCCTTCCCAGGCGTTTGGCTACCTTCCCCATCACCTCGCCTTGGGCGGCGATGGCGATATCGAAATCGAGCCATCCCTTCTCTATCTTCTTGATGAGTTCATCGCCTCCTACGTAGTCGGCCCCGGCCTCTTGGCCTATCTTCTCCGCCTCTCCCTCGGCGAAGACCAACACGCGGACCTTTTTCCCTGTGCCGTGGGGCAAGAGGACCACCCCTCTCACCTGCTGATCGGCCTGACGGGGGTCTACCCCCAAACGGAGGTGAACCTCCACGGTGGCGTCGAAGTTGACGAGCGAGCCCTTCTGGACTAACTCGATCGCCTCCGCCGGGGAGTACGATTTAGTTCGGACTATCTCTTTGGCCGCCTCTAGATATCTCTTGCCTCGCTTGGCCACCTATCCCCCCTCTTCGATCTCGATCCCCATACTGCGAGCGGTCCCTTCGATTATCCGCTCCGCCCCCTCTAGGTCGAGGGCGTTTAGGTCCTTCATTTTGAGTTGGGCGATCTCCCGTATCTGCTGGCGGGTGACGCGGCCCACTATCTCTCGAGGGGTCTCTCCCGAACCCTTCTCTATCCCCGCCGCCTTCTTGAGGAGGTCGCTAGCCGGCGGGGTCTTGGTGACAAAGGTGAAGGAGCGATCCTGGTAGACGGTGATTTCCGCGGGGATGATCGTCCCCGCTTGCTTGGCTGTACGGGCGTTATAATCTTTGCAGAAGGCCATGATGTTGACCCCGTGCTGGCCCAGAGCCGGCCCTACCGGCGGAGCGGGGCTGGCTTGTCCCGCGGGGATGTGAAGTTTGATCACGGCCACCACTCTTTTAGCCATCTATCCTCTCTCCACTTGTAAGAAATCCAACTCCACTGGGGTTTCACGCCCGAAGAAAGAGACCAAGACCTTGACCCTTCCCCTATCAGTGTTTAT
>DFBK01000043.1 GCA_002366595.1 Anaerolineales bacterium UBA3082 | reverse complement strand
CTACCTCCCGCCTCACTACTACCACCCCCCTCTCTAACCCCTCCCTCATCACTACTTCCTCATCCCCTAGCACCTCCCCTATGCTCCGCCCCTCTAAACTCTCATACCCCAATATCTCACTCGCCGCCCGATTGGCTAAAGTTATCCTCCCCTCTATGTCCGCCACCAAAAGGCCATCGCTCATATTCTGAAGGACGCTCTCGTTGAACTGCTGCACCGCCGAGAGTTCCCCCACCGTCCTTTTCAACCTTTGGAAGAGGGTAGCGTTCTCCACAGCCCCCCCTATCTGGCTTCCGATAGCCTCGATAAGTTCCCGATCCCCAGGATCAAAGCGATGGATGCTCCGTCCATAGATATTCATAACCCCTTGGACCTTATCCTTCGACTTGAGGGGTACACTGGCCAGAGATCCCCACTCGCCACGTCTCACCTTCATCCCTACTAACTGGGGGTCAGAAGCCAAATCGCTCACCATTAAGGTCTCCCCCCGCTCCGCCACTTGGCGAGCCATCTCCACAGCCTCCTCGGTAGCCCAAAAACCCTTTTGGACTACTGGAGCAAGCCTTCCATCCTCCTCGCGGATGAGGAATATGATCCCTCCTTCCATCTTCATAAGTTCCAGAACCTTGGTCAGGACCTCGCTTAAGATCTCCTCCAGATCGACAAAGCGGCCCACAGTGGCAGCGATGGCGTTAATGGCGGAGAGATCCTCCGTCCTCTCCAGGAGTTCGCGCCGCATCTCCTTCCTCTCCGTGACATCCTGGAGGATGCATTGGATCACTCTCCGGCCATCATAAGCCACTACATTGGCTCTCATCTCCACCGATATATTCAAGCCATCCTTGCGCAAGAGGGTCAGGTCATGGAGATGCCCACCGCCGGTGAGAAGAGCCGCCTGGAGCCCTTCCATAGCCCGCCGACGATCCTTCAAAGACAAAAGTTTCTCCAACCCTGTGGTTAGGAGTTCATCTTTGCTGTATCCGGTCAGGGTTTCTACCCTGTGATTCACCTCTAGAAGGCTGCCATCGGCCGGACTGATGGTCAATATAGCATCGTTGGCGCTATCTAAGAGTTTCTTATATTTGTCTTGCGCCTCCGAAAGTTCCCTCCTCTTTCGGGCCATCTCTTGTCGGAGAGATCTGCTCCAAAGAAAGGCTACCAGGCCGCCCAGAAAAAGAACCACTCCGGCCAAAGCCATCGTCACCTGGCTCACAGGGGCTTCAACCCCCTTCTCCACGGGCAAGCCTAACCACCGACGTTGAATCTGCTCCCGCAAACCCAACTCTTCAAGGGCAACAAGCCCGTAGTCCAGAGCCCTAAGCAATGTAGGGTCATCCTTCCGGACAGCGAAAGAGTAGTTGACCCGTTCCAGAGGCTCTCCTATGATTTTGATCTTCTCTAGCCCCAGGCGGCGTAGGGTGTATAAGCCAGCGTTCTCGTCTCCTATGAAGGCGCGCACCCCTCCGCTTTGAAGTTCCTTAAGACCCTGCTCCACATCCGCTACTTGGAGGAGAACAACCCCTCCTCTCTCGTTTAGGAGTTCATAGGCCCGACCACTCCTCACCACCGCGACCGTTTCCCCTTCCAAGTCGTCGAGTCCCAGAAAGTCATCCCCAGAGACGAAAAGAGCCACGCTGCTAGAGAGGTAAGGGGAAGAGTATCTTCGGCCGCTCCCGGGAGTGGGAGCCTCGCCCAGAACCGCATCGACCACCCCTTGATCTAAGGCCGGGATAGCATACCTTCGACCCATAGGAGAAAAGCGGAACTCCGCTCCCAGCACCATCTCTAACGCATCCAGAAGGTCGAGGGTGAAGCCCACATACTCCCCCTTCTCATCGAGGTAGGCGAAAGGAGGATCTAGGGGACCGGCAACAACTATCTCCCCCTTATCGGCCAGCCATCCCTGCTCCTCCAAAGTAAGAGGCGAAGGGGTAGGGGTACGGATAGTCCAGAGATAATACCCCAGGACCCCGGCTAAGAGAAAAAGAACCCAGATTAGAGCCCTCTTACTTATCCTCCCCACCTCTCGCTTTCCTCCCAGACCGGCGGAGGTTAGCCGGAAGTATCCCTAAAGCCTCGCGGTACTTGGCGACCGTTCGTCGGGCCAAGGGGAGACCTCGACTGGTCAGTTCCTTTGCTATCTGGCCATCGCTCAAGGGCTTCTCCTCTTGAGAGATCAATGTTTTCATCAGATCCTTGGCCGGGAGCGAGGCATCGAAAAAGTCGGCTAGAGGTATGATCTCTCCCTGGGGGATCTGGGCGTACTTCTGAGCCATGGCTCGGCTAACAGTAGATTCGTGAAGGCCAAGGCTTTGAGCCAGTTCGGCACGGGTGAGGGGCTTGAGATCTCTCACCCCCCTTTCCAGAAACCCCCTCTGTTCCTCTATTAGGGTGGTCATGATGCGACGAAGGGTCTTCCACCGTTGCTCGAAACTGCTGATGAAGAGACGAGCACGAGCCACATACTCACGAAGGTGCTCGCGTTCTTCCTCTTTTGCGGCCCGCTTAGCCAGGAGCTCTTGATAGAGAGGGTTAACCCGAAACCGATACCGCTCCTCCTCTGGGATCTCGATGATGAAGCCACCCTCGTGGGCCTGGATGATGATATCGGGACGGATATAAGGAGATTGGTCCGAAGGGTGGTAGGCCTGGGCGGGGTAGGGGTTTAAGTTGCCCCTGATGAACTCTAAAGCCTCCTCCACTTCTTCGGTAGTAATACCCAGCGCCTCAGCGATCTCCTCGAACCGCCCCCTCCCCAGGTTTTCCCAATGCCGCTCTATGATCTCTCTCACCCAAGGCTGACCTCTTCCTTCCCCCTCCAGATACCGGACCTGTATGAGGAGACACTCCTTTACACTCCGGGCCCCGATGCCGATAGGCTCCTGCTCCTGGAGGACGGTAAGCAGCCGCTCCATCTGCTCCAAACTACTCCCTGCCAGGCGTGCCAACTCCTCTAGGTCTATGGATAAGAGCCCATGCTTATCCAGGCTCTCCACCAGATAGTTGGCGGCGGCCAACTCGTGCGGCCTAAGGTGGGGCCGCATTTGCATCAAGAGATAGTCACCCAGAGAAGTTGGGGAAGAGGCCTGGGAGAGAGGGTCCCAGGCCTCCCCATAACCCTCTTCTAAACCCTCCCATGATCTATCAAGATACCGATCATCTCCCCTGGCGCAAAGGGGGCACCGCTCCCCAGAGAAAAGGGCGCCACACACCTGGCAGCGCCCCCCCTCTACTAACTCCAAAGCCGGGTCCTCGGCCAACTCTTGGGCGATAGCCCGTTCCAACTCCAGAGAGTTGAGTTGGAGTATCTTGGAGGCTAAAACCGTCTGCGGTCTAGCCTCCGGCCTGGTCTTGGGCTCTAACCTCATGCTCATCATTACACCGCTTGAGGATTTTCCCCCTTAAAGGGAGGTGGGGGATTTTCCCCAGGTTAGTATATCACACTCAGAAGATCATGTCAATCTGGAAAAAGGCCAGGGTTGATATTCCAGCGCCAAAAGGTATAATCTCAAGGGGAGCGAATCGTGAAAGGCTTTTACGAGGAAGTGTCACACCTTATCAGCCGAGGCGAGAAGTTAGCCCTAGCCAAGGTGGTGGCTATCAGGGGTTCCACCCCTCGGGAGGTGGGGGCCCAGATGCTTATCCGCCGAAGCGGGGAGGTGATGGGCACCATCGGCGGCGGCTGCGGAGAGGCAGAGGTTCGACGCCAGGCGATAGAGGCGTTAGAGGAGGGTCAGCCTCGGCTGATGGTGGTGGACCTCACCGAAGAGGTCACCTGGGAGACAGAGAAGGCCTGCGGGGGGCTGATGGAGATCTTCATCGACCTCTGGGGAGAGGCCGAGGGAGAATTAGCCCAGAGGCTAGCGGCCTCCCAGGGGAAAGAAGTGGCCTTGGTCACGGCCCTAAAAGGGGACCTCAGTCAACCAGGGAGGAAACTCCTTGTGGCCCCGGGTGAGGAGCCCATGGGCAGCCTGGGCAGCCCCTCCCTGGATGAGTGGGCTAAGAAGGAAGCGGAGAGGGGCCTGGCGGAAGGCAACTCCAGAGTCGTCAACTATAAAGGCTCCGTCAAACTCTTCCTAGAGGTGCATAAGCCATCTCCCACTCTCCTCATCGCTGGAGCCGGACATATCGCCCTTCCCCTAGCCCAGATGGGCGCCGTGCTCGATTTCCGAGTAGTGGTGATCGACGACCGGCCCACCTTCGCCAACCAAGAGCGGTTCCCCCAGGCGGACCAGGTGATAGCAGGGGGCTTCGAGAAGACACTGTGCGACTTCCCCCTCGATGAAGATACCTACATCGTCATCGCCACTCGGGGCCACAAACATGACATAGAGTGCCTGCGGCAGGTTCTCGATTCTTCCGCGGCCTATATAGGAATGATCGGGAGCCGAAGACGGGTAAAGGGGATGTTCAAACTCCTGAAGGACGAGGGCCACTCAGAAGAGAGCATCGCCCGGGTCCATGCTCCCATCGGCTTAGAGATCGGGGCTCAGACCCCGGCCGAGATCGCTTTAGCCATCATGGGGGAGGTCATCAGAATACGGAGGGGCGGAAGCGGCCGGTCACTGAGCGAGATATAGCCGCGACCTAGACAAAGCCCCATCCCTACAGTAAAATGTCCTTGAGGTCAAATTGAGTCCAGTTAGGCAAAGATCACTCAAAATCGATCGAGGAGGATAGTATGTTAACAGAATATCTCCGCGCGGCAATGAAAAAAGCCAGATATGAAATCCTCTCTGATGACAACACTTTCTATGGAGAGATTCCTGGCTTCGATGGCGTCTATGCAAATCGTGATACCCTTGAGGGGTGCCGCGATGAATTGGAGGAGGTTTTAGAAGAATGGATTTTCTTCAGAATATCTCGTAATCTGTCACTGCCGGTTGTTGATGGAATCGAACTGGTGATTATTAAGTCGTATTAGGCGAAGGAGATTTCGAACATTATACGTTAGACGAAATGCCCTGACTGGAGAAGTTGTAGCATGTCCAAACCGCTCTTCCACCTAAGACCATACCTTTTTTTACTAGGACCGTTGTTGATGCTTGTCGGGGGCTTTACCCTCTGGCGCACTCGCCGAAGAGAGCGACTTTGGTCATTGGCCAGCTCGGTCGTTGTGGTCCTTGGCGTAGCATTTACTGCCTTGGGGTGGCTCGGAGTGAGTACGTTTGCACCCGTGCTCGGGCCTGTGAATCGTCTAGTCGAGCGGGTCAGCGGGGAAACGCCGCAGGCGAAAGTGTCATTGTATCTTGCATTCGTGGCGCGAGGGGAGCGGGACAAGGCCTTGGCGCTTTGGCCCGTGAACGAGCGACTCGGACCGGGGTATGAAGCGCGTCGCCACTCTGTGACAATGGAACTAGAAGATCTAGGGCCTGAGTTGAGCCATCGGCTGCTGAAAATCGAATGGTGGAGCACCTGCTGCGAACCGCATGTCATCACCGATAGCCGCTGGTCTGGTTTCGCTCGACTCTGGGTAGAAGTGTCCAAGGGTAATGAACCAAGGCGATACGTATTCGATGTTCTTGTACCCGGCGGGTATTGGGGGGACATGGAGGGATACCCAGTACGCCACTGGCAGATCGTGGATGTCTACCCCGCGAGGGAGAAACCGCTCTGGTGGCGCTGGCCTTTCGATCAATGAATTTATGGACGCTTGTGGCACTTTGACAAACGCAAGTCAGAAACCACGCGAATAGGCTAAGGCCCTGGTATCCCCTTCCTCCTGGGGAGGTCATCAGGGAAGCCAAGTTCCCTAGCCTTCTCCCAGGTGAAATACTCCCGCAGCATCTCTTCGGGATAGATCCCCGACATCGCCTCGTACCATAGTAGCCCTTCCATATATTGGTAGTGCCAATACTCCGTCCTCAGGGTATGCTCTTTCCAATGGTAGTCCTCGGTGGTATAAGCGGCGATCCGCTCCCAAGCGAACCTCTTGGCAAGTTCCGTAAAGTCCACGTAATAACCTGGCGGAATGGGCTTGGGACGACCGCCCTGCTCGTACCCCTCTGGGTCCAGGTCAGGGTCTATCTGCCACCAATAACGCCAAGGGGCCACCTTCAGGGGTTCGCCCTGACTCCCATCCTGCTTGAAGCAGCGAATGTACATCCGCCAATATGTCTCGGAACCGACATCCTCCCTAACCAGTTCCAACTGTTGCTCGCCCTGGGCATCCAGGAGTTCGAAGCGAAGATCGATGGCTCGCCCCGTCTTATGCCAACTGAAGTAGCCATACCGGGTCCTTCCGTGCATATAGATAGGTCGAAAAGCGTCGCTCAGTTTCCCCAAGTAGTCCCAGCCTGTCCTGGCTAGAACCTCCGCCCGTAGAGCGTTAAAGGAGGCCGCTGCCCCCTCCTCCAATTGGTAAGGGCCTCCCTCCAGCATGTTCGTAAGGGGGACGATATGGTAAGGAGGTTCCCCCTTTGGTAGAGAGGTGGTAGGGGTAGGTGTGGCCATCGAAGCCACCTTAGGAGCCCAGGAAGGTGCTTTAACCCCCTGGGGGGCGAAAGAAAGGTTCATCTCATCGGCCTTGCTCCCCTGAAGGTATTTCACTGCCCCGCTCTCTCTGTCCCAAAAAGCCAGGTCAAAATGGCCGCCTCGATACTCATGGAACACCTCGAAGGGCTCACCCTTATCGTAGGAAGAGAAGACGACCTCTCTGCCATCCGGTGACCAGGCGGGAACGGTATCGAGGATATCGTTATGGGTCAACCTCACAACTTCCCCCCGGTCAACATCGAGGGTATAAATCTCTCCGTTGCCATCCCGCCAAGAGACGAAGGCTAGCCGCCCGCCATCGGGGGACCAAGCCGGGTACTCATCGTCACCCTTATGCTGAGTGAGGTTCCGTTGCTTGACCCCCTGGGCATCCATCAGGTATATCTCTTTGTTCCCCTCCCGCCAGGTGGTGAAGGCGATCCATCGGCCATCGGGAGACCAAGCGGGGGCGTAGTCCCCTGCTTCGTCATCGGTCAGACGGTGGAGAGTACCAGTTACTAGATCAAGGGTGTAGATCTCTAAGTTTCCGTCCCGGTAGGATTCGAAGGCCAGATATCGGCCATCGGGAGACCAGGCCGGGGCGCCATCATAAGCCGGATGGTTCGTAACCCGCCTAACCTCCCCGCTCTCTAACTCTATGATGTATATCTCCCAGTTGCCATTGCGGTGGGACTCGAAGGCTAGGTACCGGCCATCGGCGGAGAAAGCCGGGGCTCGGTCCTCGGCTGGGTCGTTGGTCAGGTTTAAAGTTGGCCCTCCCAGCCTATCCCCTAAATATACCTCCCAGTTGCCCTCTCTATTGGACTGGAAGGCTAGAAACTCCACCTCTACTGCGGGGGTAGGAGTGGGCACAGAGGAGGCTGTGGGCCAAGGGGTAGAAGTGGTGGGAGAAGGGGACGGCGAGGGCGGAGGAGGGGTGGAGCAAGCGAAGAGAAGAGCCAAAAGCCACAATAAGAGCGGCAAGGAGAGAGGAAGTTTCCTCATGGCAGGAAGGGCTGATCCAGGTTGAAGAAATTGTAGGTGGCACGGGAGACATCTTCGAAAACCGGCCGGCTGAGCGCCCAAACCAGCCATTCGATAGGGGCGTATTGGAATTGGACGATGATGTAATCTCCTCCGGGGGAGTAGACGATCCCCGCATCGGCGTGGGTGTCGTCGGCGAAGCCATGCTTATGGGCCAACCGCGTCCCCTCCGGTATCCCGGCCCCTATCATACTCTGCACCGGGTTCTGAGCCAGAATATCTTGGATTTCCTGACACCCCTGGGGAGTGATCATATCAGGGAAAGTATTGAGAATTACCCCCCCTCCGTAACTACACCGATAGATCATCTCCAGAAGCCGCCCCATGTCCTGGGGGGAGGTCTGGATGATGGGGTCAGGGTTGGTATATTGGCCCCAGAGGTTCAGAGATGGAGAAGCAAGCCCCCTCCTGGCTCGCTCAGAAGATGACTCCTCTCCCTCTATCCTATAGGGCTGCAATATGAAGGTCTGATTCAACCCCAAGGCACGCATCCTCTCCGTCGTCCTTCGTGCTCCCTCCGTAGCGCTCCCTTCTCCTACTAGACTCAAAAGAAGGTTGGCCCAATAGTTGCTCCCTACCGGGTCGGTGACGACCTTATCCATCCACCCCTTGGTTTCTAGGTCAGGCTCCTCCCCAGCGAAATGGAGATAGGTTTCCAGGAGGATGGCTATTTTCACCACGCTCATGCCCGAGAAACTGGTCTGGGAGTTTATCTCCATACTCTCCTGGGCCCCCGGATTGGAGATGTAGACCCCCACGATACCCTCGAACTCTTGGATGCGATCTTCCACCATCCCTCGCAGAAGGTCGAGACCGGGCTTGGGGGGCTCTTTTGTCTCCACCACCAGGTCTATGTCCCTACTATCGATAGAGGGCAAAGCCTCTTCTATGCACGCTATGGAAAGATCTAGGTTGAGCCTTTTCTCCGCCTGGCCAGGATAAAAGGAGAGGGTACCGGTTATAGGCTGCACCTCCCGCAGGGGCTGGTCCTTCCTCTCAGCCACCCCCATCAAAAAAGAGCGTAGCGCGTTCGCGTCGAGATCCGTTTGGAGCGGGATCTCCGCCTCCAGCCGCCGAGGGCCATGCAGGATAAACCCTAGGAATCCCGGCATCGGCTGTTGGTCGTGGGTTAACCGCAAAGCCTCTTCCACCATCTTTTCGCCCTGCACCTGGAAACCTACATCAGCGGGGATGAGAACGATGGCTTCTTCCTCATACCTCAGGTGGAGGGGCTTAGATAGAGGAGCCACAACCATCTCCTCCAAAGTACGAAGAGCGGTGTCCGGGCTCATGCCTCCTAAATCTACCCCTCCCGCGGTGATTCCAGGGCGGATGCTCCCCAGATAGGCGCGGTACCGGGTGAACTCGAAGGCCAGAAAGCCCCCCACGATGAGGAGAAGAACTACAAAAAAGGTTACGATCCGCTTGCCCACAGGGGACCTCCAGAGATCATTATATGTCCTGCTAGAGTCCTGTCAACCTACTCGAAGATCCGGCCTAGCCACTCTTTGACCTCGGAGGGGCGAAGGTACTGCCCCAGGTAGCCATCGCCTAGGCGAATCTCCAGGTGGAGGTGTACCCCCACCTCGGGTCCTACTTGGGCCTGAGGGGTTCCAGAGTTCCCGGCGTAGCCGATAATAGTCCCCTGCTCTACCTCCTGCCCCACCTCCAGCCCCTCGGCGATGCGGCTCAGATGGCAGTAGCGCACCACGATGCTGTCACCAAGGTCGATCCAAACCTGCCGCCCTCGCAACTTATCCAAGATCTCCGGCGGCGTATAGTGGGCCTCTTGAGTCTCGGCCAACGTCTCTTCCATCTCTTCTGTCGTCGGCTCCTCATACTCCCAGTCGGCCCTGATTACCACCCCATCGGCCATCGCCAGAAGGGGAGTATCTTCAGTCACCGCTCCCTCTCGACCCAGATAGAAATCCGTCCCCTCGTGGACCCCGTAACGGTACAACCGTGGGGCTCCAGGAAAGAGGAAAACCCTATCGAGAAGGCGCGCCCCCTCAAGGGGGAAGATGAAAGGAGGCAGGGCCTCCAGTATCTGGGGGTCATGAGGAAGAAAGGGTGCCACCGGCTCAGTAGGTGCTCTTTCCCATGTTTGCGGCGTCACTCCTGGATAGGCGTAAATGGCGTCGCGGCTGGCAAGGTAAAGCCTATCCCCTTCAGCGTAGAGAGCTCGGATCTCAGCCCCTCCTCGGAGATAATAGTCCCGCACCATCTCACCGCTCTCTTTATCCAAGAGGAGGAGACGGCGATAGTCGTCTATCAGATAGAGGTAATCCTCGTTCACGAAGAGAAGAGTAGGGGCCACTAACCCCGGAGGGTCAAAAATCTGAACCACCTCATAGGGAGGGCCTGACAACTTAGCGAGCCGAGCCTGAGACCCTTCTTGAATCAAAAGATAGAGATCCTCGTCCACGGCCAGGTCGATAGCCTCCTCCAAGCCCAACTCCTCGGCGATAACCTCTCCCTTTTCGCCCTGGTGGTGCCAGATTTGACCTAGATTAATATCCAAAAGATAGAAACCATCTTCATAGGAGGCCACGCTAGCCAGGTATTGGCGGGGTTGGGCGCTGGACATGGTGGCCGATCTCTCCAGGCTCCATCTTCCATCCTCCGGGAAATAGCGATAGACGTCTCCAGAGCGGTCCAGGAGGAGCAGGCTCTCGCCTGAAAGGGCAAGATCGGCCAACTCCTTTATGGGCACCCCTTCCACGGCGTTGCCTGATGGCTTCACCATACGCCACGACCCCGGATTCTCCAAGTCAACCGCTTTGAGGAGCCCCTCGTCCAGTAGATAGGCCGTACCATTTAAGACTACCATCCGTAAGGGATGGACAAAAGTTCCTGGGGCGTAGCGGTAGATAGTAGCGTTCTCCTCATCGAGAAAGATGGTGCCGGTCATCTGGATGGTGGGAGTAGGTATGATGGGGGTACGGGTTGGCGTAGGGGTACTGGTTGGCGTCGCCGCAGAGGTCTGCGTCGGCCTAGGCGTAGACGTGGGGGTGAGGGTCAGATCCTCGCTAGCACAGCCGACCATGAAGGCCAAAGCCACAAGAAGCCAAGCCACTCTCCAACTAATTCTCATGGGACACGATCTCCACTACAGACTCCATCACCGCCTGGATGCCTTTTAGGTTCCTCTCCAGTTCGGCATCTACCTTGTTGGTGAGTTCCACATCAACGGCAGCGACCCCCTGAAAGGCGAGATAGTCCACTATGCTGCCGGTGACGGGATAGCCTATCGATTCAGCCTCCCCATATCCTGTAGCCTGGGCTAAGAGATGAGCCAACTGACGAGAAGGGCCTTCGCCACATCCTCCCGCTACGACCAGGCCTGCCTGGCTGTGATATGAGATCACGACTTGTGCATCGACCAGGAAGTCGCGCAAGATCTGTGTCTCCACCTCGGAGAAGGGATGCTCCCCCCCGCTCCCAGGGATATGCCCCTCCGAGTCGAAGATGTCTGGGCTCCAATCGTTCTCGGGACAGGCATCCTGGTCGGTATCGGCGTTGCGGTTCAAATCCACGCCGCGGGCATTGAATCGCGTGCCATTAGCGAGGCCGTCGGGGTTGATAGTGGGGATGATCCAGAGCGTGACCTCAGATGGCACCTCCATAAAGTTCTCCCGGTAATGAGCCGCCACCTCAATCATCAGTCGATATGTATTCTCCTCCGTCCTCCCATGGATATTTCCTACCAAGGCCACCTTAACTTCGCCCCATCCGAAGCGATGGGCCACTATGGGGCGGCCCTCCCGCGAGTAGCCGAGAAGCCTCCTCTCGTGGAACTGGGGCGTGGGTGAAGGAAGAGACCGCTTCGTTGTTGGCGTGGGCAGGGTTACAGATTGGGTAGGTGGCACCAAGGTGGGCGAAGGCGAAACCGTCGGCTCCACCAACGGCGTAGGGCTCGCGCAACTGACCATTATCAAGACGATGGAAAGTAACCAGTATCTCATTTTGAGTAGACGGTATGGACGATCGGATCTCCCTCTTCATCAAGCAAAGGGTAGGGTTGAACGCCATCCACAATCCCTACCGGGATGACCTCCGCTCGCTCTAACCCATCAGCGGTGAGAAAGGCCCGAAGGATGGCTCCCTCCTCCTCCCAAGGCATGTCGAAGACGAAATCGCCCAGGCTGTAGGCGATAAAGCCCTCCAAATAGGGGGTTGTCTCCTGGACAAGATGGGGGTGATGGCCAATCACTAAGGTGGCCCCCGCTTCCACAGCCGCTTGAGATACCGCCAACTGCTCCGCGTCGGGCTGGCTTTGATACTCGGTTCCCAGGTGCATGATGACGATCACCAGATCGGCTTGCTCCTTTGCTCGCCTGACATCTTCCCGCACCCTATCGATCTCGGCGAAGGCCACTCTCGTCTCCGTAGGCACCTCCGGTGAACCTTTCCACCGGATAGCCGCGTAGGCCAAGAAGGCTATCTTTACCCCTCTCACTTCCATTATTACCGGCCGATGGGCCTCTTCCTCGGAGAGGCCCGCCCCTACATATAGAATCTTGCTATCTTCTAACCCCTCCAAGGTATCTTTCATCGCCTCCTCGCCGAAATCAAGGAGATGATTATTGGCTAGGCTGACGAGATCAACGCCCGCCCAGGGCAAGGCAGCCAGGTTTCGAGGATGGGCCCGGAAGAGGAACCGCTTATCTATCGGCTCTCCCCGGGTGGAGAGGGGACACTCTAGGTCCCCCAGGGCGATATCCGCAGAGCGCAAAAGGTCTCCTGCAACCGCAAAGGGGAACTCTACCCCATGCTGGTTCATCCTCTCCTCCACGGTGCGGCAGAGGAGGATGTCGCCCACAGCCACAAGTTCGACGAAATCCGCATCTGGGGTTGAGAACGCGGAAGAGGCTAGCGAGGGGTAAGGGGTTATCTGGGGGGTCTCAGCCTCCGTCCTACCTGGAGTTATCTCCAAAACGTATAGATAGACCCCCGAACGAAGGGTGATCTCCGGTCGCCCATCCCCCTCCAAATCATGAGCCAAAAGGCCGTGGATTCTGCCCCCTACATGGTAGGTGCCCAGCAGCCGCCCGTATCGATCCAAGAGGTAGATGGTACCCTCGTCTCCACCTGCGGCTATGGTCGCCTCGCCGTCGAGAAGAAAGATATCCAGGGCCCAGACCCCGCTTCCGGTGGCAAAGCCCCACCCCTTTTGACCGTCCAGAAGATAGATCTGACCATCGTCGTACCCAGAGCCAAAGAATATCTGGGGCGAACCCTCGATGTTGGTGATGTCAAGCGTGGGTATACTGCTCCCCACATCGTGCCGCCAGAGAAGTTGGCCCTCACCAGAGAGAAGGTAGAGAACCCCCTCGCTGGAGCCCACAACTATCTTCTTCTCAAAATCATAAACATCTATCTCCCGTATATAGCCTCCAACCTCATAACTCCAAAGGCGCTCTCCCCCAGAAGTGAAAGCGGTTACCCCTCCTTCCTCGGAGGCTACGATTATCTCCCCCCGGCCATCGCTTTGCAAATCAGCCACCCGGATGTTGGTCGCGCCCCCACCCAAGGCTCTCCGCCAACGCAACTCCCCATCGCCACCTAGGAGATAGAGATACCCATCCCAAGAACCGGCCAGGATCTCCTGGTTGCCATCCCCGTCCAGATCTTGGGCTACCACCTCCGTCACTCGACTCCCTGTGGTGTATCGCCAAAGGAGCCAGCCATCAGAACGCAAAGCGTATATATTGTTGTCATCGGAGCCGGCTATGACCTCGCCTTGGCCATCTCCCTCCAGGTCAGCCAAGGCTACGGTGTATACGGCCGCTCGAGCGGCGTACCTCCAAAGGAGATCACCTCCACTGGTGAGGAGATAGACGTTTTTGTCCTGGGAGCCCGCTACCAGTTCGCTTTGGCCATCCCCATCTATATCCCCAACCGCCAAATCCCAAACCACCTCATCAGTGGGATACCTCCATAGTGGCCTTATCTCCAAAGGCCTCAGAGGAGGGACGCTGGTAGGGGTAGGTCTAGGCAAGGGAGTAGGTGATGGGGCAGAGGGAATGGGTGTGACTGATGGCTCAGGGCTGGCCAAAGGCCCCGGTTTGGTCTCAAGGAGCGTACAGCCAATAAATAGGAAGGCTAAAGCGATCGGTAAGGAGATCGCCCAGATCCATCTCCCCTCATCGAGCAGCAAGGCGCCTTACCTCGGCGAAGAAGTTGCGGAAGATCCTCTCATGGCTACCATCGTAAACCTGGTAGCCTCTGGTGGCCATCTCGTCGGCGTCGATCCCCACATTGGAGAGCCAAGCGGCACCCCGGAGCACTCCCTCCGCGAGTGAGGGATCGAACTGAAGGTTGAACTGCACCCCCCACACCGGCAGATCTCCATAGCGGAGGGCCTGAACCGCGCACAGTTCGGAGGAAGCCAAATTCGAAGCGCCTGCCGGCAACTGGGTGATCTGATCGCTATGCCATAGAAAGGTGTAGAACTGAGGGCTGATATCTCCAAAGAGGGGATCGCTAAGGCCATCCGGGGTCAAAGTGAGCTCGTACCATCCCACCTCCCACGGCCCGCGCTCTACCTTCCCCCCCAGCCAATGAGCCAGCAGTTGGTGGCCCAAGCAGACCCCCAATATGGGCATGCCTTCCTCGATGGCCAGAAGCACTCGCTCTCGCTCCGCTTGGAAAAAGGGGGCCTCGAACTCCTCCGGAGAGTACTCGCCTCCGCTCAGGATTAAGGCATCATAGCCTACCAGGTCTGGGATAGGCTCGCCTTCATAGACTTGAACAGGAAACGAGGAAACCCCGTTCTGGGCCAAAGGACGATCCAGGACCAGAACACGGGAGGGACCATGCTCTAGGACCACGGCTTGCAAGGGGAGATCTGCGGTCGGGAGTGCGACGGTAGGCGAGGGGGTAGGAGTAGAGATAAGGGTAGGCGAGGGGGTGAACGTCGGCGTTGCCGTACTGGTAACCGTAGGGGAGGGGAACACCTGTGGTTTGGTGGGAATAGGGGTTGCCTCGGCGCTCATAGTGGGTGTGGATTCCACCACAACCGAAGGCTTACCGCTCCCGCAGCCAGCGAGGAAGCCGCCCAGGGCTGCTCCACCCCAGAGCAGAAACTCCCGCCTGGTCAAACGGGCCATGCCTTCAAGACCCATAGAAAAGGATCAGATAGGCCAGAGCCAAGAGGCCCACCAGAAGAAGGGCGGTGAGAACGCTAACTAGGGGGATGAAGAACGGTGAAGGAGAGACCCCTTCCCTCTCAGAGACTCTGGGTGGGCCGACGCTTGCAGGCTCTACCCTCTCCCCTCGGAAAAGTCCCACCGCCTCCTGCGGGCTAACGCCGAGGAAGCGGGCATAGACCCGCAAGTAACTCTTGGCTTCCGCCTCGCTCAGAAAGGCGGTGTACTCCTCCCTCTCCAAGGCTCGGGCATACCTCTCCTTGATCCCCGTGGCCTCTCTGATTTGGGCGAAGGAGAGACCCCTCTCTTCCCGCCTCCTCCGCAAAAGTTGACCCACTCTTCCCATAGCGCCCTCCAAAGCCCTATCATTTTAACCCATACCCCCCAGAGAGGCAAGGGTTGCCACCTTTAGCCCTAGCATATATAATCTAATAAGATAGTCTGAGGTTCAGATGACGGAGACCCCTTTCCTCGCCCTGGCCCTTCTGGGCGAGAGGTTAGAGAAGACAAGGAAACGCCTAGAACTGGCGGGCCTCATCGCCGATTTCTTGAAGGGGTTAGGCCCTGAGGAGATAGGCCCCGGCGTTCGGCTCCTCATCGGCCAGGTCTTCCCTGAGTGGGATAGCCGAGCCCTGAATCTCGGTTGGCGGGCCGTCTCCAAGATTCTGCCGGGGCTGACCGCGCCCAGCAAGGACGACCTAGCGACCATCCAAGCAGAGGCTGTAGATGGTGGCGAATGGGCCCGTCTCCTCTTGGAGAGGGCCAGAATCGAGCCCCCTCAACCCCCGCCCCTACCCCTATGGGAGGTCTATCGCGCCTTCGAGGAGATCGCCGAGACGGCGGGCCCCGGCTCCCGCCGAAAGAAGGAAGAACTCCTCAACTCCCTCTTCTTGCGAGCCCAGCCGGTGGAGGCCAAATACATCGTCAAGAACGTGGTGCGGGAGATGCGCCATGGGGTGAGCGAGGGGATACTCCTAGATGCCATCGCCCAGGCCACAGAGGTTCCCAAGAAACTAGCCCGGCGAGCAAACATGCTCTGTGGCGATCTGGGAGAGGTAGCATTTATCGCTCTGACCGAGGGGCAGGCGGGGCTGGAGCGGATTAGGCCCCACCTCCTCCGCCCCCTCAAGCCGATGCTGGCCCAGATGGCCGACGGTGTAGCCCAGGCTTTCCAAGAGCATAAGGAGAAGACCGCCCTAGAGTATAAACTCGACGGCGCTCGGGTGCAGATCCACAAGGCAGACAACGAGGTGCACATCTACTCCCGCAACCTCTCGGAGGTGACGCCTAGCCTGCCGGAGGTGGTCGACCAGGTGCGGGAAGAGGTGAGGGCTGACTCAGCCATCTTGGAAGGCGAAGTGATCGCCGTAGACGAGAGGGGACGCCCCCTCCCCTTCCAGCATCTGATGCGCCGCTTCCGCCGCATTCATAACCTACGAGAGTTGATGCGCGAGGTCCCCATCCAACTTTACCTTTTCGATATCCTTTACCGGGACGGCGCGAGCCTAGTTGA
This sequence comes from Anaerolineales bacterium UBA3082, assembly GCA_002366595.1. GTDB lineage: Bacteria > Chloroflexota > Anaerolineae > UBA7937 > UBA7937 > UBA7937. The sequence continues at coordinate 2,775 of DFBK01000043.1, read as the reverse complement.
TGAGCCTAACCGTAAACGGTGGCGAGCGTTACAAGAGGTGAAAGGGAACTTAAACTCCGTTGCCCGTCTAACCCCTAGGAACCCTCGAGAGGGAGAAGCCTTCGCTCAAGCCTCTTATGAAGCCGGCCATGAGGGGCTCATCGCCAAACGGCTGGATAGCGTCTATACCCCTGGCGTCCGAGGCAAGGCCTGGTTTAAGATAAAGCAAACCATCTCTCTAGACCTGGTGATCGTAGCCGCCGACTGGGGGTACGGGCGGCGCCATGGCTGGCTATCCAACTACCACCTGGCATCCCGGGACGAGGATAGTGGGGAATTCCTAGAGGTGGGAAAGACTTTCAGGGGGCTGACGGACAAGGAGTTTGAGGAGATGACGGAGCGGCTCCTATCCCTGGAAATCTACCGCCGAGAGGGAACGGTCTATGTAGAGCCAGAGATGATGGTGGAAGTGCTCTTCAACGAGATCCAGAGTAGCCCTCGCTACGACTCAGGGCTAGCCTTGCGGTTCGCCCGCATCTCTCGTCTCCGGGACGATAAGAGCCCAGAAGAGGTGGACACCATCCAGACCTTGCGGGAGTTATTCAATCAGCAGTTTGAGAAAAAAGGTAGATATGAAAGGAGGAAGCGATGACTTTAGAAGGAAAACGAGTGGCCGTTCTGGCGGAGAACCTCTACCAGGACCTAGAAGTCTGGTATCCGCTCTTGCGGATGCGAGAGGCCGGAGCAGAGGTGAAGGTGGTGGGCACGGGGAGCGCCAAGACTTACACCAGCAAGCACGGCTATGAGGTCGAAGTGGACGCTTCGGCCGATGAGGTGAGCGCGGCCGATTTCGATGCCATCATCATCCCCGGCGGTTACGCCCCTGACCTCATGCGCAGGTATCCGGCCATGGTCAACTTAGTCCGAGAAGCCTTTCAAAAAGGCAAGATAGTAGCCGCCATCTGCCACGCTGGATGGCTTCCCGCCTCGGCGGGGATACTCAAAGGGCGGAAGATGACCAGTTTCTTCGCCATCAAGGACGATATGATAAACGCCGGGGCCGAGTGGGTGGATGAAGAGGTAGTGCGGGATGGGAACCTGATAACCTCCCGCATGCCCAGCGATTTGCCCGCCTTCTGCCAGGAGATCATCAAGGCGCTGGAAGAGTAACGCAATTTCCAAGGTTGTCCTATTGTTCAATTGAAAGCCTCATCGCATAAGAGGAGCCGGGCTTTCCCTCAGCGGAGAAATAGCCTGTTGGCTCGCCTGCTTTCATTGCGGCTTTCAAGCGCCCATGAGACTCTTTTAGAATCTCGATCGCTGGATCCACTTGGCTCTTTGCCTTGACGGTGAACTTTGCCCATCTTGGGCTGAACCTCGCGCTGCTTACCTTGGCACCCTCAAGACGCTCGCCTCGGCTGAAACACTCGACACGTATGCTCGTCTTTCGGGGTGATATTGAAGCGAATGATTTCTCGGGAGAATAAACGCCGATATACTTTTTGCCAATATTAGTCCAAATCTCCTCATTCCAATTTCGCAGCGCATCTATAATTTCCCTATACCATTCTTGGACACTCTCTGTTGCTCCACGAGAGCGAAATAACTCCTGCAGAGCTTGCTCGCTGTCAGCCTCTGGCCGACCACCAACATCGGGGCGTTTAATCGGCCAGTTCTCCATGTCCTGGATATCAGACCTGAGCTCGATGACTTCGAGAGGACAATCCTTCCAATCATGCTTCCAACAGATGATCATATCACACGCATCCGCGTCGTGACCATGCGTCTTGAACGCAGAACTTTTGAATTCAAACTCAATCCTAAGCCTTTCCCAGCCCTTGCCAGTAAATCGCCGAGCCACGCAGTCAGGAAAGCCTGGCCTGATCTCCTCCACATACATATGAAGGTCATCAAGAACTTTGCCAAACAGAAAGACGACGCCATTTTCATTCAAGGGCGCGTAGACTAGACCACGAAAGTTGATCAGATCGCCGACGATTGAATCTTCACCAGACATAACCTCGCCTCCCTGCGATTTGCTGCTTGCCGAGGGAATGAAGCACAATGTCATTATATCATATCACAGAAACACCCACTAGGTAATAGGTCGGGGTTCAAAACGCGCTTTACCGAACTTGTCTCTCCCTTTCCTTGATGAACAGCCACCGGTTCTGATCGGTGTGGATCAAGACGTACTTGCCCTTCAGCCTCTGGCCGTGGAGGGTTATCTTTATCTCCTTCTCCGTCCAGAGGCGTAGGTCATAATAGCCCCGGTCCCAGATCTCTACCGTGCCCGCGCCGTATTCCCCTTCCGGGATCTCCCCCTCGAAGTCGATGTAATCCACGGGGTGGTCCTCGGTTTGGATGGCTAAACGCCTTGGGGAGGTGGCCTCCGGCGGGCCCTTGGGCACCGCCCAAGAGACGAGCACTCCGCCATGCTCCAGCCGAAAGTCGTAATGGAGGGTCCGAGCCCGATGCTTTTGCACTACGAAGCGGCTCCGCCCCGACTCCACCAGTTCTCCTTCCGGCTCAGCGCTCTTGGTAAAATCCCGCTTCTGGCGATATTCACCTAGAGATAGCACCTTATCCATCCCCTCTCAACTCCAGCCACCTATTCACCACGAAGTGCACGAAGTGCACACACCTATCCCGCATGTTCATAGCCTGCCATCTCTCGGACCACTCCTCTTCCTCATAAGGGATGCCCACCAACTCATAACAGTTGACGCTCCCGAACCTCTTCTCAAAGTCGTCAAGCAACCGCTGAACAAAGGTGTCTACCCCTTCCACGCTCTC
>DFBK01000049.1 GCA_002366595.1 Anaerolineales bacterium UBA3082 | reverse complement strand
AGCGCAAGGAGATCTCTCGAAAGGGAGCGCAAGTCCTCTTCTCCGACCAGCCCTTCAAACTGGAACTGATCGCTCGCCTGCCGGAGGAGGAGACCATCTCCATCTATACTCACGGCGACTTCACCGATCTCTGCCGGGGGCCTCATGTGGAGCATACCGGCCAGGTGAAAGGAGAAGGGCTGAAACTTCTGAGCGTGGCCGGGGCCTACTGGCTAGGCAGTGAGACCCGCCCCATGTTGCAGCGGATCTACGGCACCGCCTGGCCCACGGCCCAAGAGTTGGAAGCCCACCTAAGGAGGCGGGAGGAGGCGGAGAGAAGGGACCATCGCCGCCTGGGCAAGGATTTAGATCTATATAGCCTCCACGAGGAAGCAGGGGCGGGGCTCGTCCACTGGCACCCTAAAGGGGGGATGGTCAGGACTTTGATCGAGGACTTCTGGCGCCAGGAGCACCTGAAGGCCGGCTATGAGATCGTCTACTCGCCTCATATCGGGAAGAGCGAACTTTGGGAGAGGAGCGGTCACCTGGAGTTCTACCGGGACCTGATGTACTCGCCTATGGATATCGAGGGGCAAGATTATTTCCTCAAGCCCATGAACTGCCCCTTCCATATCATGATGTATAAGAGCAGGCTGCACAGTTACCGGGACCTCCCCTTGCGCTGGGCGGAGTTAGGCACGGTCTATCGGTACGAGCGCTCTGGCGTCCTCCACGGGCTTATGCGAGTGCGAGGCTTCACCCAAGACGATGCCCACATCTTTGCCACCCCCAAGCAGATGGAGGGCGAGATAGTGAGGCTCTTAGATTTCACCCTGCACATCTTGGGCTCCTTTGGCTTCAGGGAGTATAACTTCTTGCTCTCCACGCGCCCCGAGAAATATGTGGGACGGGTTGAGGATTGGGAGAAGGCGGAGAACTCCTTGCGTCGAGCCTTGGAGAGGGAAGGGGTAGCCTACGAGGCGGATGAGGGGGCAGGAGCCTTCTACGGCCCCAAGATAGATATCGACATCAAGGACGCTTTGGGGCGGGCCTGGCAACTGACCACTATCCAGTTCGACTTCAACCTACCGGAGCGGTTCGATATGACCTACATAGGGCAGGATGGGAAGGAGCACCGGCCTTACATGGTCCACCGGGCGCTCCTGGGCTCTATGGAGCGGTTCTTCGGCATCCTGATCGAGCACTACGCAGGGGCCTTCCCCGTCTGGCTGGCCCCCACACAAGCCATGCTCATCCCCATCACCGATGAGCATGTGAAATATGCTAACCAGGTGGCAGAGCGGCTACGAGACGAGGGTTTCCGAGTGCAGGTGGACGACAGAAGCGAGCGGATGCAGGCCAAAATCCGGGATGCCCAACTGCAGAAGATACCCTACATGCTGGTCATAGGCGACAGGGAGGTGAAAGAGGGGGCCGTTTCCGTGCGGTTGCGCACAGAGGAGGACCTGGGGGCAGAGCCGGTGGAGGAGTTCATAGAGATGGCGAAGGAGGCGGTGGAGGAGAAGAGAGGGAACTGAACGAGGCATACTCTGTACTACGGGCTTGCCGTGATAAGAAGTTCATGATCTCTTTCCCAAAAGCCAAAGCCGAAGTGCTGGAACACAGCCTCTCGCCCAAGAAGCCCGTGATAGAACGAACTGGGGGGCAGTTCTTGAAGGTAAACAGGGCACTCGAGGACTTTACCAAGCACTTCGAGGCGTGCTGCAAACTTATATGCGGTGAACTCCCCGCCTGCCGTCGCGACACTTACCGGCTCACCCTCGGTCCACGTTGCAGCGCCCAGAAAGGGCGCGAACTCAGCCCTCAAAGTAGTGGTTGTAGCCCCTGTGTCAAAGATCATTGGGATGGCTAGGCGATTTCCCTCGCCATATATGAGCTCGACTGTAATGAGCGGGAGCCAAAGCGAACCCTTGGGCGTTTGAAACTCATGGAAACGAAGGATCTGTTCAAAGGTTTTGCTAACCATAAGCCATATCCCAAGTGGTCTCCTGCTCACTTATGAAAGTGACAAAAGGTCGCTCAATGCCTGCTATCTCCGCAGCCTCCACCAGCTCAGGAAGACTTGAGGCTGAAGCGATGACTTTTCCCTCAGCGATCGCAATCCACTGTCCAGCATAGTGATGACGTAACTCTTCCAGATTTGAGCTCAGCCAATCAAGATTTTCTACATACTGAGGTTCAGGTTGTCTAACACGGATCTCGGCTGCTCTGTCCAGACTAACAAATCTGTCTGCGACCGCTTGCCAAGAGCGGATAAATAGAGTGCCCTCACCCGAAATGTACCATTCGATGCCATAACGGTCGAGGGCCTCGAGGGTTTCCTCTGGGGACTTGCCCGCGACTGCCGAGATGATCTCGTCTATTTGCTTAATGGCGGGATCTCCTACAGACCCATTTACTCTTTCGATCACCATCTTTATTCTCCCTGCTCCGCTTTCAAGAGGAGTTTGCCAATCGTTGTCGCCTGTTTGGGTAAAACCATAACAGTTGCCCGCAGCCTCGTTCTCACCATCTCGACCCGTCCTTCAGGTCCCGGAGACCCAGGAATTGTCTCATAGAACTGCAATAACACCTCGTTTCCGGTCCCTAGTACTTGTGCAAAGTCCGAGTAAAACGATATCGCATCGGTAGGCTGCTCAAAGACCCTGTGGGCTTCGTGTCCTTCCTGTTGTGGCATATTTCACCTCCCGTGATAGCCTTTGGAATCACCCCGGATGAAAACGGAGAAAACCCGCCATCCGTACTTATTATAGCATGTGACGGTAGATAGGTCAATGATTCTAATGTGCTGGCAGAAGGTAACTTCCCCGGCCTGACGATGCAGGGACAGGCTGCCAGCCAGAGGCTCAGCGCACCACCACCTCCGCGCTAAAGGTCTGAATTGGCTCCGCCTCCTCCCAGGAGTGTCGATACTTCTGGGTAAAACATAGCGGCCCCACTACACAGGGCCGCTTCTACATCAAAAAAGTTCCCCAGGCAACGACCTACTCTCCCAGGGGGTTGCCCCCCAAGTACCATCGGCGCTGGAGGGCTTAACTTCCGGGTTCGGGATGGGACCGGGTGTTTCCCCTCCGCTAAAGTCACCTGAGGAACCAATCTTAATATTAAAACAACTGAATCAATCGAGCCCAGATTCTGCCGCGCCACCGTTAAGCCCTCGACCATTAGTACGGCTTAGCTGAACCCCTCGCGGGGCTTACACATGCCGCCTATCAAGCAGGTGGTCTACCTGCGGTCTTACCCCCTTAACGGGGTGGGTGACCTCATCTTGGGGTGGGCTTCCCACTTAGATGCTTTCAGCGGTTATCCCTTCCAGACATAGCTACCCAGCGATGCCCCTGGCGGGACAACTGGCACACCAGCGGTCTGTTCACTCTGGTCCTCTCGTATTGAGAGCAACTCCCCTCAAGTCACCTGCGCCCACAGCGGATAGAGACCGACCTGTCTCACGACGGTCTGAACCCAGCTCGCATACCGCTTTAACGGGCGAACAGCCCGACCCTTGGGACCTTATCCAGCCCCAGGATGCGATGAGCCGACATCGAGGTGCCG
>DFBK01000085.1 GCA_002366595.1 Anaerolineales bacterium UBA3082 | reverse complement strand
GGGAAAACTACAACGTGTCTATCATCCTCAGGGACCAAAAAGGACACCTGGCAGGGCAAACTGACCGGCCCTTGATGAGCAATGAACATCGGCATACCTCCCAGTGGCAAGTCGGTCAGATGGTCACCACCTATCATCTCTTGCCTAGCCTGCCGGCCACGCCGCCAGGGGAGTATCATATTGAGATAGGGGTGTACGAGCCTCAAGTGATGGAAGGGCTGGCTCTTCTGGGCGAGAACCTAGTACCCCACGGCTGGACCTTCTCTCTCGAACCTCTGGAGATAACTAAGCCCCTGCAACCGCCAATGGTAGAGCCATCAGTAGAAGTGGCCGATGCGGCAGCCGATCTAGCCCAGGGCATAAGGCTCCTAGGCTACGATCTGGACCGAGAGAGGCTTTCGCCAGGGGAAACCCTGCACTTAACCCTCTACTGGGAAGCCTGGGGCCAGGTGGAGGAGGAGTACACCGTTCTCTTGCAACTGAGGGATGGGCAAGGGTTGATTTGGGCGGAGCAAGAGGAGCCACCAGCCTCTGGGTGGCCCACCAGTCGATGGGAGGTCGGTGACCTCTGGCGCGATTGGCACGACCTGGCAGTAGCGCCCGATCTGCCGTCAGGAGAATATCACCTCATCGTCGCCCTACAGAAAAAGGGGGAGATCGACCTGGGAGTGGTCAAGGTAGAGGGACGCCCCCGTCAATTCACCCCGCCTCCCATTGAGTATCCATTAATCGCTCGGTTGGGTGAGAGCGTCAAGTTCCTCGGATACCAGTTGAGCGCCGAGACGGTGAAGCCTGGTGAGACTTTACATTTGACCCTATACTGGCAAGCCTTGGGGGAGATGAGCACCCCCTATACCGTCTTCACCCATCTTCTGGATAAGGATAACCACATTTGGGGCCAAAAGGATAGCGTCCCTGGACATGGCACTTTACCTACTACAGGGTGGCTTAGAGGCGAAGTCATCGTCGACGGGTACGATATCGTGGTTAAACCCGAGACCCCAAGCGGAGAATACACGCTAGAGATCGGCATGTATGAGGCAGCGACAGGACAACGTCTTCCGGCCGTTGACGAGAGAGGAGATACCCTAGGGGACAGGATAATCTTGGGCCCCATCAGGGTAGGCCAATAAATTTACGAGGAGCCATCAGAGGCATAGATGGCCGAGATATCTACTAGGGAATAACCCTTACTTCGGTAAGGGTTATTTTCTCTCCTAAAATTATCCCCTTCTCATCCCTGATGGGGAGCCATTCCCAGGTGCCGAAGGGGTGGATACCCAGTTCTAGGCGATACCGGCCGGGGGGCGTTCCGGGGGGAAGATATAACCTGTGCTGGAAGGAGAACAAGTCTCCTTCCTTCCAGGTATCGGTGGCGTATCGGCCTGCTGAAAGGGAACTATCTTTGGTGAGAAGCGGCTGATTAGCCTCGTCGAGGATCTGGATAAGAAGCCAATAATCCTTATCGATATCTTCTAAGGCTTGCCAATAGAGGAGGAGCGGTAGGGTCTCACCTGGTGCGACTGCCTGAAGATCATAACCCAGGAGCCTGATTTGGTCACCGACCTGGAACTCCTCTCGGTGCTCTATCCCCTCCAGTTGGGAGAAAGCGAGTCTGGGGGGCGGGGCATAGAGGGGGGCGATGTAGCGGATGGGGGTGATAACCGCTAGAAGGAGCATTCCGACCCCTACCCCGTAGGCCAAGGTCAATCCGTGCTTTCTAGAGACCCATCGCCTCCACCCCAGAAAGAGGAACAAAACCATAGGCGAGAGAGCGGGGTAGAGGAGCCTGGCTTGGTCGGCTCCGTCGACTACTGTGGCCCAGCGAAGGAGGGCGGCAAAAACCAGGACGGTCTGTAGAGCCAAGAGGGATAGGAGAGTAAGGGTCGGTGGTTCGAGTTCCTTTCTCCTGAGAACCAGAAGCCCCACTCCCCCTAGGGAGATGAGGACCCCTAGGGCGAGGAGGGCGTGAACCAAGGTATCCAGTTCGATCCCTATCCAGGATAGCCAGAAGGAGCGATAGAGGTCGCTGAAGAAATCGAGCCATTCTGCCCCGCTCAGAGGGCCCAGCCACGGGGCGTTGAGGCGTATCACCTGGGCCCAACCCCAAGGATCACCGTATAGAGTTTGATTTCGCAGGAACCAGGGCCCGCTGATCAAGAGGAAGGGGATAAACAGGGCCCCAGATATCTTTGCTCCTGGCCTTAACCCCAAACGGCGCGCCAAGAGGACGATGACCACCAGAGCCGTGGGTATGAAAGCCAGGAGGCTCATCTTGGTGAGCACCCCCAGCCCTAAAAGGAGCCCTAGAAGGAGGGCAGAGCGGAGGCTTCCCTTCCCTTTGATCAGCCTAACTATCAAGATGAGGATGAGCGAGGAGAGCATAGTAGACAAATTATCGTTGTTGGCCACACTACTGATGAAGAGGAATTGGGGAATGAAGGCGTTGAGGGCCGCGCTCCCCAGGGCTAGGGATGGATCACGGGGGAAGACCTCCCTGGCTAGGGTGTAAGTTGCTCCTACCGTGATAGCCCCCATGATGACCGAAAGCAGCCGCACCAAGTGCCAGGCTAGGGCCCAGCCTCGATAGGGGAAAGATTCTGCGCTGGTATGTAGGAGGAGGTTCTGAGGGGCCTCTGGGTCGGTGAAGGAGAAGTCGGAGTTGGCTTTGATGACGAAATCATCAGTATCGATCCAGAAAGTGACCAAGGCCCCCAAGGCGTAGTAGAGAGGCGGCTGGAAGGCTTCATGCTCCTCCTCTCCGGTAGGGTATCTGTGCTCTCGGGCCACGTAGCGGATGAGGGAATAGTGGGGGGCCTCATCGGGGGCTTCCCCTAAAGGTATGGTGACGCTGTACCAGGAAGCCAGAATGAGGTAAGCGATGAGGATGAAGAAAAGCCCTTTCTCTTTCTTCATCAATTGGCTGGGCATCTCTATCGGACCTCTATCAGCCCTAAGGGTATCCTATTGTCGGGCGCTCCCCCTTCTAACACGGTGAGGTTTCGCACCGTCTCGTATTCATACATCCCGGTGAATATTCGGTAGAATCCAGGGGGCGTTTCTTGGGGGAGTACGAGTTCGTGGCGGTCCACTATCAACTCTCCAGCCATCCACCGGGTAGTGGGGGTGAACCCTAAGACCGGGTCGCCATCGTGCTGAGCCCACATCTTGGCTTGTTCTTCGTCCATGAGGTGGACGAACGCTTTGTAATCCTCTGTCATCTCCTCCAAGGCGAGCCAATAAAGGGTCACCTTAACCGCATCTCCTGACTGGTAGGTCTTCTCATCCACATTGTACCCTAAAAGCCTTACCTTCCCCTCTAAGTTGGCTTCTAGTTTGATAGGCTGGGTAACGAAATCGAAGGGCCGAAGGTGCCAGACCAGGAGTCCTGCTAATAGGAGTATGATCAGAAAGGCGACGAAGAGGTACTTTTTGGGACTGTATCTTAGTAAAGCCAGGATGAGGAAAATAAAGGTTGCCAGAGAGAACGAGGCGCCCAGTTTTCGCTCCCTCGTCTCCTCGAAGCGGAGGAGAAGTTGGTGCTCTCCAGCGGGCACGTCTAGGGTCACCAGTCCAAATTCTCCCCAGGGGTAGGTATCGACCTTCTTCTTATCCACGTAGCCTTGCCAACCGGGAAAATAGAAGATATGAAAACGAAGGGTTGTGCTTTTCGCGCTTTTCACCCCCAGTTCGTACCAGAGATACCCTTCTTTGATGACCACTACCTTTGGGGCCTCGAAACCTCTTGTATCTAGGGCCTTGGGAGTTGAAGGGGGCAGGGGGATCTCGGAGCGATCGGCCCTCACCCAGACAGGTAGGTATTCCGCGGTCCAAGTAGTTCCGATTTGACGGTGAGCGAAATCCTCCTCCCACATGCGAGCCACGGTTACCTCCCTCTCTATCATCTCCAGCCTCTCCCCAGGGAGGCAAGCCAGGCTGGCGATAACCGATAAGGCCATCAAGGAAAGCCCTAAGGCATAACCCCAGAAGCCTCCTTTGCTTTCTTCCTTAGCCCAGAAAGTAACCCCTCCGGCCAAGAAGGCCACCCCTAAAGAGGCTATCCCCATGAACCGCCAAGGGTATTGAAGCGAGGCCAGAAGAGGCTCTAGGAGTTTCCATAAAGGGAGGGAGTAGGTGAGGGTCATGAAAAAGGAGAGGATGGCTGCTAAGAGGAAGAGGGCCATCTGCCAGGATGCCTTCTTCTGCCCTATCTTGGCCAGGCGGAAAATCGCGGCTATGGAGATGAGGAGCAAGAAAAGGTGAACCACGCTGAGGGGATGCTCAGCCTTTACCACCTGGTTTGGGAAATAGTGGTAGAGAAGGAAGGGAGAGATGCTCTCCCTCAAAGAGGTCAGATGGTCGCGATAGCCGGTGGAGGTGAAGCCTGCGGCCAGCCCGACCCATCGCGCTTCTGTCAAAGCGGGGAGCCAATAGAAGGCCGTGACACCCAGAGCCAGGAGAAAGGAGAGTCCAACCCAGGCCAGGAGTCTAAACTCCCTACTGGCCATTGTCCAAAGGAGAGCGTAGGCAAAAAATAGAGGGGCAAAGATGAGGGCAGTGAGGTTGTGGGTGAGGATCAGCCCTCCATAGGCCAAGGCGGCGGCGATCGCATAGGCGACATTCTTTCGCTTGAAGAGCCTGCCTATGGCCCAAAGGGCAAGGGGCATGAAGACGAAGGCGAAAGATTCGGCCAGGGCTCCGCGCATGTATGTGTCTGCTAAGTGATAGGGCGCATAGGTATAGGCCACCGCCGCTACCAGGGCTGGAAATCGTCCCCGGAGGTCGCGGGCCAGAAGGTAGATAGCCAACGCTGCGAGGAGAAAACCAGCCAGGAAGGCGAGTTTAGTAGAGAGTATATAGCCAGCCCCCAAGAGGTGGAAGGTCTCCCCTAAGTAGTAGGCTAAAGGGCTATAGTAGTTGAGGACCGGATGGCCGTAGCCGTAGGCGAAATCCGGAAACCAGCGGGGATAAAGAATGCCGTGGTGGAAGGCTCTATCCAGACCCGCCAGACGGTATAGGTGGAAGAGGCCATCGTGGGAGATGAGATAACCTTCTCTTAGGAGGGGAAAAACAGCGGGCAACGAGAGGAGAGAAAGCCAAAAGACACCAGATCTGAGGAGGCTGGCGGCGATGCCTTTGACGTCTCTCATAAGCCTCCCTCTCGTTCAACCCCCTTCATGCTCCCGGGTTCCCACGGGATCTCCACCCCATCCTTTGACGGTAGGTATTGGGCATCTTATTGGCTCCTAATCTGCATATATCGGATCAAGGTGCGTATGTACTCCGTGGGAGCAAGCCTGTGGGGGTACATTCTGTTCTTCAGAGCGTAACCCTTCCATACTTTGTAGATGATCCAATAGAGTCGGTTCCTGGGCAGCCTGATGAGGGGTTTGACCAAGGACAGGAGGAAGGGAAACTCGACGACTAGGGCAAAAATCTTCTGCAGGTTCTCGATCTGTTGCTTCTCCAGCGGGCTCTTGAACTTGATTATGGTATTGTCGCTCACCGAACCGCTCAAGTCGTCGAAGGTGCCCTCCATGAGACCCTCCCTGAAGGCCATCTCCCCCAGTTCCGTCTTAGGGTAGGGTTGATAGAGGAAGACGTTGGCATAAGAAGGGCGGCACTGGAGGTTGAGTTTCAGGGTCTCGAGATCCTCAGCCAGGCCCCCCTTGGGCAGCCCTAGCATGTTGTTGGTCATGAAAGTGATGCCTTGCTCCCTCAGGATGCGGGAGGCCTTCAAGATATCCTCTTTACTCATATGACGGTTCAATACCACGTTGCGCAGGTAGTCGTCGGCTGTTTCCAGCCCGAAACTGACGCTAACACAGCCCGCGCCTTTGAAGAGAGTGATCTTCTCCTCGGTCACGAGATCCGCTCGCACTTGGCACCAGAAGGGTAGGCCTATCTGGTCCTTATACTTCTCTGCGAACTCCCGCAGCCACCTTATGTTCAAGATGAAGGTATCATCCATGAAGGTGATGAACTGCAGGGGGTAGCTTTTCCGCACCTCCTCTATCTCGGCGATGACGTTGTCCACGCTCCGCCGCCTGGTGCGGAGACCAGCGCCCTCATAGAGGTCTGAATAGGCTTTGTTGAAGCAGAAAGTGCAGTTGTATGGACAGCCCCGTCCAGTGATGAAAGGTTTCACCTTGTTCTCCTGGCTGGCAGGCCGGGCTTGATAGAGGAGTTTCCGATCGGGGAAGGGGAGTTGGTCCAGGTCCTTGATCAAGGGACGCAGGGGGTTCTTAATGATGCGCCCCTCTATTTTGAACCACCAGTTGGGGATACTCTCGAAGGGCTCATGAGCTCTCAGAGCGTTGAGGAGGTCTAGGGTGGCGTACTCCCCCTCTCCTCGACAGAGGCCATCCACCCCCTCCTCCTTGATCATCTCTGGGAAGAAGGTGGGGTGGGGGCCTCCGAAGATGGAGAAGAGGGGCAGTTGGGCCCGGAGGCGTCGGTTCAGTTCCAGGTAGTAACGCTGAGTCCCGGTGTAGACGCTGTAGCCTACGAGGTCTGGCTTCAGGCGGAGGGCTGCCTCTATGGGGTCTTCCTCGGTGGTTACTACCATACTCACCTGATGGCCAGCCTTCTTAAGGATGCTGGAGAGGTGTAATACTCCGTGAGGTTCGTTATCTATCTCTTTAAAGATGAAGAGGATATGCATACTAGGATTTGATGCGCATGTAGTGGCGCACGATCTCTATATAACCCCGCAGGGAGAAATGGGCCGGATGGACTCTGGTCCCCAGGGCGCACCCTTTCCAGAGTTTGTTGATCAGCCAGAAGAGCCTGTTCTTAGGTAGTTTGATCAGAAAACGGATGAGAGGCAGGAGGCGGGGCCATTCCACAGCGATGGCGAAGAAACGTTGCAAGTTCTCCATTTGAAGTTTCTCGCTCTCTTCGAAGTTGAGGACGCTTTTATCCCACATAATTTCGCTCATATCGTCCATGGTACCTGCCATCCACCCTTCCTTCCGGGTGAACTCTCCCAACTCCGTCTTGGGGTAAGGCTGGAAGAGGAAGGCGTGAGCGTAGGCTGGTCGGCACTCGATGTTCAGTTGTAGGGTCTCGAAATCGTCTTCCAGGCTGCCAGTAGGCAGAGCCAGCATGTTGGTGGTGGTGAAATTCAGCCTTCCCTCGTGGAGGAGCCGGCAAGCGTTGAGGATCTGTTCTTGGCTCATGTTCCTCTTCAGGAGTTCGTTTCGAATGCGGTCGTTCCCGGCCTCTATCCCCATGCCCACGCAGAAAGCCCCAGCCTCCTTGAGAAGTCTAATTTGCTCCTCGGTGACCAGGTTGGCTCGCGTATTACAGAAGAAGGGGAGACTTATCTCTCGTGGATACTTCTCTGCGAACTCCCGGAGCCACTCCTGGGAGAGGACGAAGGTATCGTCCACAAAGACGACGAACTCAAGAGGATAGTCCTCCTTTGCCCGGCGCAACTCTTCTATCACATTGTCTACGCTTCGTTGGCGGAACCGTTTCCCCTTCCCCTTGTAGATCTCTGAGAGGGCCTGATTGAAGCAGTAGGTACAGTTGTAAGGGCAACCACGGCCGCTGAGGAAATGTTTTATCTTGCTGTGGCGGGAGATAGCGTCTTTGGAGTAGACGAGATCCCTATCTGGGAGGGGCAAACTGTCCAGGTCGTCCATCAAGGGGCGCACAGGGTTCTTGATCACCTTCCCCTTCACCTTGAACCACCAGTTGGGGATAGAAGGGTTAAGCCTCCCCTCATCGAGGGCGTTAGCCAGGTCGACTATGGCTCCCTCGCCCTCCCCGATGCAGATGCCGTCTACCCCTTCCTCCTCTATCATCTCCGGGAAGAAGGTGGGGTGAGGCCCCCCGAAAACAGAGAAGAAATCGACCTCCTCCTTGAGGCTTTGGTTCAACTGGTAGTAATAACGGTGGGAGCCGGTGATCACGCTGTAGCCGACGATCCCCGGTTGTAACTCCTTGGCCACCCGCACTGGGTCCTCTAAAGCGTCCACCGCCAAGGCTACCTCGTGGCCTGCGGCCTCAAGCGCGCTAGAGAGATGCATTAGGCCATGAGGTTCGTAATCTATCTGTTGCGTTACAAAGAGAACCCGCACCTCACCTCCTGGTTTAATAGTCTAGCATAACGGTCTCGGAGAGGCAAAGGGGTTACTCCCTGGGGCCTCGCCTTCGAGGCAGGAGGAGGTCCCGGAACCCACCCCGTCCTCGAACCTGGTCCAAGGCTGCCTGCAAGGCCTCGAAGTCGGCTCTCCTCCCTTCCAGCCAGGTGCGACGGGCCGTGGTGGGATCGGAAAAGAGATCTTCTAAACCTTCGGCATCCTCCTCCTCAAGGAGCCCCCTTACCTCCCTTAGCCTTTCGATGAAGAGATCGATGGAGCGACAGAGGTTATCTACGTTAGTGAGACAGATGTCGCGATAGGTATCTGGTTCCGAAGAGGGGAACTGAGTGATCCGCTCGAAGTTATGGGAGATGAGTTTGGTCATATCCTGCCAAGCGGGTGCCCGGGAGGCCATCCGGAAGAGCGCTGCGGCCAAAAGATAAGGCAGATGCTCGGCCACAGCCATCTGACCATCGTGCTCCGCCGGCTCCAGATAGAAGGGGTTGGCTCCCCATGCTCGCACCAGATTGTCCATAAATTCCACGGCCTTGGGGTGGGCCCTGGGCGAGGGGATCAAGCAATAGGTAGCCCCATGGAAGAGGTCTGCCCGAGCGGCCTGAATCCCGGTCTTCGCTTCGCTAACGATGGGGTCGCCGCCG
>DFBK01000089.1:19716-20448 GCA_002366595.1 Anaerolineales bacterium UBA3082 | reverse complement strand
CTAGATCCGGCCTACCAGGAGGAGAACCTGGAACTATTGGAGAAAGGCTTGAGCAACCTGGAGGCGAATATCAAGATCGCCTTGCGGTTCGGCATCCCGGTGGTCATAGCGGTCAATAAGTTCACCACCGATACCGAGGCCGAGATAGGGATGGTGAGAGAGGCAGCGGTAGCCGCCGGGGCGGAAGATGCAGTGGTGAGCGAGGTCTGGGCTAAGGGCGGCGAAGGAGGCGCCAAGTTGGCGGAGGCGGTGGTGGCTGCCTGCGAGAAACCCTCTCACTTCAAGTTCCTCTACCCTTTGGATATCCCCATCAAGGAGAAGATCGAGACCATCGCCACCAAGGTCTATGGAGCGGATGGGGTGGACTATTCGGCTGCGGCGGAGAAGAAGATCAACCTCTACACCAAGTTTGGCTATGACAAGATGCCCATCAATATGGCCAAGACCCACCTTTCCCTCTCCCATGACCCTAATTGGAAAGGCGTGCCCAAGAACTACAACCTGCCTATCCCTGACATCAGGGCTTCGGTAGGTGCAGGTTTCCTCTATCCGCTTTGCGGCGAGATGCGCACTATGCCTGGCTTGCCTACCCATCCGGTCTTCATGGGTGTGGATATCGATGAGACGGGCAGGACCATTGGGCTTTTCTAGGGCTCCTTAAGTTGATTATAATTGCGAGACTGTTGAAAAAGGGGGATAGATCCTTTAGCAATCGACAATTTCTCCCACAGA
>DFBK01000089.1:0-19665 GCA_002366595.1 Anaerolineales bacterium UBA3082 | reverse complement strand
GCTAAACGAGGAGGTGTTTTTCAAGAGCCTCATAATTGCTGCTTTGACAGTAGCGTTCCTTTGTGGCACAATTATATAAGGAGCCCACGAAGGCCGTTATAGACGGCGGGAGGGCTTTCATTTCGTCTCTGCGAGGAGAGAATTTATCTCTGGGAGGTGGTTGATGGAGCAGACTACATATAAGGTGCCCAAGATGTACGCTGATCACCACGTCAAGGCCGTTCGGGATGCGCTCTTGGGTTTGGATGGAGTGGAGGGGGTGATGGCTAGCGCGGCTTTCAAGGTCGTGCGAGTCGATTATAATCCCGACCTCACCTCTCCAGAGGCCATCGGAGAAAAGTTGCGGGCTGCTGGCTACGGACCGGATGAGGATTGGGAAGTTCCTAGCGTGCCTGAGGGGAAAGAAGACGGCTCCCCTTGGTTCCGGTTGATTGGACGGGTTACCGAGACGAATAGGGCCGATTTGGAGATGTCTGGAGAGTTCAGGCTCTATTAGCCTTTACGTGGGACGGTAGATGGGCACTGATCGATTAGGCGAACGGTGTCCATAGAGGAGGAGAAGATGACCGGTAATCGAACTATCGATCCGGCAGCAGCGGAGATGTTGCAGCGGGCGGAGGAGATGGGTATATCCACCGCTTTCAGTCGAGCGGAGGAGATGAAACCTTGTCCCATCGGAAGCACAGGTGCCTGTTGCAAGAACTGCGCCATGGGTCCTTGCCGTCTGGTGGGCAAGCATGATAGGGGCATCTGCGGGGCCACCAGGGAGACCATCGCGGCCCGCAACTTCGCTCGCATGGTGGCCGCGGGGGCCTCTGCCCACTCGGACCACGGCCGCGATATGGCTCTTACCCTTTTGGCCGCCGCTGAGGGGGAGGCTCCCGATTACGAGATCCGCGATGTGAACAAATTGTTGGAAGTGGCTCAATTTTTGGGCGTGAAAACCGAGGGCCGGGAGGCGATGGAGATCGCCAAGGAGACGGCCGAAGCAGCCCTGGCTCAGATCGGCCAGCAGAAGGGGGAGTTGCTCTACCTCCAACGAGCCCCCGAGAAACGCCAGGAGATCTGGCGTAAGGCGGGCGTCGCCCCCCGAGGGATCGACCGGGAGGTGGTGGAGCTGATGCATCGCACTCATGTGGGAACCGATCAATGGTATGAGAGCATCTTGATGGCTGCGCTGCGCAACGCTCTATCCGATGGCTGGGGCGGGAGCATGCTCGCCACTGACATCACTGATATCCTCTTTGGCTCACCAGTCCCGCTCACGGCGGATGTGAATATGGGAGCGTTGAAGGAAGATGAGGTGAATATCGTGGTCCACGGCCATGAGCCGACCCTCTCGGAGATGATCCTGGTGGCGGTCAGGGACCCGGAGATGATCGAGTACGCCAAATCGAAGGGGGCTAAGGGGATCAACCTCACCGGAATCTGCTGCACAGCGAACGAGACGCTGATGCGCCAGGGGGTGCCCACCATCGGGAATTTCCTCAGCCAGGAACTGGCCATGGTAACTGGAGCCATAGAGCTGATGATCGTCGATATACAATGCATCATGCAGGCTCTGGTCCCTTTGGCTGACCAATTCCACACCAGGTTGATAACCACTTCCCCTAAGGCTCACATCGAAGGGGCCACACATGTCGAGTTCGACGAACATCGGGCCCTGGAAATCGCCAAAGAGATCGTGAAGATGGGGATCGATAACTTCCCCCACCGCCAGGATGCGCATATCCCGAAGGAGATAAACCATTTAGTGGCTGGCTTCTCCCATGAATATATCAATTATGCTTTGGGCGGCTTCTATCGCGGCTCCTTCCGCCCCTTAAACGATGCTGTGATACAAGGGCGGCTGCGGGGCGTGGCCGGGGTGGTGGGTTGCAACAACCCCCGCACGTGTCACGATGCCTCCCATGAATACATCACACGGGAGTTGATTAAGAACGATGTGTTAGTGGCGATGACCGGGTGCGGAGCCATCGCCGCCGCGAAGTACGGCCTCCTCTCCCCTGAGGCGGCGAAGTATGCCGGACCCGGCCTCAGGGAGATCTGCGAGACGGTGGGCATCCCGCCGGTTTTGCATGTCGGTTCCTGCGTGGACAACGCCCGCATCCTCACTACGCTAAGCCAGATGGCCACCGAAGGAGGCTTAGGGGAGGATATCGCTGACCTACCAGCGGTGGGGTTCGCCCCCGAGTGGATGAGCGAGAAGGCGATTTCCATCGGCTCCTACTGCGCTGGCTCTGGCGTCTACACCATCATGGGCAGTGAATCGCCGTTAGCAAACAGCCCCCTCGTGGATCGTTTCCTCAGCGAGGGTTGGGAGGAGCGTATAGGCGGGAAACTGGAGTTCATCGCGGATCCTGAGGAGGCGGTGGAGAAGGCGCTGGAACATATAGATAAGAAGAGGGAAGCGTTGGGTCTTGAAGAGTACGATCCCAGTCGCTTCGGCCGGAGCGGGGATCGGCGGATGGAGGAGTGGCTTGCTCTCCTCGAGAAGGGCGAGCCGGTGAGCCTCTATAGAGAGCCCAGGCTCAAGTAAGGGAAGGCAGGAGGAAACCTAGAATGTCTAGATATATAGCCACTAGAGCGATTAGGGGCGCTAATCGGATTGTGAAAGAGGCTGAGGATCTGTTCGAGAAGGCTTTGGCCGAGCACGGTCCCGATACCAAGGTCGCCTTCCCTAACACCGGGTACTACCTACCGGTGATCTTAGGCATTACGGGGACGGAAGTGGAGAGGTTGGGAGGCCTGAAGCCGGTTTTGGAGCACGCGAGGTCTCTCCTCCACCCGGTCCCCAAGGAGAGGTTTTGGACCCCCTATCTGGGGGAGGCCCTCGACTGTGGGATCGCCACCCTCCTGGCTGAGGAGGTGATTATGGGGATCCGCTTCGTCTACGGTGAGCAGCCCGAGAGGCTTCCCGGATTCCGCCTGGCTGGTGGTACCTTTACTAGCCCCGATGAGTCGGCCCAAGAGGCGATAGAGGGGCGGGTCAACGGCCCCATCGATGATATCCAGTTACGTTCTTGGGGCATCCAGTTGGTGGATGGCCGCATGCCTGGGTTCGCCGCTATTATAGGCGCTGCCAAGTCCAACGAGGTGGCGGTGAAGATCGTGCGCGAGCTCCAAATGAGGAACATCTTGGTCTTCCTCTGCGGCAACGTCAACGGGCGGAGCATCATCCACCAACTGATGGAAGAGGGAGTGGAGTTGGGGTACGACACCTATACCGTCCCCTTCGGCACCGATACCATATCCGCCATCTACGCTGCGGGCTTCGCCACCCGCGCTGCCCTCACCTTCGGAGGGAAGAAGGGCGGCCAGACGCGGGAGATCTTCTTATATAACAAGTTCCGGGTATTTGCCTTCGGTTTGGCCTTGGGCGAGGTGGATGACCTGAAGTATGCCACCGCAGGGGGGGTCATAAGTTACGGCTTCCCGGTCATCGCC
This sequence comes from Anaerolineales bacterium UBA3082, assembly GCA_002366595.1. Taxonomy (GTDB): domain Bacteria; phylum Chloroflexota; class Anaerolineae; order UBA7937; family UBA7937; genus UBA7937. The sequence continues at coordinate 16,218 of DFBK01000089.1, read as the reverse complement.
GATACGGTGATACCGGAGATACTTCCCACGGGCGTCACCCAGTATGAGCATGTCATCTCCATGCCCTTCGACGATATTGAAGGGAAAGACGATCTGGAACGAGCAACGAGGTTGGTCCAGAGGTGCATAGAAGTACGAGGGGTGAAGGTGAAAATCGCCGAGATCCCCATCCCTATCCCTTACGGCTCCGCCTTCGAGGGGGAGCGGGTGAAGAGGGCTGATATGCGGATCGAGTTCGGGGGTAAGTACTCTCGGGCCTTCGAGTACCTGCGGATGCGAGGGTTAGATGAGGTGGAGGATGGGAAGATAGAGATCGTGGGGCCAGGCTTCGAAGATGTGGAGGAAGGCGGGTATATGGACCTGGGTATCGTGGTGGAGGTGGCGGGAAGGAAGATGCAAGAGGATTTCGAACCCGTCCTGGAGCGCCAGATCCACTATTTCATAAACGGGGCATCAGGCGTGCAGCATATCGGCCAGCGAGATATCGCCTGGATCCGGGTCAGCAAATCCGCTGCTGAGAAAGGGTTAACCCTCCGCCATTTCGGGGATATTCTCTATGCTCGGTTCCACTCCGATTTCGAGGCTATCGTGGATAAGGTACAGGTTACCATCTACACCGAGCCGGAGGAGTTGAAGAAGTGGCTGGAGATAGCCCGAGCGGCCTATGACGTGCGGAACAAGCGGCTGGTGGAGATGACCGATGAGTCGGTGGATACATTCTATTCTTGTACCCTCTGCCAATCCTTCGCCCCCAATCATGTTTGCGTGGTGAGCCCGGAGCGGTTGGGGCTCTGCGGAGCCTACAACTGGCTGGATTGCAAAGCGTCCCATCAGATCAACCCCACCGGGCCTAATCAGCCGGTCCCCAAGGGGGAGCCTTTGGATTCTGACCAGGGCTACTGGCAAGGGCCTATCAACTTCGTCTACGAGCACTCCAATCACACGGTGGAGAGGGTTTCCATGTATTCCATTATGGAGAACCCGATGACCGCCTGCGGCTGCTTCGAATGCATCGCCATGGTGATCCCCGAGGCCAACGGGATTATGGTAGTCTCCCGGGAGGACCCCAGCATGACCCCGGCAGGGATGACTTTCTCTACCCTGGCGGGGATGGCCGGGGGCGGACTGCAGACCCCCGGAGTGATGGGGGTGGGCAAATATTATCTCGCCAGCAAGAAGTTCATCAAGCCTGATGGAGGGTTTAAGCGGGTGGTCTGGATGTCCTCTTTCCTGAAGGAGAGTATGGCCGAGGAACTGAAGGCCGTAGCCGAGAGGGAGGGAGACCCCGACCTCATCGATAGGATCGCCGACGAGCGATATGTAACTACGGTAGAGGAACTCCTCCCCTGGCTGGAGGAGCATGACCACCCCGCCTTGAAGATGCCTCCCATACTTTAAGCGAAGGAAAGGGTTAAGGGAGTTGGAGTCCGTGGCTACCAGGGGGCACGCCTTTGGTGGAGGCGAGGCCCCTTTCTCCCCTAACCGATGAAGGAGCGGTGTATGGCAGAAAAAGTTGAGATTCCGGTTCAGAAGTGGAGTGGTAGGGTGCGTGAGGTCACCTTGGGTGCTACCAGGGAGGAGGGTGGAACCCGCGCCCGAACCGTGACTCTGGGAGGAGAGACTACTTTGCCCTTTCTCCATTTTGAGGGGAAACTCTCCCACCCACCTCGCATCGCCATAGAGATACAAGACAAGAAGCCTGAGGCTTGGTCGCCTCTTCTGCTTAAGGCATGGGAGGGGGCGATCGATGATCCTGCCGCTTGGGCCAAGAAGGCAGAGGAGAGAGGCGCTGATCTCATACTCCTGAGACTTAGCCTCGACGATGCCCAGGGGGAGGAGAACACACCGGAGAAGGTCAAAAGTACGGTGAGAAAGGTGCTTTCGGCTACCGGCTTGCCCCTCTTAGTCTTCGGGCCGGGCCAGGTGGATAAGGATAACGAACTCTTGGTAGCCGTGGCCGAGGAGGCGGCGGGGGAGAGGGTGGTTTTGGGGGTCTGCGAAGATAAGAACTACCGCACCATCGTGGCCGCAGCCCTGGCTCACGGTCATCTGGTCGATTCTCGTACCCCTATGGATGTGAACCTAGCCAAGCAGTTGATTATCCTCATCCACGACATGGGCCTGCCCTTGGATCGCCTCTTGATGGACCCCTCCACGGGGGCCTTGGGGTATGGGATCGAGTATGGCTACTCGGTGATGGAGCGGCTACGCCTAGCCGCCCTCCAAGGCGACACTATGACCCAGCAGCCTATCCTAGTGACTCCCGGTGAGGAAGCCTGGCGAGCCAAGGAGGCCAAGGTGGGAGAGGGTGTTCCTGAGCCCTGGGGTGATTGGGAGGAGCGGGCCATCATGTGGGAGACGATGACCACCACCGCTCTCATCGAGGCGGGCGCTGATGTAGTGGTGATGCGCCATCCGGAATCGGTTCGCCTAGTCAAGGAGGCGATAGATAAACTGTGGATGAAGGGGGGGTGAGGGATGGCTCTCACGGGTTTGGATATCTATAAACTTTTGCCCAAGACCAACTGTAAGGAATGCGGATACCCTACCTGCTTGGCCTTCGCTATGAAGTTGGCGGCCAAGCAGGCGGAACTGGCGGCCTGCCCTTATGTGACCGAGGAAGCGAAAGCCAAGTTGGCTGCCGCAGCCGCTCCTCCTATCCGCTTGGTGACCATAGGCAGGGGCGAGAGGAAGGTAGAGGTGGGGAACGAGACGGTGCTCTTCCGCCACGACAAGACCTTCTTCCACCCTCCGGGGCTCATGGTGCGAGTCAAGGATACTCAGTCCATAGATATGATCGAAAAGAGAGCTCGGGAGGTGGCCGACTACTCCGTGGAGTATGTGGGCCTAGAGCTCCGCTTGGACGGCTTAGCGGTGGAGAACGCCTCGGGTGAAGCCTCCGCCTTCGCTTCGGCGGTGGAGAGGGTGAAGGAGACCGGCCTACCCCTGATCCTTATCTCTTCTGACCCCAGGGCCATGGAGGCGGCTCTAGCCAAGAGCGATGGCACAAGCCCCCTCATCTACGCCGCCGATGAGGAGAACTGGGAGGCTATGAGTGAGTTAGCCAAGAGGCACCAGGCCCCCTTGGCGATTCGGGCTTCCGGGCTAGAACCGCTGGTAGAGTTGGTGGAGAAGGTAAGAGGTGCCGGCGTAGAAGATCTGGTCTTAGACCCAGGTTGCCGAGGTTATAACGATTGTTTAGTGACCTTCACCCATATCCGCCGTTTGGCCCTGCAAAAGAATTTTAAGCCTCTTGGCTTCCCCCTCATCGCTTTTCCCGGCGAGGGGGCGAACTCTCCAGAGGAGGAAGCTATCCTGGCCGGCCAGCATATCGCCAAGTATGCGGGTTTCGTGGTGATGGAGGATTTCGACCCTGCTTTGGCCTACCCCCTCCTCACTCTACGACAGAATATCTACACCGACCCCCGCGAGCCGATCCAGGTTACCCCGGGCATCTACGAGTTCGGGGAGCCGGTCCCCGATTCCCCGCTCTTGATCACCACCAATTTCTCCATCACTTACTTCAGTGTAGCCAATGAGGTGGAGGGGAGTGGTATACCCTCCTGGCTTCTGGTGGCTGACTCTGAGGGGATGAGCGTCCTCACTGGCTGGGCGGCCGGCAAGTTCGACGCCGATAAGATCGCCAAGACGGTCAAGACCACGGGCATCGAGGAGAAGGTAAGTCATAGGAAACTGACTATCCCTGGCGCCGTGGCCGTGCTATCCGGCGAACTAGAAGATGAACTCCCCGGCTGGGAGATCTTGGTAGGGCCTCGTGAGGCGGTGGACCTCCCCGCTTACCTCAAGATCTGGAAGCCCTGAGATGAGGCGGACTCTCTTTTGGTACCGGCCACAGTTAGAGCACCGATAAGGAGGTATGAGTAAGATGGAAATAGTGGGTGAACGCATCCATATCATCTCCCCCAGAGTGAAAAACGCCATCGCCAAAAGGGAGAAAGGTTACGTCCAAGGATTGGCCCTTCGCCAAGCGAAAGCGGGGGCCCACGCCTTGGAATTGAATATAGGCCCCCAGAAGAAGGCTGGCCCCGAGGTGATGGGGTGGGTGGTAGATACCATCCAAGAGGTGGTCGATCTCCCTCTCTCCTTGGATACCACTAACGTAGCGGCCATGGAGACCGGTCTAAAACGGGCTAAGAAGCGGGCTATCGTCAACTCCGCTTCGGCGGCCCCCGAACGATTGGAGACCATGCCACCCTTGGCGGCCAAATACAACGCCAAATTGATCGCCCTCTGCATGGGCAAGAATATATTGCCCACCGCCGAGGAGCGGATAAATGTGGCTTTGGAGGTCCTGATGCCTCGCATTCTGGAGGTAGGGCTCTCCATGGAAGATGTCTACTTCGACCCCCTGATCCTAACTGTCTCCGGGATGCAGGAGTACGCCCTACAGGCGGTGGAGACGGTGCGTTTCCTGAAGCAGGTCTCCGACCCTCCCCCTAAGACGATGGTGGGGCTTTCTAACGTCTCCAACGGCGTCCCTCACGAAGGTCGGAGCCTTATCAACTGCACCTATCTGGTGATGCTCATGGCTGCTGGCCTCGATGCGGCCATCGCCGACCCCTTGGACAAAAGGCTCTGGGAGTTCATGCGCATCGTGGAGGAAAGGGATGATTCGACCCCGGTGGGGCGGCTGCTTCTGCGCCTCTACGATGCTATAGCCTCCATGGAGGAATTGAGCCCCGATGATGTGGATATGAGCGATCCAGAGCAGGTGGCTATCTATAAGACGGTGCAGATCCTAGAGAACAAGGTGATCTACGCCGATTCCTATCTGAGGGTGTAGAGATGCTAAATAAAGAGGAACTCCTGGCCAAGGCGAAGAAGCCGGCCCAGGATGCTTTGCGGTTGCACCCTTACTACCGGGGTAAGATCGAGATGGTCTCCAAGTGCGCGGTGCGGGATTTCACCGATTTCGCCATCTGGTATACCCCAGGGGTGGCCGCTCCCTGTCGGGCTATCGCCGAGAATAAGGAGTTGGTCTACGAGTATACCAACAAGTGGAACACCGTGGCTGTGGTCAGCGATGGAACTCGTATCTTGGGGTTGGGAGATATAGGGCCTGAGGCGGGGTTGCCGGTGATGGAGGGGAAAGCCCTCCTCTTCAAGTATTTGGGAGGGGTAGATGCTATCCCTATCTGTCTCGATACGAAGGAACCTGAGGAGATCATCACCGCCGTCAAATGGCTGCAACCATCCTTCGGAGGCATAAACCTGGAGGATATCGCCCAGCCCAAATGTTTCTATATCTTGGATACTTTGCGGAAGGAGATGGAGATCCCCGTCTGGCATGACGACCAACAAGGGACAGCGGCGGTCACCTTGGCGGGGCTCCGCAACGCCCTGAAGTTGGTAGGCAAGAGACTGGGCGAGGTAAAGATAGCCATGGTGGGGGCGGGAGCGGCCAACATCTCCGTCGCTAGAGTGATCATAGCCGCTGGCGTGACCCCAGGCAACATCATCATGTGCGATATCGAGGGGACGCTCCACCGGGGGAGGAAGGAACTCAAGGAAAGCCACCGAGAGATGTGGAAGATGTGTCAGATCACCAACCGGGATGACCTGGTGGGAGGCATCCCTGAGACGATGAAGGGAGCCGATGTGGTGATCGCCTTCTCCACCCCTGGTCCGGGGATAATAAAGCAGGAATGGATCGCCGAGATGGCCAGGGATCCCATCGTCTTCGCCTGCGCCAACCCCATCCCCGAGATCTGGCCTTGGGAGGCGAAGGAGGCGGGGGCCAAGGTGGTGGCTACTGGTCGCTCCGATTTCCCTAACCAGGTGAACAACTCCTTGGGCTTCCCCGGCATCTTCCGGGGCACACTGGATGTGAGGGCTCGGACCATCACCGATGAGATGTGTATCGCCGCGGCCTATGAGTTGGCCAAGACCGCTGAGGATAGGGGGATCAGCGAGGATTACCTCATCCCTACCATGGACGATTGGGAGGTTTTCCCTCGGGAGGCGGTGGCCGTGGCTATGAAGGCTCAGGAGCAAGGGGTGGCGCGGCTGAAGGTGAGCGAAGATGAACTCTATGAGCGAGCCTCAACCCTCATAAAGCGAGCCCGAGAGGAGACTCAACTTTTGATGAAAGAGAGGTTCATCCCGCCGGCTCCGGAAGAGTAACAGGTGAGGCTGTCGGTCCGTGGGAAGCGGTTGCATGGCAAATAGAACAGGTGCTGTCATGGTGGTGGGTGGCGGCATCGGTGGCATACAGGCCGCCTTGGATTTGGCCGCGGCCCGCTTCAAGGTTTATCTCGTCGAGGCCAAGCCGGCCATCGGGGGCCACATGGCGCAACTGGATAAGACCTTCCCCACCAATGATTGCGCCATGTGTATTCTCTCCTCTAAATTGGTGGAGTGTGGCCGCCATCGGAATATCGAGATCCTTACTAATGCGGAACTGGAGGGTTTGGAGGGTCAGGCCGGTGACTTCAAGGCCAAAGTGGTCGTCCATCCCCGCTATGTGGATGTGGAGAAGTGCACCGGCTGTGGGGAGTGCGCTCGTGTTTGCGTCCGAAGGACGGTGATCCCTTCGGAGTTCGAAGAAGGGTTGGAGAAGCGGGGAGCCATCTATATCCCTTACCCCCAAGCGGTGCCTCTAAAGGCAACCGTTGATCGAGAGACCTGCCTCTATCTCAAGCGGGGCAAATGCACCTTAGCCTGCGTGGAGGCTTGTCAGCCGAAGGCTATCGATTTTGACCAGAAACCCCAGGAACTGTTACTCGATGTGGGGGCGGTGATTCTGGCGCCAGGCTATGAGGCCTACGATGCCCGAAAGTCGGCCGAGTTCGGCTTCGGTCGCTACCCCAATGTAGTAACCAGCCTCCAGTTCGAGCGGATGCTTTCCGCCTCTGGGCCCACGGGTGGCCATATTCAGCGCCCCTCCGATGGAAGGAGGCCAAAGAAGATAGCCTTCTTGCAATGCATCGGCTCCCGAGACCAGAATCACGACTACTGCTCCAGCGTCTGTTGCATGTACGCCACCAAAGAGGCGATCATGGCCAAGGAGCATCAGCCAGAGACCGAGATCCAGATCTTCATGATGGATGTGCGGGCTTTCAGCAAAGGGTATGAGGAATACTACCATCGGGCCAAAGAGAGGTACGGGGTGAAATATACCCGTTGTCGTATCTCCTCTCTCAAGGAAGAGCCGAAAACAAGGGATCTCATCGTTAGATACGAGGCCGAGGATGGGACCCTCTTGGAGGAGAGGTACGATCTAGTTGTCCTTTCCGTGGGGATGGAGATCTCGGAGAAGAGTAAAGAGTTAGGGTGGAAATTGGGCCTAGCCCTTGATGAGTACGGCTTCTGCCTGACCCCCACCTTCGATCCGCTGGCCACCAGTCGTCTGGGCGTTTACGCCAGTGGTTCCTTTGTGGAGCCCAAGGATATTCCGGAAACGGTAACGGAGGCCAGCGCAGCAGCGGCCAAGGCAGGAGAACTTCTCTCCACCGCTCGAGATACCCTCACCGTGGAGTCTGAATACCCTCCTGAGAGAGATGTCTCTGGGGAGGAGCCTCGCATCGGGATCTTCGTCTGTCATTGCGGCTCCAACATAGCGGGCTTCCTCGATGTATCTGAGGTCACCGCCTACGTCAAGACCCTCCCTTATGTAGCCTATGCGGAGGATAACCTCTACACCTGCTCCCTGGATACAGCGGAGATCATCAAAGAGAGGATAAAGGAGCAGCGCTTAAATCGAGTGGTCGTGGCCGCTTGTACCCCCCGCACCCATCAGGCGATCTTTCAGGAAACTATCCGCCAAGCAGGGTTGAACCCTTACCTCTTTGAGATGGCCAATATCTGTAGCCAGTGCTCCTGGGTACACTCCTATGACCGGAAGGGGGCCACGGAGAAGGCGAAAGATTTGGTGTGCATGTCGGTGGCTCGGGCTGCGGCTTTGGAACCCCTCCATTGGACGGAGTTGCCCCTAGAGCGGTCGGCCCTGGTGATCGGGGGTGGAGTGGCTGGGTTAAATACTGCCCTCTCCTTAGCAGAACAGGGTTTCCCGGTGCATCTGGTGGAGTCGAACGAGAGGCTGGGGGGAAACCTCCGGCGCGTCCACTATGACATCTATGGCTCCGACCCTCAGGCTTACCTGCAAGATCTCATCTCGCGGGTGGAGAATCATGACCTGATAACCATCCACAAAGAGACGAGGTTGGTGGAGACCACAGGGTTTATCGGCAATTTCTCCTCCCGTCTGGAGACGAGGGGGAAAATAGACCTTATTCATCATGGAGCGATCATCGTGGCCACCGGGGGTCGCGATTACCGGGGCAGCGAGTACCTCTACGGCCAAGATGAAAGGGTGCTGATTCAGGGAGAACTAGAGGAGTTGATAGTACAGGAGCCGGGGAAGGTGGCCCAGGCCAGGGAAGTAGTGATGATTCAGTGTGTCCCCCCCCTAGCGCAAATAGGGTACTGTAGCCGTATCTGCTGCGCCGTAGCCGTAGAGAACGCCCTGCAGATAAAGGATTTGAACCCTTCAACCAAGGTTTATATCCTCCATAGGGATCTACGCACCTATGGCTTTCTGGAACGAGAGTATGAGAAGGCTAGGAGGAAAGGGGTCATCTTCCTGAGGTATGATGATGAGAGAGAGCCCCGGTTACAAAATGATGGTGGCCATCTTAAGATCACCTGCTATGAACAGGCTTTGGAAGAGGAGATCGTCCTCCACCCTGATCTCGTGGTTCTCAGCACAGCCACTCTCCCTTCCGAAGGAGCCAAGGAGTTGGCCTCAACCCTGAAGGTACCCTTAGACCTTGATGGCTTCTTCCTAGAAGCCCATGTCAAGTTGCGACCGTTGGATTTCGCCACCGATGGCATCTTTCTGGCCGGCGCAGCCCATTACCCCAAGCTGGTAAGCGAGGCTATAGTCCAGGCCCAGGGAGCGGCGGGCCGAGCAGCCACCATACTCTCCCAGGAGACCCTCCGGGTGGGGGGGATGGTGGCGGCGGTGGAGAGCGATAGATGCACCGCTCTCTGGTCTTAAATCCGGTTAGCCCTGCCACCGAGAATACTTAGGTTAGAGGAGGTGTCTATCACCATGGGAGCGATCACTAGCGTGGATAGGAAAAACCCATTCTCATATAAGTCACGGATGGTTATCGACTCAGTTGTGCTGTGGCTTATGGGGATCGCTCACAGCCGATATGTGAAGCCCCTGCTCCTCAGGCTCTTCTCCCTTGGTCAAAGGCTGCTCTCTGGAGGAAACGGTGATATAGAGGGAAGATTCCAGCGTTTCTTCGACGGAGGGGGTTTGGCTAGTCGGGTGGTTTACGGCACCGTCTTCCTGGTGGAGAAATGGACCAAAGAGGTTCTATTTGGTTGCCATAACTGCGGTCAGTGCCTTCTCAGTTATACCGGTTACACTTGTACCATGCGCTGTCCCAAGGGCCTCCGCAATGGTCCATGTGGCGGGACCTCGGCGGCAGGGAAATGCGAGGTATACCCCGATAGATGGTGCGTCTGGTACCTCATCTACACGCGATGCAAACGATTACATCGTCTGGACACTCTAAGGATGATGCATCCTGGGGTCGACTGGAGTCTGGTGGGCACCCCCTCCTGGGTGAACTTGCTAGCCGGCCGCGACAAGGTTGCTGAACCCTTCGGCCTGGATAAGGAAACAAGGTAGGAGCGTTTGATGAAATTGGGAGAACTTTTCCAGAACGGGAAATTCGTGATCACCGTGGAGGCTGGCCCACCGAAAGGCGTTGATGTAAAGCAGATGCTGGAGGATGTGGAACTCTTACGCGACAGGGTTGATGCTTTTAATGTCACCGACCAGCAAAGTTCAGTGATGAAGCTAGGCTCCTTGGCAGTCAGTCACCTCCTCAAGGAGAGAGGGGTAGAGCCCATCTACCAACTCACCTGCCGAGATCGTAACCGCATCGCACTGCAGTCCGACCTATTGAGCGCCTATGTTTTGGGCATAGAGAATGTTTTATGCCTTACCGGCGATTATGTTACCTTGGGCGATCACCCTAGCGCCAAGCCTGTTTTCGACCTTCACTCTGTCACCTTACTGCTCACTTTGAGCCGCTTGCAGAAAGGGTACGACTTGGCGGGGCAGGAACTAAAGGGAAAGCCGGAGTTCTACGTGGGAGCGGTGGTCAACCCAGGGGCTAACCCCTTGGAATCCCAGATCATCAAGATGGAGAAGAAGATCAAAGCGGGCGCCCAGTTCTTCCAGACCCAGGCGGTCTATGAGCCGGAGAAGTTTGCCGAGTTCATGAAAGAAGTGGAAAGGTTCGGCGTGCCGGTCATGGTGGGGATCATCCCCCTTAAGTCTGCCGGTATGGCTCGCTTTATGAACCGGAATGTCGCTGGTGTCCACGTGCCAGATCACCTCATCTCCGAGATGAAGGAGACGAAAGATAGGGCAAAGACGAGCGTGGAGATAGCGGGCCGGCTGATTAGAGAGATGAAGGGCCTCTGTCAAGGGGTGCATATTATGGCTTTGGGTTGGGAGAAGTATGTGCCCGCTGTCCTGGACGCTGCAGGGTTATAGCGGTTGCCAGATATCTTGGAGCGAGGCTTCTAGTGAAGATAGCGATCACCGGCAAGGGTGGAGTGGGTAAGACGACCTTGGCTAGTCTCTTGGCTCATATCTACGCTCAGAAAGGGGAGAGGGTTCTAGCCATCGATGCCGATCCTAGTCCCAATCTAGCCTCGGCTTTGGGGTTCCCTCCCTCTCTTGTGGCTGAAATCGTGCCCATCGCCCAGATGGGAGACCTCATCGCCGAGCGGACGGGTGCCAAGCCGGGCACCGTGGGAGGCTTTTTCACCCTGAACCCTCGAGTGGATGATATTCCCGATCGCTTCAGCGCCTTTCATCGAGGCGTCAGGCTCCTTCAGATGGGTGGCGTGAAGAAGGGGGGGAGTGGTTGCCTCTGTCCTGAGAACGCGCTTCTTAAGAGCCTGATGGCCCATCTCTTATTGGAGCGCTCGGAGGTGGTGATCCTCGATATGGAGGCCGGGGTGGAGCATCTAGGGAGGGGGACGGCCAAAGCGGTGGACGCTTTCCTTATCGTAGTGGAGCCTGGGCAGCGAAGTCTCCAGACCGCTCGATTGATCCGGGATTTGGCTTCCGATCTGGGCATTTCACACCTTTACCTGGTGGGCAACAAGGTTCGCCATGAGGAGGATCGAGGGTTCATCGATAGAAATAGCCCCGGACTTCCTCTCTTGGGTTACCTCTCCGCCGACTCGAAGGTGATCGAGGCCGATCTCAAGGGGATGGCGGTCTTCGACGCTGCGCCAAAAGTGGTGGAGGAGGCCCGAGATATATGGCAGAGGTTAAGGAAAGGGGAACCCGCCCCCACCTCAGTAGAGAGGTGAGGAGAGGGATGGCGATAACTAAAGATCTCACCTTGGCTCAACTGATAGAAGAGGAAACGGGCAACAACATCTACCTATGTTACCAGTGCAAGAAGTGCACCAGCGGCTGTCCCTTATCTGAGCATTTCGACTTAGAGCCCCATCGGATCATGCGGGCCCTCCAGTTGGGGCGAGAGGAGTTAGCCCTTTCCTCGGCCACTATCTGGCTCTGCGCTTCCTGTCAAACCTGTAGCACCCGTTGCCCTGAGGGGCTGGATGTGGCTCGCATCATGGATCAGTTAAAAATGGTAGCCTTGGAGCGGGGGATAAAGCCCCGGGTTCCGGAGGTAGCCCTCTTCAATAGAGCCTTCCTGCGCGGGGTGAGGTTTCTGGGGCGCTCCTACGAACTGGGTCTGGCGGTGGAACGCAACCTCCGTACCGGCCAACCTTTCAAAGACCTCTCCCTGGGTCTCGAACTCCTGCGGAAGGGCAAAGTGGGAGTTATGCCTCCCTTCGTCCGTCAGCCCCGCCATGTGGCTCCTAGAGCGAAGCCCGACCAGGTAGCCTATTACCCTGGCTGTTCCTTACACTCCGTCTCCCCGGAGTTCGATATCTCGACGCGAGCGGTCTTCAGTGAGTTGGGGATAGAGTTGGTGGAACCCGAGAGATGGACCTGTTGTGGAAGTACCCCGGCTCACACCACCGATCATTTACTGGCTATGCGCCTTTCCTTGAACAATCTGGCTCTCATAGAGAGGGAGGGGTTCTCCCAAGTAGTGGCTCCTTGCCCTTCCTGCTTCTCCCGCTTCAATTCTGCCTTGTGGGATATGAGGCAGGAGCCACAACTGAAGGAGCGGTTAGATCAGGAGAGGGGTTACGACTTTCGAGGAGCGGTGGAGGTTAAGCATATCCTCCAACTTCTTGAGGAATGGCAGGATGAGATATCAGGGAGGGTGAAGGTGCCGCTCAAGGGGCTGAAAGTGGTGAGTTACTACGGCTGCCTCTTGCGCCTTCCTCCCCAGGCAATTCAGGCTCGGGAGCCGGAGTACCCCATGGTTATGGACCATCTGGTGGAGGCTTTGGGCGCTACCAGTCTCGATTGGTCCTATAAGACGGAGTGTTGCGGCGCTACCCTCTCCCTCTCCAAAACGGAGTTGGCTCTTGAACTCTCAGCCAAGATCCTAGGGGATGCGAAGGCTGTAGGGGCCGATCTAGTGGCCGTGGCCTGTCCCCTCTGCCATACCAATTTGGATTCTCGGCAAGGGCAGATGGGCTTGGAGTTCCAGATGCCTATCCTCTACATCACTCAACTCGTGGGCCTCAGCATGGGGATCAAAAGGCTGGCTCTAGAGAAGCATCTGGTGGATCCCCGAGGGGTGTTGCGGGATAGAGGGCTTTTAGGCTAGAAACCTTGCAGCGGATGAAGGAGGAGTTATAGATGAGCGCTAAGATTATCGATGGCGGAGCGATAGCCAAAGAGATGCGTCAGGAGATCGCCGCGGAGGTGGAGCAACTGAGGGCGGAGCAGGGGCTCACGCCGGGGATAGCCACCGTCTTGGTGGGCGAGAACCCGGCCAGCCAGTCGTATGTCCGCATGAAGAGCCGCGCTTGTGAGAAAGCGGGCATCCTCTCCTTCGGACACTACCTACCTGAGGAGGCTACCCAGGAGGAGGTAGAAGGGTTGATCCACGACCTGAGCGCTGACCCAACCGTCCATGGTATCCTGGTCCAACTGCCCCTTCCTAGCCATTTGGACGAGGAGGCTATATTGGGCTCTGTGGCTTTGGAGAAGGACGTGGACGGGTTTCATCCTATCAACATCGGTCGCTTAGCGATGAAGGGCCGAGAGCCCCTCTTTATCCCTTGCACCCCTTACGGCTGCATGGTGCTTTTGGAAAAAGCCGGGGCCCAGATCGAGGGCGCGGAGGCGGTAGTCTTGGGCCGGAGCAATATCGTTGGTCTCCCTGTGGCTATGCTCCTCCTCCACGCCAACGCCACGGTGACCATCTGCCATTCACGAACCAAAGACCTGCCCGCTGTCTGTCGCAAAGCGGGCATCCTCGTTGCGGCCGTCGGCCGGCCGGAGATGGTCAAGGCCGACTGGGTGAAACCCGGTGCCTATGTCATCGATGTCGGTTCCAACAAGGTGGATGACCCCACCGCGGAGAAGGGGTATCGTTGGGTAGGGGATGTCGCCTTTGACGAGGTGAAAGAGGTTGCCGGAGCCATCACCCCCTCACCGGGTGGCGTGGGCCCCATGACCATCACCATGCTTCTCAAGAACACGGTGACCGCCGCGAAGCGGACGCTGGCTGATTAGAATTCAAGAAAAGCCACCCACAAAGGGTGGCGGGCTTTTCAAGGGAGGTGAGACTTATGCCTAATTTGGGCATGCCAGAACTCCTCATCATCCTGGTCATCTTCATGCTCATCTTTGGGGTGGGGAAACTGCCTGAGGTAGGCAAGGCCCTGGGCCAGGGGATAAGGGAGTTCAGAGAGGCTACTCAGGGGCAAGGGGAGAAAGATAGCAAGGAGGTCACGTCTGACAAGGAGGGCAAATCCTAGTCGACTTGCCTCGGGCCGGAACCCCCTTTCTTACATATTACTACGCCGCAGGCTGACACCTAGGATAGCCTAGGCCTGGTCCTCGCCTCCCAGGAGGCGAGCCTTCTCAGGGCGGCCAGTTTCTCCCTATCTCCCACCTTGGCTCGGCGGGCGGCCATCTCTAGGATTTCGATGGAGCGGTCGTAGTTGGCTCTATCCACGGGGTAAGGGTGGCCATCTTTTCCCCCGTGGGCGAAACTGAAGCGGACAGGATCGTTGAAACTGGGCTGGGCCCCGTAGAGGAGTTCGGAGATGAGGCTGAGAGCCCTTATGGTCTTGGGCCCTACCCCCTGCATTCCCAGGAGTTCCTCGAAGTTCTGGGGCTCTCTTTCATAGGTGGAGAGGAATATCTTCTGCAACCTATCGGGGTGGATCTCCTCTAAAGAAACCTGGTGGTGAGAGGGTAGATGGAGGCTTTGCAGGTTTTTTATCTCTTTCACCAGCCGCTCCGGCTTCTCGTGACTGATAAGGGTGCTGACTCGCCTCGCTGCCTCGCTTTCCTGGGCTACCATGTTGAGAGGGTTCCCTTGGCGGTCACAACAGATGGCCGCATGGGGCTCGCAGACGAAATCTTCGACCCCCTCGCTCAGCCAGTGATACCGGCGGGCTAGCCTCGTCTCTGTGTTCATCCCCTGTTGCACCACACACCAGACCCCTTCTTGATTGAAGATGAAGGTATGGTGATAGATCTGATAGCCATCTTGTAGGCCTGCCGTATCTACCTTGGCTGCCATCCGGCTGGCGTAGACCAACTCCTGGGCCTCACACTCCAGCAGATGGCCTACCCTTTCGATCTCCTCAGGCGTCTTTCGGGAGGTGCGTCCCTTGCCCCCGGCCACAAAGAGCCCTAACCCCCTCTCCAGGCCTCGAAGTCCCTCTTTTAGGGCTCCACAGAGGGTGGTGGTAAGGCCACTAGAATGCCAATCGAACCCCAAAACGCAGCCGAAGGATTGGAACCAAAAGGGGTCGGAGAGACGGCGCAGCATCTCCTGGGAGCCGAACTCGACCACGATGACCGTGGTCATCTCCCGGGCTAACTTGGCCATCCTCTGGAAGAGCCACTTAGGAGCCTTGCCGTAGTGGAGGGGCAAACTAGCGGTACCGGTTCTCATTAACCCACCCTTCTAGGACATTTGTTCTAAGAATAGTATAACAGGTAATTGCTTGCCAGTCAAGGCTTCTCCTCCACCGAGGTGATTCGTTCTGGGTGGGTGTAGAGGTTCATCTTCTTGCCCCGGACATAGCCGATAACGGTCATCCCCCAGGATTCGGCCAGCCGAATCGCTAGGTCGGTAGGAGATGTCCGGGAGACAACCACCGGCACTTCCATTCTGACCGCCTTATCTACCATCTCTGAGGAGATGCGCCCCGTGGTCAGGATGATCCGATCCTTGGTGGGCATATGATGGTAGAGGCATTCGCCCCTTATCTTGTCTAGGGTATTGTGTCGTCCCACATCTTCAGCCACTACAAGAAGCCTCTCACCATCGCTTAGGGCTGAGGCGTGAATACCTCCCGCGGTATGATACGCCTCCGCATTCTTTTGTAGATCTCGCATCAGTTTGGATATCTGAGTGGGGGTGACGGCGAGGGAGGAGGTGAGCCTGGCGTGGCTCACTTTCAGATCCTCGAAGGTTATCCCTCCACCGCAGCCGGAGAGGAGCACTCGTTTCTTAGGGAGGGAGAGGCTCTTATCCCTCAGCCTAACCTCGACCACGTTCCCCTCATCTTCACAGATGCGCAAGACCCCTAAGTCGTCCAGGCTTTGGATGATCCCCTCGGAGGCGAGAAACCCCAAGACTAGGAAACTCATCTTGTTCGGCGTGCAAAGCATGGTTACCAGTTCCTGGCCGTTAATGTAGATGGTCCAGGCCGTCTCTCGCACTATCGGTTTCTCTATCGGTCTAACTTCGTTGGCAGAGAGGGAGAGGTAAGATACCTTCTCCGTCGAATCGTTGCTCATCTCTCTTTGAAACCTCGAGCCACCCGGTTGGAAAGCCCCCTCGTCATCACTAAGGAGGAGGTTCCCCAACTCCTAAGACGAATCTTTTCAACACCGGAAGGATCGCCCTTAGTTCATAACCCGTACGAACCATACGACTTCAGCCCAGATGCTGGGCTATCGCCTCTAGGAGTTCCTTGGCCTTGGTATACGTTTCCTCTTCTGCGATCAACCGTCCACTCCTAGTCATCTCTTATTAAAAGGGCTGAAACAATTATACCATTAGAACTCGCCTCTTATGTAGGCACGCGTCCTTGCTTCCT
>DFBK01000077.1:5548-14543 GCA_002366595.1 Anaerolineales bacterium UBA3082 | reverse complement strand
CCCTTTCCCTTGCTCATCCTCGCTGCTCTAGCCTCACTATTGGCGGTTATGGCTATCACTTGGGTTTTCCGCCGCTTCCTCGATAGGGGTACACTCCTGGGGCTGGGCCTACAAAGGAGCAAAAGGTGGCTAAGGGAGATAGGCACAGGCTTGGCTCTCGGCCTCCTTCTGATGGCCTTCATCTTCGGATTGGAGTGGACGCTGGGATGGGTGCGAATCGAAGGGTTCGCCTGGCATCGGCAACCACTGATGACCTTGGTCGGTATCCTATTGGGCTACACATCTTTCTACACCTTCGTGGCTTTCAGTGAGGAGTTAGCCTTTCGAGGATATATACTTCAAAACCTACGTAAGGAGTGGGGAACTCTAGTCGCGCTTTTGGCTTCCTCATTCCTCTTCGCTCTCCTCCATGGTTTAAACCCTCACTTCACCCCCCTGGCTCTAGTGGGGATAGCCCTGGCGGGGGTTTTCATGGCTTATGGTTATCTACTCTCCGGTTCGTTATGGCTGCCCATCGCTTTCCACTTCGCCTGGAACTTCGCCCAGGGGCCGCTCTTCTCCTTCCCCGTCAGCGGCCTAGCCAGCGAGGGCCTCTTCCTGCTGGAGAGGAGGGATTCCCCTTCTCTCATCACTGGAGGAGCCTTCGGCCCCGAAGGGGGGCTGCTGGGGGTGACAGCCCTCCTTTTGGGCTTGCTCCTCCTCTGGCTCTGGTCGAAGAGGAATGCCTAACCTCCTTTGAACCCCCTACCCTTTTCCTCGGTGTTTAAGATAGGTAAACGTTTTTGATCTTTGGAAGTGATTATGAAGAGGATCCTTTTTCTATTAGCCTTAGTAACCCTCCTCACTCCTTACTCATTAGGGGGTGCGCCTACTGAGGTGAAGCAGCCTCCCATCCCTTGATTCGATGATGTAGCCAGCGTCCTCGCATAAGGGGGAGTTGTTCTTCTAGAAGGGTGGGAACAAAATCCAACCTTTCATCGTCTACTTATCGGAGGTGATAGCATGAAGCGGACAATCTTGCTTTCAGGGTTGATCTTTTTCCTCATGGGGTGCGCGCCGGCCCTCTCCGGGGTGCTCCCTGAAGGTTCGCCCACCCCCGTGGGCACTAAGGGCGTTCCCCTTCCTCAGAAATCCCCCGTCTCGGAGGGAAGCCCACTCATCATCTTCCGGCGGAGCGGGGGGCTGACGGGGGTAAGCGAGAGTTGGGTCATCTATGAGGATGGCCAGGTTGCCTACCAGGAGGAGATAAAGGGGGGGAGCGAGACAGGGGAGATCGGGGCCCAGGAGTTGGCTGGGCTTCTGACGCTCATAGAGGAGAGGGGCTTCTTCTCCTTCAAGGGCTCATATATGCCCCAGAATACCTGCTGCGACCGGTTCTCCTACGGGATAACCGTCCTCCAGGATGGCCAGGGCAAGAGGGTGACCACTATGGATGGGGCGGAGGCTCCGGAGGGCCTTTGGACAATCATCGGGGAGTTGAGTAAACTCCTGACTGGAATCGGTGACTAGTAGGGAAGAGGCTTGAAAAAACGAGGGGACTGAATATCAGTCCCCTTGCTATTTCATGTGCTAATGTAGACGCGTTACGGATAGTTCTTGAGCACGAGGGGCAGGTAGATATACGCTGCAGGCGTAGGTGTGGGCGATGGACTCACCGCCCCACAGGTATAGATGCGGACATCGTCGATGAACCAGCCGTAATCCCAGACACTAATATCGGTGCCCATACGGAAGCGGAAGCGGACATTCTGTCCGGCTAATGAAGTCAAATCCATGCGGCTGGAGTAGTAGCCGTAGCTTTCATGGACGAAGGCTGAACGCCCGCCCAGTGGGTTGCCCCAGTCAGAGTCAATGGTTCCGTTGTAGCCGTTGTAGTCGAAGAGCGAGCCGGCGTCGGTCCAAGAGGCTCCGCCGTCGGTGCTGTACTCAACCACCCCGCCGTCATAGTCATATTCGAAGATATGGGCGTGGTTGAAGTGCATATACGCCGCACTCCCGGCTGGCAGGGCTACATCTGTGGTCATAGCGATGTAATAGTCGGCTATATCATAGTAGTCGAAGCCCCAGATGTTGTAGACGCCGCTGGTGGCGTAGGTGGCATCGAAGTCCAGGTCGTTGGGGTTCTGAGGCAGATACCAGTAGTCGGTGCCAACGGTGGCAGTGAAGACGGTGGCGGTGTGGGTCCAGTTGCCGGCGCCGCTCTCCATGTTATCGAAGAAGAGGTTATTAGGCGAGCCAGAATCGCAGATGGGGGCCTCGGTGGCAGGGCAGGAGGTGGGCTGCTGGTTCATCTCCGTGGCGTCCACGGCATCTTGCACCTCTTGGCAGTCGGCAGCGCTGTAAACCAGGTTGAGGCACGCCTGGGGGAGGGCATCGTAGAGGTCGGCGTAGTCGGAGGCGGAGGTGAAGATATTGGTCTGGACCTCGTAGAAGATCTTGGCTGTCTTCTCCAGGCCGATGCCGGTGACAGTGTAGCCGTTGAAGGTGTCGCCATCCGCCATCAGATAGGCGGCCTTACTACCGACCCCCATGTTGTAGTGCACGCCGCCCTGGTCGCTTTCGGCGCAGTGGTAGTAAGCGCTGGTCATCTTGTCCGGCAGGCCGTAGGCCGGCGGGTTGCTGATATCGCGGATGGCGCCGATGGGCAAATCCTCGCCACAAAGCCAGAGGACGCCTGGGGTGTCGGTACCCGCGCCGTTGGTCAGGTCCGACGAATTCGCCCCAGATGTCGGAGAAGGCCTCGTTGATGGCCCCAGATTGGTAGTAGTAGAAGAGATGCGACTCGTACTGGGTGACGCCGTGGGTCATCTCGTGGCCCACCACGTCATCGGCCGCACTGTAGCCCTGGCCATAGACCATCTGTGAGCCGCTCCAGTAGGCGTTGGCATAGGGGCAATAAGTGGAGTTCGGGCAATAACGGACGGTGGAGATGAGGTCCATACCCGCACCGTCGATGCTATCCCGGCTGTGGTAGGTGTTGTAGAAGTCATAAGTGTCGCCGGCGTAATCGTAAGCGAGGTCCACGTCAGTGACCCCTGTGGCCGGGTCTCCCTCGCTGCGGGCCGGTGTCGTACCAGGGAGGCTCAGACCAGGGGTATTGTTGTGGTCGTAGATTATTCGATTCTTGGCCGTATCGATCTGGTTGAAATGTAAGGCGACTGCGCCCAGGTGGGCGTCTATCAGAACGAGTTCGCGGATGGGCAAGGGTTCCCTGGGTTCCACGTCCATACGCCAGACCAGGGAGTTGAAACGGAGGCCGGGGCCCCCGAGGAGGATAGGGTTGTAGATCCACAGTTCCGGCTGGGTGGTGGTCAGGTCAGCCACGCTCAAGCCATAGTCTTTGGCTACCTTAGCCAGGGCTGCTTGCTGGGCAGCCTGGGCGTCGATGGTAGGTACGACATCAACCGCCAGATCGGGCAAGACCTCGCCGTTGGCCGAAAGGACGTTTTTTTGGGCGTCCACCTGTACGATGAGTTCGCCGCCCATCACCGGTACGCCTTGGTAGACCTGCTGGAAGCGGACGAAGGAGCGCCCGCGGTCGGCGGATTTAGTCCGCATCACCGTGAGTTCGTTCGCTTGGTTGGTCAGACCGAAGAGGCGACCATAGGTGGAGAGGAAGTGGCGTGCAGCCTGCTCTGGCGCGGCCTCTGCTACAAGCGCAGCCGGCCGAGGGATGGGGTGGGCTGGGTCGGTGCCGACGAAACGGACCTTGCCGGTTTGGGCGTGATAGGAGATGCGCACCTGGCCCTCGGTTTGCCGTTGTAACTGCTCAGTGAGGGCCGGGGGCGGTGGTTCCTGATAATAGGGGTTGGAGAGAGCGCTGGATGATAGGGCGAATAACAGAACGATGAGCAGAAAGACAAGCGTGGCGATCCTTGGGCCTCTTAGCATGGGACCTCCTTGTGGCAAAATGATAGGGGCACGGCGAGAAACGCAACATGCCCTCTCCGTGCCCCGCGAATCTATTTGATATTATATCATATTTTGAGTTTTTTGCAAATGATACTTTCGGGCTACTGGATTAGCCTCCAGGGAACCAAAACCTCTCTTTAACCGTCTAATAGACGAAGGAGGTTCTACCATGAAGGGGATAGTTGTGATCACGGCCTTGCTGGTCTTGCTCATCGGTTGCGCACCAGGCGGGCTCACCGAGTCGCCCACCCCATCTCCCATCGAGACGCCACCGGCTGGTGGGGAGGTCACTCCCGCCTCGGAGGCCGGCGGCCTTCCTAACCCCGCTTCCAAGTATTGTGTAGACCAGGGTTACGAACTGGAGATCAGGAGCGATGAGTCCGGCAACCAGTATGGGGTGTGCATCTTCCCCGATGGCAGCGAGTGCGAAGAGTGGGCGTTCTTCCGTGGGGAGTGCACCTACGAAGAATAGTCAGGGGCTAACGTAATATCCGAGGTAGCAAAAGAGGCTCCCGGTTAGGGAGCCTCTTTCTGGCTTGGCAAAATGGGACGGGGCTACTTGGCAGGGGTGACTATGTAGAAGTTTGGGGGTGCCTCCACGGGTTCCACGCGATCAGGCCCTACAGCCTCGGCCGGCAAGAATGTGGGCTGCGAGTCGTTTTTCCAGGTGGCGCTCCATGACCAGGGCCCGCCGCTGACATAGCCACAGTCGGGTATGTAGAGGTGGTCAAGTCCGTCGGTACCGCTGGCAGTCGTCTCCGAATGGAAGGTGCCGGAGGCGTAGAAGGCTCCGCTGAAGGAGAACTGGTTGTTGACAATCGGTACTAGCGGAGTGTGGGTGATCTTGAAATAGCCGCATCCCAGCACGGAGATGTAGGTGGCGAAGTTATCGACGTAGGCCCTATCCGGAGTCACGTAGAACTCTTCGTAGTCGCTTTCCCAGAAGCCAGGTGTGGGCTCTGAGAGGGCGTAGGTCTTCATCACCAGCGGTAAGTACGATTTGTTGGGGAGTTCACTGTAGAAGATGTAGTTGGCAGAGTATCCTACGTTGGAGACCCCGTATCCGATGCGCATGTAGCCGCTTTCACCCCAAAATGGCCCCCAGGAGTTTCTTAAAATCCATGCCCCGTCGGTGTCATTCCAACCCACCAAGACCACGGCGTGATTCACATAAGTCGGAAAACAGGACAACGACTCATCGGTTGTGAAAACGCCGCCGTCATAAGATGGCCATGCTGGGCCCGCACAGACAGCCACAGAGACGGGCCCATGGTCGTAGATGGCCTGCTTTATGTCCGCTACCGAGGGGACACCATATTCGGGCCCCACAAAGGCCCAGGAATCGATCTGGTAGGTATGAGTATAGGGGCCGCTACAAGACACCTCGAGGCTGCCACAACTTATGGCTGCACTCCCGTAGGGAAAAACTGCTTCCATCACTGCCCCGGCTTGGGACTCGCTCGGTGGTATCTTCCACTGGTGGTAGTCATGAGCCCACCACCCACCACAGCAATCCCAGTAATCGGTGTTGCAGGAAACGAGATATTGTTCTGAAAGATCCTCCTCAACCGTGTCTTGGAGTTTGATCTTGGATTCCAAGGTTCCCACCGTGCTGAAGGCCCAGCAACTCCCACAATTGCCCTGATTTTTCACCGGGGTACATCCCTCTAGATCGCACCAATTGTAGGATAGAGGGAGGCCTAGTTGAGATTGCTCAGCGACAGGTAAGGAACTCTCCAGGGTGGAGTTGGGTGGGGTATTAGAGGAGGGAGGGGAAATATCGAGGCCGGTAAAGGGTCCCACGGTCTGCAGTTGGATGGAGAAGGTCTCGGCTGGTTCTATCTCCTTTTCCCAGGGGCGACGATAGAGCAACTTAAGGGTGGTTTGGCCTTCTTCCAGTGGCTGGAAGCGGAGGATTTCCTTGGCAGGAGCGCCGAGTAGAGGCGATAGTGACTGGAACTCTATCTCTCCCACCTGGCGTAGGATCTTTTCGTCTATCTCTTCCACCTGCCACATATAGCCGGTGGAAGGGTTGCCTTCCAAAGTGATGACCAGAAGTTGGTCTTCTTTGAGTTCGATCTGGCGGCCGTCATCTTCGGCACCCAGGCTGATCTCCGTGGGGGGCGGTGGCTCCTGAGGAGGTGGGTTGGAGAGAGCCGCGGAAGCAGATAACCCCAAGATGAGTAACAAAAAGAGAACGGTGCCTATCAGCCCCACTCTTCTCATTCTGAATCCTCCTCTCCTCTTGGCAAGGCAAACCGTTGTTCCCGCAAACTGTGTGAATCATATCACAAAATGCCTACACAATCAATAGGTTGACAGTACCAATTAACAGAGGCACGTGTCCCGGAGGTGGAAGGCTGGTTTTTCTGGCCCAGGCTTTCATGTTATAATGTCGAAGTTGCTGAGAAGAGAGGTTATCCCTCTGGCGAAGGGTGAAATCCAGGCCATTATCATTATGGGGGGAGAAGGGGAGAGAGGTTTCATCCAGAGGGTCTACGATATGGTGGCCCAGATACCTTATGGGAAGGTGGCCACCTATGGGCAGATCGCCTTATACCTTGGGTACCCGAGAGCGGCCCGCACCGTGGGCTGGGCCCTTCACGCCCTCCCCGAGGGCACGGAGATACCTTGGCATCGGGTGATAAATAGTCAAGGGAGGGTATCTACCTCGTGCCTCACCCACAGCGCCGATCTCCAGAGGGCGATGTTGGAGGAGGAAGGGATACTCTTCGATGGGAGGGAGTTTCTTGACCTCGCTCTCTACCGATGGGAGGGGCCCGCAGGAGGTAGACGATAAATGGCTCAGAGAGTCCAGGCCGGGGGGATAGTTCTCCTAGATAGGGGGGTAGTCCTCCGTCGGACGGCCAAGGGGGAGTGGGTCTTCCCCAAGGGGCATCTGGAAGAAGGAGAGTCCCTAGAGGAGGCTGCCCGGCGCGAGGTGGAAGAGGAGACGGGGCTTCGTTGTCAGGTCCTCTTCAAGGCCGGCAAAATCAACTATCTCTTGGGAGATGACAAGTATCTAGTGCATCTCTTCGCCATGGAGGCAAGAGAGAAATTGCTTTTTTGGCAGCATCATGAGGGTAGAGATGCCTTCCTCTTCTCCCCGGAGGAGGCGCTGGAGAAGGTAACCTTCCCGGATACAAGGGAGGTCCTGGAGAAGGTGCTCGCCCGCCTGGAGGGGTTCTATCTCCCCGCAGGACGAAAGGGGCCGCTGAAAGATGGAGTTTAGCCTTAACGGCAGGGTGCTAGTAGGTATCGAGAGGCGGGAAAAGCCTAGCAAATGGCTCACCCTGCGGGCTTTAGGGGGCTGAAGGGCGGTCTATGGTTGAGAGAGATAAGGCGAAGGAGTTCGACTACGGCGGCCAGGCGGTGATGGAGGGGGTGATGATGCGCGGTCGAAACTCTATGGCTGTGGCCGTGCGTCACCCCTCAGGAAGGATAGTTATTCATAATGAGCCCCTGGAGAGCCCCCTCTACACCAGCCGCTGGTGGAGGCTTCCCTTCCTTCGAGGTCTGGTCATCCTCTGGGACACCTTAGCCTTGGGGATGCGAAGCCTGATCTATTCAGCCAATGTGGCTTTAGAGGAAGAGGAGGTGGAGTTCCGGGGGCCAGCCGTCTGGGGGTTGGTGTTGGTCTCCCTGGCCTTCGCTATCGGCATCTTCTTCCTACTGCCTCTCCTCTTAGTGGGCCTCATAGACCGGTTCATCACCTCCGCCTTAGTTAGCAACCTCATCGAAGGGGTGCTGCGCCTGGGGCTCTTTCTGGGCTATATCGGGCTGATCGGCCGCCTTCCCGACATCGGTCGTTTCTTCGCTTACCACGGCGCTGAGCATAAGACCATCAACGCTTATGAAGCCGGCGCGCCTCTCGATCCCGCTTCTGTCGCCGCCTATACCACCGCTCATACCCGGTGTGGCACCGGTTTCCTCCTTTTCGTCCTAGTCCTTTCCATCCTCGTTTTCGCCCTCCTAGGGAGGCCACCATTTATTTGGCGTATCCTCTCCCGACTGCTTCTCATCCCCCTTATCGTGAGCCTGGTTTATGAGTTCATTAAGTTCGCCGCCCGCCATCAAGATAACCCCCTCCTGCGGGCCCTGGTCTCGCCGGGTCTAGCCCTCCAGAGCCTCACTACCAGAGAGCCTGATGAGGAGATGTTGGAGGTGGCTATCGCCGCGCTTGAGTCCCTGTTGGCGGCGAAGGAGGAAGGGTGAGGGAGCCCGTGGTTGGGATAAAGATCGAGGATGACCTCATGC
This sequence comes from Anaerolineales bacterium UBA3082, assembly GCA_002366595.1. Lineage (GTDB taxonomy): Bacteria > Chloroflexota > Anaerolineae > UBA7937 > UBA7937 > UBA7937. Next base: position 6,374 of record DFBK01000077.1, on the reverse strand, counting down.
TCGATTCTGAGCGGGTCATCCGCAACCCTGACGATACCTGGTTCATTGAGTATCTTGCGCCCTACTATATCATCACCAGGGATAAGCAGTACCTTTTCGCCAGCACTCAGGCTGGACGGAGACCCGATCGAGCCTTCTACATGGTGCCAGAGGGATATAAGTTAGGCAAGGGGCAGAGGCCATTCGACCACGAGATAGGTCTTAGGCTCTATAAGGTAATCAAGCGCTACCTCAAGGGTTGCAAAGTGCTGGTACAGGAGGGGATCCAGGGGGAGGCAGGCTACAAGGCCGGCCTGCGTATCATCTTCAGCCTGGAGAACCCGCATACCGCTTACCTCGCTTGGATGGGGCTGAAGATGATCTACCCGCCAGAGGAGGGTATGGAGGTTCAATGCTGGAACTACATAGTGCCTGAGCGGCTGCCCGATGATATAGTGTCCGAAATCTGCGCCTTCTGGCCCCAGTTCAATCCTGACGAGCCGTTGACTCTCTATGATTTGACGGAGATGGAGAGGGATATAAGGCGAGTGATGAGCCTGCGGGTAGATTACTTTGGCGGCGCCTACAAGAAGCCGAACCTGACCCTGGTTTGGAACCGAGGCGAAAGCGAGGGGTTCATCTCCTATCACGGCGGCGCCACCGAAGACCGCGTCCTGAAGGGTCTTTCGGGCACCGGCAAGACCACCCTTACGGTTGGATCTACCCTGCAACAGGATGACGCCTGCCTGGGTAAGCCATATTGTGAGGATGGTAAGATTGTCAGGGTACAAATCATTGGATTGGAGGCGGCTAGTTTCGCCAAGTCGGAAGGGCTGACCGAAAACAG
>DFBK01000077.1:0-5422 GCA_002366595.1 Anaerolineales bacterium UBA3082 | reverse complement strand
GGGCGAGGAGATCGGCTCGCTCCAGTGCACGCGCTACGCCAAGAGTGGCACCACCAACGGACGTTTCATCTTCAAGTTCTCCGAACTCAACCCTGATTGGGCTCCTGGCCTGACCAAATGGCTCAAGACCGAATGTCTCTCCTTCCGCCGCTTCGATGTGATGGAGCCGATCTTCCGCGTCATTGACCCAGCGATGGCCGTGGCTTTGGATTCGGCCTGTGAGTCGATAATTACCTCCGCCGTAGGAGGCAAGGTACCGGGTACTCGCATCCGTTCCTATGCTGCCACCGACTTCATGGCGGGAGAGCAATCGCGTCAGGCGGTAGCCAAGTTAAGGATGTACTCTGATTTGGGGCTGGGGCTTGAGGGTAGGCTGGTTTTTTTCATCGCCAATACCGGCTATGTAGGCGAGTATAACATTAGTGGCACCCAGATCCTAGCCCTGGATGAGAATGGCGAGCCGATTGTCAAGATAGATGAGGCCACCGGTGAGCCAGACCTGGATGCTCAAGGCAACCCGCGTTACATCGGCCGGGGGGAGAAGATAACGGTTGAAGATTCAAAGAGGTTGGTGGATTTAGTGGAGCACCGCAAGATCAAGAACTGGATAATTAATCCCATCTATGGATACCTAGTACCCGACCCGAGAGAGCTGGAAGAAGTGCACGGCATGAAGAACTTCCGGCGGCGCTTCAATCTGCTGCGCTACTATACACCGGAGGAGGTCGTAGGGTTCGCGAAGCGGGACATCGCTGAGCGGACCGCGTTTTTGCGTGAACTATTTGCCGGACAGGAGGGAGAGGAGGCGCTACGGCCGGTGATTGGGGTGTGGGAGCGATGCGAGGTCCTGGACCCGGAAGTGATAAGGGCTTTCTACAAGAAGCATTACGGTTGATGGCGCTGTTAAACGCGGGATTGCTTAATCCCCTTTGCTGACCAAGTTCGAAGGACTCGGCCTAGCGATAGTGGGCGCTATCCCATAGGTAAGGCAGATTAGATGCCTAAGGTGAAACAAGGCGTTTACGAAATCGAGATCAACTACGACTGGTGCAAGGGTTGCGAACTCTGCATCGAGTTTTGTTCCTTCGATGTCTTGGAAGTCGATGAGAAGGGGAAGCCCAGGGTCGTGAGGCTGGAGGCCTGTACTAGTTGCAAACTCTGCGAGTTGCACTGCCCCGATCTAGCCATCCTGGTGCGGGAGTTATGAGGTACGAGATCCGGTTGGCAGGGAGGGGAGGTCAGGGATTGGTTCTGGCTGGCCTGATTTTGGGCCAGGCGGCGCTCAGAAGTGGCCGCAATGTGGCCCTGAGCCAATCATACGCCCCTCGGGTGCGGGGCGGCACCTCCCTCTCCGAGGTGGTCATCGACGAGGAGAGGATAATCTACCCCAAAGCCACTTCTCCTGACCTCCTCTTGGTGATGAGCCAAGAAGCCCTCGAAGAGCAGGGGAGCCAGTTGCGCCCGGGGGGAACGGTGATCATCGACTCTACGGAGGTGGAGGGAGAGCCCCAGGTTGAGGGAAGGGTGATCAGGGTTCCCATCACCCGTTTGGCCCGGGAGAGGCTGAGGGCGGTAGCAGCCAATATGGTGGCCTTGGGGGTCCTGGGTGGGGCCATGGGCGTAATCTCCAAGGAGGAGTTGATAGAGGCGCTCCGAGCCCACGCTCCCAAAGGGACGGAGCGGCTGAACGAAGAAGCCTTGGAGTTGGGCTGGGAAGAGGGGGAGAGGGCAAAAGAGCGATTATCTTGAGAGGTTGTACCGCTCAACTTAGCGGTTCTTTTTGAAACCCAGGGAGGAAATAAGAGATGAAAAAGGGTTTGATGAGAGGGATTGCATGGATCAACTGGGTGACCCTTTTCCTGCTTATAGTAGGGGCGGTGACAGGCGTCGCCTGCGGCGGGCCTGCGCCTGAAGCGGCAACCCCATCCCCCACCTCGCTGCCCACAGAGGTGGCCAGCGCTACCCCTTCACCGAGCCCCTTGCCCATGGAGATGCCTTCCCCTACTCACATACCCACGCCGACGACCAGCCTGGGAAAACTGGCCTATGTGCAGGGCGGCGACATCTGGGTCAAGACCTTGCCTGACGGCGAATCGCAGCGTCTTACCACCGATGGCCGCAACCGGGAGCCCCGCTGGTCTCCCTCCGGCGAATGGCTGGCCTTCCGTAAGGATGAACAGGTGTGGCTGATGCGGGCCGATGGAAGCACAGTCTGGCCTTTGAATGAGGGGACTACTATAAGCGCCTTTGCCTGGGTTCCAATGGATGATAGGCTGGCCTATGTTACCGGCACCGGGGAGCTTTGGACGGTGAACGCCGATGGTACCGGTTCCGCAACGCTGGTTCCGCAAACTTTCCCCGAACATGGCCCAGGCCGGGTGTGTCGCATCGCCTGGGGTCCCGACGGAAGATGGATCGCCTATGAATGGGTGGAGCAGCCACCGGGCCAGCCTCCCACCTATCAGGGCCTTTGGAAGGTCTCGGCCGATGGAAAGGAGCGGGTCGAACTTTACACCGGAGGTTCAGCAGAGGTAGGGGGACCTCTCCTGATTGGATGGACTGGCGATGGCCGTTTCCTTCTCTTACAGGACGATATGCGTTCCGCCTCGCTACTGGCCGATGGTTCGCCCCTCTACGCTCTGCCTGCGGATGGCGGCACGCTTGTGCAACTGACCGAGGCTGTCCTGGCCTACTCGGACTTCGTCGTCCCGGAGCCAACTCGTACAGGCCGTGTGGCTGTTGTCGCTGGCGGTGGTCGCGGCGCGTGGACAAACAAGGTTTTGCATGTTATCTTGGCTTCCACTGGAGAAAAGACGCCTCTGACCTCGCTGGATCTGGCGGCCTCATCTCCCGCCTGGTCGCCTGACGGCCAGCGTATCGCCTACGTCGCCATGCCTGACCGGGGGGACGAATTTCTGGCCGGTGGGGAACCGGCTCGCCAGGGGCTGATGGAGCGGTGCCTCTGGGTGATCGATCTCCAAGGCAAGCCGCAAGCCCAACAACTCACCGATGATCCAGCCTACCGAGATGAGCGCCCCCTCTGGGCAGTTGACGGGAGTTACATCCTTTTTGCCCGTCTGGACGTGGAGGATCGGGCTTCCCTCTGGCTCATCCCTGCTGAGGGCGGAGATGCCCGCCAGGTGGTGGACGAACTAACCCCCTTGCCAGGTCCGGCCCCGGGGTGGTTTGGCTACTACGGCCACGTGGAGTGGGAGGGCCTCTTCGACTGGTGGCGCGGGCCGGCCGGGCAGCAAGTGCAGCCCGAAGCCACGACGGTGGCCCCAACCCCTACTCCTACCACGCCGACTTTCGCTGGCTGGAAGACGTATTCTAATCCAGCTTTTAATGTTACCCTCGAATATCCTGCGAACTGGCAACATATGCCAGAATACGGGGAAAGATATGGCGGAGCAGATGGATTCTTTGAGGTTTCGCCGGCGTTCAGTCCGGAACTGACGGTAGATGAGGCCTGTGAACTGCAGGCGAATCACAAACTAAAGCCCTACGGTTCTCAGCCCCAGGTAGAGAGGTTACAAGTTCAGGGCCAGGAAGCGTGTTTGATTTGGCCTTCGGATGATCAGGTGAAGGATATGGAAGGCCAGGCAGCGCTCATCGTCCGGTATCCCGAGCCAGTTCAGATCATGGGGGACGTATACGGTTACTTCATTTTGTGGGCGGACAAGAACCACATTAGGGAGATTGGCAAAAAGCTGAGATTCGTGGCGCCGTCCCAAGCACAATCCTAGTCCCACCGCCACTCCCGTCCGTTCAAATGTCTGGTGGGCCGGGGGCACACTTTCTTGACCCCTGGCCTCGCTTCACTTAGAATCAAAGTATGAGTGTATCTATCACCTGCTACGATGGTGTCCTCTCCATAGGCGGCAATAAGATCCTCTTGGAGGACGAGGAGAGAAAGTCGCGGCTCTTTTTCGACTTTGGCTTGCCCTTCGCGCGCCGATACCTCTTCTTCGAGGAATATCTGAAGCCTCGTGTCGGGGTGGGGCTCCGGGATCCCCTTCGCTTGGGACTTTTGCCTCCCCTGGAAGGGATATATAGAACCGATCTCCTTGCTGCCCTCTCGGCCGAAGATCGGGCTTACATCTCTTTCTCTCCTCACCATCGGCGGCTAGATATCAATGGAGTATTCCTCTCCCACGCTCACCTCGACCATTCTGGTTACATCTCCTTCCTGCGGGAGGATATCCCCGTCTACACCACGGCCATGACCGCCTTCATCGCCAAGGTGTTGCAAGATACTGGGCAGCCTGATTTCGAGCGGGAAGTCTGCTATCTTAATCTTAGGGAGCCGAATGAAAAGGGGGTTTTATGTGCCTCCAGGCGGAAGAGCTATCTTGGTCGGCCCTATGTGTTAGTGGACAACCCGGCGTTGGTCAAGCATGACTATTGGCGTTGGTCGCCAGCACAGAGAAAAGGTTTGGAGATTCCGTCGCTGCAGCCCCCCCCCGAGAGGATCGGTGGTTGTCCTTTGAAGGTCTACCCCGTCGATCACTCTATCTACGGGGCCAGCGCCTGTGCGCTAGAGAGCTCGGTTGGGTGGGTGATCTACACCGGCGATCTACGCCTGCGTGGGGTTCGCGGACGGCTGTCCCAGCAGTTCATTGAGTCAGCCGCAGCGCTTCAACCGGTGGTCATGTTATGTGAGGGGACACGGATAGACAGCGAGGGTCCTGAGGTTACCGAAGAGCAAGTATTCGACGCAGCCCTGAGGGTGGCTCAGGGTGCACAGGGGGTGATTTTGGCCGATTTCGCTGCCCGCAACATAGATCGGTTGCTGATCTTCCTACGAGTGGCCAAAGAGATAGGTAGGAGGTTGGCTATCTCGCCAGCCGATGGCTTCCTCCTGGAGAAGATGAGGCACGTGGATGCTTCTTTGCCCGATGTGGCTGAGGAGGAAGCAGTGGTGATCTATGCTGATGTGAAAAGCGCTCCCCGTTACTGGGAGCGGGAGCTCCGCGAGAGATATGAGGCCAAGGGCAAGTTGATAGGAGCGCACGAGGTCAGGGGCAGCCCTGAAGATTACATCCTTTGTTTCTCCTTCTATGACATCAACGATCTGGTGGATATCGACCCTCAAGGGGGAACTTATATCTACTCCTCTAGTGAGGCTTACAATGAGGAGAGCGTGCTCGATCTTTGGCGTTTACGCAACTGGCTTCGTACCTTCGAGATGGAATTTATCGGGGATCCAGACAGGAAGGAGGAGCATAGGGAACTGCATGCCTCTGGGCACGCTAGTGGTGCCGATCTACTGTCCATGATCAAACAAATCCACCCCCAGGTCCTGATACCCATCCATACAGAGAAACCAGAGTTATTTGCCAGGAGCCTAACTGGAACAGGGATAAAGGTGTGCCTGCCCGAGAAGGGCAAGCCCATAAGGTTGCCATGAGGATAACCTATC
>DFBK01000084.1:3322-14326 GCA_002366595.1 Anaerolineales bacterium UBA3082 | reverse complement strand
CATATCACCACCCCCGTGGTCATCACTCCTCAGGAGGAGTTGCCTCTCCCGAACTATAGGGGCCAGCGGTTCCGTCTTCGGTCCTTTTGGTCATCCCAGGGCCTGGGTGGCAGAGCCTTTTTGGGGTGGTACCTTTACCGAGAGGGCCTGCCTCCCCTGACCCATGATATAATTATGTGGGTATCACAGACCTAGAGGTTCGCATGGACAAAAAGAGATCTCTCTTGGATAAGCCCCTCCTAGCCCGCTTGACCCTTAACTGGGAGATGGTGCTCTATGGCCTCATCTTGATCGTGGCTCTAGTTAGTCGCTTTTGGGATCTGGGCTCCCGGGCTCAACACCATGATGAGAGCATGCATGCCTTCTACTCCTGGAATCTGGCCCAAGGCCGGGGCTTCTCCCATAACCCTCTCCTCCATGGCCCCTTCCTCTTCCACGCCACAGCGTTGGTCTATTTTCTCTTCGGTACCAGTGACTATACCTCCCGGGTAGCGCCGGCCATCATGGGAGTGGGCTTAGTTCTTATGCCCTATTTCTTGCGCAAGTGGCTAGGCCGCTATGGGGCTCTAGCCACCTCGGCCATGTTCGCCATCTCTCCCGGATTCCTTTACTTCTCTCGCTTTATTAGGCACGATATCTTCGCTGCTTTCTGGGAGATGCTCCTCTTCGTGGCCATCATAAGATATCTCGACAAAAGAAGGGACCTCTACCTCTATCTTGCTTCTGCCGCTCTAGCTCTCCTTTTTTCCACCAAAGAGGTGGCTTTCATCACCGCTTTCATCTTCGGGACCTTTCTTTTCGGCCTTATGATCTGGCAGTTGTGGCAGCGCCAAGAGCGGGACCCTCGCGGCTTGGCTTCCTTCGACCTAGTTATGGTCCTGGGCACGCTCTGTTTCCCTCTCATCTCCGCTTTGGCCATCAGGCTCTTGGGTGGGAACCCTTTGGACTACACCGCCGCTGGGGTTCGCAGGTCGGGGCCCGTCGTTTTGGTCATCCTGGGGGTGTCTGCCCTGGTGGGGTTATTCTGGGATAAGAGACGATGGCCCATCGTGGCCACCGTGTACTACGCTATCTTCTTCCTTCTCCATACCACCTTTCTCACCAATATGCTGGGCATAGCCACCGGCCTGGTAGGTTCCCTAGGCTACTGGCTGGAGCAGCAAGGGGTTAAGCGGGGCGGCCAACCTTGGTACTACTACCTCATTCTCCTCCCTCTGTACGAGTTCCTACCCCTTTTCCTGGCCCTTTTAGGTGGAGTGCGCTACCTTTTGGGTTTTGAAAAACGGGTGACGGAGAGCGAAGAGGAGTCTTCGTTCTCCCTGGGTTCGCTCTTCGGTCCGTTTCTTATCTATTGGACGGGTATGGCCTTTCTCATCTACAGTTGGGCCGGGGAGAAGATGCCCTGGTTGATCCTCCATTTGGCCCTACCCATTATCCTCTTGGCGGGGTACACCCTGGGCGAGGTAATGGAAGGGACCGATTGGCGCACCTTGAGGGAGAGAGGAGGATGGAGGCTGGCCTTTATCCTCCCCATCATGCTGCTTGCGGCCGCGGTCTTCCTTTCCTCTTTCCCCCACGTCGGCTTTACCACCTTGGCCGAATTGAATATGGCCATGCGCTGGTTAGGTGCTCTCGTCATCTTGGTGGTTCTTGTGTTTTTGGCCTTCCTCTCCGCTCGACGTTTGGGCTTCGCGAGGGCTATCAGAGTGGCCCTTTTCACCCTCTTGCTCATCTTGGCGGTTCTCACTGTGCGCTATGCTATACTCGCTTCCTACATCCATGGCGATATCGCCAAGGAGATGCTCATCTATACCCAAACCACCCCCGATGTGACCATGATCACCAGGGAGATAGAGTCCCTCTCCGAGAGGCTGGTAGGGGGGAAAGAGATGGTGGTGGCCTTCGACGATTTCACCAGTTGGCCCTTCAACTGGTATTTGAGGGATTACCCTAACCGCCGCCCCATCGGGGATGGGAAAGGGGTATCGGAGCCCTTCCAGGCCCCCGTGGTTTTGGTGGGGCTGGAGAACGAGCCCTACCTGCGCCCCTATCTCGTCGATTACACTCGACAACAGTATCGCCTCCGCTGGTGGTTCCCGGAGAACTATCGAGGAGTGACTTGGCAACGAATCATCTCCGGCCTCAGGGACCCGGATTTGCGACGCAGTGTTTGGCGGTTTCTCTTCTACCGGGAGATGGAGGAGCCTCTCGGCTCTTCTGATTTCGCCTTCTACTTGCGGCGGGATGTGGCCTCCCGCTTGTGGCGCTCCAGCGCCGTACCGATGCCCTCTCCAGTCGAGGAGTACGCTGAGAAGCGGATCGAAATGGCCGCCCTCGAGATCTGGGGAGGGCCAGAGGTGCTCAATTACCCTAAGGGTATAGCCTTCGATGGGGAGGGGAACCTCTACGTGGCGGACAGCGGTAACCACCGTATCCAGGTCTTCGCCTCGGATGGCCGACTCATAAGTTCCTGGGGCAGGCAGGGGGATGGCCCTGGGGAGTTCCACGAGCCCTGGGGGATAGCCATCGATGGTCAAGGGTATATCTATGTGGCCGACCTCTGGAATCATCGCCTCCAGAAGTTCGACCCTCAGGGGCGGTACCTCGACCAATGGGGCGGCTTCGCCGATACGGAGGGCAAGGCTGAAGGGATGGCTGGCCTCTTCTACGGGCCCAGGGATATCGTCGTGGACGGGGAGGGGAACCTATATGTGGTCGACACCGGTAATAAGCGGATCCAGAAGTTCGATCCCCAAGGTGGGTTCCTGGGACAGTGGGGAGGAGAGGGAAGTGGGCCGGGGGAGTTCCAAGAGCCGGTGGGGATAGCCATCGACGAAGAGGGGAACATATATGTGGCCGACACCTGGAACCGACGCATTCAGAAGTTCGACCGAGATTTCAACTTCCTGGCCCAGTGGCCGGTGGAGGGGTGGGGGAGCGAGTCCGTAGTCAATAAACCCTACTTGGCTCTCGATACCGCTTTTAACCTTTATCTCGCCGACCCAGAGGGGTTTCGGGTGATGGTCTTCGATGGCCAGGGCCAACTTCTGGCTTTCTTCGGCCGATACGGCACCGATAACTCCTCTTTTAACCTCCCCACCGGCATAGCGGTAGATAAAGAGGGAAATATCTACGTGTCCGATTCCGGCAATCACCGCATCATGAAATTTGGCTCTCTCCCTCCCCTGCCACCAACTCCCAGCCCGGTGGAATAGACAGAAACGAGGCAGAACCGTTGAACAGAAGAAGTATCATCGGCCTCCTGGGTTTTCTCTTGACCTTACTATTTGGCGGCTTGGCTCTCTATAAGTTAAACCTGAGGGAGGTGGGGTCGGCGCTCCTGGAGGCCGACTACCTCTTTGTGGCACCGGCGCTTCTCGCCACCTTCTGTGGTTACCTTCTGCGAGCGGCTCGCTGGCGGGTGATACTTCTGCCTTCCAAGGAGGTATCCGCAGGCCGGCTTTTTTCCCCCCTTATCATCGGCTTTGCGGTCAACAACCTCCTCCCGGCACGGATCGGGGAGTTCGCACGAGCCTACCTTTTGGGCGAGAAGGAAGGGGTCTCCAAGAGCCTCTCCTTCGCCACGGTGGTCGTGGAGAGGGTCCTCGATGGGCTTACTCTTATCTTTGCCCTCTTTTTGGTCTCTCTTCTCTTCCCCCTCCCCGGCTGGGGGCGAAAGATGGGGCTTTTTTCTCTGCTCTTCTTTGGAGGAGCCCTGGCCTTCCTTTTTCTCCTCCTCTATGGGAGGGAAGAGATGTCGCGGGTAGTAAAGTGGCTGGTCTCGTTCCTTGGCCTCGCCGATAGGGCAACTCAAGTAGTGGATTCTTTTGCAGGTGGGACGGAGGCCCTCCGCCGTCGCCATCTCATCCCCAGCCTGGTTCTCCTTTCCACCCTCGTCTGGTCCTGCGAGACGATATCTTATCTCCTTTTGACTCTAGCCTTCCCTCTCTCCCTTTCTCCTCTCACGCGGGTAGTTGCAGCCCTCTTCGTCATGGTGGTAGCCAATTTGGGCGTCTTGATCCCCTCCTCTCCGGGCTATATCGGCACCTTCCATTTCTTTGCCATGTCAGCCTTGGCCGTTTTCGGCGCGGCGAGGGAGACCGCTCTCTCCTACGCCGTGGTCTCCCATGCCATGCAGTATCTACTAGTTACCGGGTTGGGGCTTCTCTTCCTCTGGCGTGAGAACCTATCGTTGTTCAGGATCAGTGGGGAGGTGGCTTCTGGGGGGTAGATACAGCCACGGCGGTTCAGGAGTCTAGCCGATGAGAGCACGTTTCGAGGCCCCGGGAGTACTGGCTTAGAGGCGGGAAATCACAGGGAGACACTCTCATGAGCGAATTGGCATCCTCGAACCGGGCGGGAGAGTCGATGGCGAAACTAGACAAGAAACTTCACCTCCTCTTATCACTCCTTCTACTTTCGGTTTTCGCGTTGACCATACGACTTGTTTCTCTTTCGACGATACCACCCAACGTCTCCCCAGATGAAGCGGACAATCTGCGAGTCGTTTATCGCATCCTTATGGGCAAGGGCCCTGGGTTCTTTGACCTTGACTGGAAGCCTGCCCCGGCGTTTTCGGTCTACGTAATCTCCCTGTTTATGCGAATCTTTGGATTGTCCATCGTCGGGATGCGCATGGCCAGTGTCGTGCTGAGCGTCGGTGCTGTCATCGTCTTCTATCTCTTCGCCCGTCGCGACCTTTCGGAGTTTGCAAGCCTATGGGGTGCACTTCTGCTGTCTAGCGGACTATGGTACCTGCATTTCTCCCGCAACGCTTGGGACAACATTCAAGTGAGCCTTTTTACCATGGGCGCGGCATTATTCCTGGATTTGGCGACCCGGCAAAAGAACTGGCGCTTTTACGTTTCTACCGGCGTTTTCGCTTCTTTGGGGCTCTATGGCCATTTAGCCGGCAGACCGATCATCCTAGCTATCCTCGGTTATTTGCCACTTGCCTTATTCCTCAATCCACATGACAGGAAGCAGATCTTGAAAGGCTACGCGATCATCCTACTCACGGCTATGATACTATTCTTGCCTCAGACAAGGATCATCTGGAAGCGCTGGGAATACTTCAATACTCGGGTTCGGTTGCTCTGGATATGGAATATAGAGCGGCCCTACCTCGGTGACACGAGTACTACGCAGATTCTCCTCCACCAAGTCGAACGAACGCTCCGATCGTTTTTCTTGATGGACCCGAGGGTGAACGCATATGGTTTGAATCAGAAATACCTTCGGCTGGGGTGGGCTTTTCTCGATCCCCTATCGAGCGTACTATACTGGGTCGGTCTTGTGGTAAGCCTATTCATGTGGAAGAGGACTGCTCTCTGGTGGTGCTTTCTAGTGGTCCTCCTTTTTCCCATTCAGATCTTGAGCAGTGGCACGCCTGACGGAGCGCGAGCGATTGGCGTGGCGCCCTTTCTCTACCTGTTCATCGCACTAGGCATAGATCGGATTCTCTATTGGGGCAGACGACACAGGCGTGCAGTGATGGGCCTTGTTGCAGTTGTCGTGTCAGTAGCGGTGGCCATCAACCTCTGGGCGTACGTGGGCTGGATGGAATCGCCGACTGCAGCCAAGGAGCGGCAACCCGCCGTGGAAGTAGAGGAGTTCGAGACCTGGCAGGGGCTGCAAATCGAAGCCGCCAGAAGGGGAGCGGGAGGATTCAACGTTAGAGAGTGGCACGAGATGAGGGGAGATTATGGGTTTGTATATGAGGACCCTCCCTAGGGAACGCACGACATGGAGGTTTGCTTCCTTGAGTATGAAAGGTCTGGCGTATAGAGCGGAACCCTGCCGAGTGGGTTAGCGGCGACTGGGGTTCAAGTGCCTGCGAGGAAGTGCGTGATAGCCCAGACCGGCTATATATGACCTATCGACTTCCTCTCCAATCTTAGATCATATCTAAAGGGGTGATCCCTTGAAACTTCATGAATACCAGGCTAGAGAGATATTCGCTCGTTATGGGGTACCTCTGCCGCGAGGCGAGTTGGCCTATACCTCCCAAGAGGCCTATGAGATCGCCTCCCGCCTCGGCGTTCCGGTGATGGTCAAGGCCCAGGTTCTGTTAGGGGGGCGGGGGAAGGCAGGGGGCGTAAAGAGTGCCTCTAACCCCCAAGCGGCGAGGGAGATGGCTAGCCAAATCCTGGAGATGAGTATCAAGGGGCTGGCGGTGGAAAAGGTCTTGGTGGTGGAGGCTGTGGAGATCGAAAAGGAACTGTACCTGGGGGTGGTGGTAGACCGAGCCCTCTGCGCCCCGGTGATGATCGCCTCTTCGGAGGGGGGTGTGGAGATCGAGGAGGTAGCCCGCGTTATGCCAGAAAGGCTGGCTAAGATAACCGTCGATCCCTTCTTGAGCCTGCGTGATTATCAGGCTCGCCAGTTGGCTTTGGAGATCGGTCTGGGAAAGGAGACGGTGGCCGAATGGATAGCCATCGCCCAGGGGCTATATAGGGCTTTCGTGGAGTGCGATGCCTCACTGGCAGAGATAAACCCCCTGGCCCTCACCCGAGAGGGGAGGCTAGTGGCCATCGACACCAAGATGGTCCTAGATGATAACGCCCTCTTCCGGCACGGAGATTTGGAAGCCCTCCGTGATCTAACGGAGGAGGAACTGCGCGAACGAGAGGCCCGGGGACAGGGCTTGAGTTACGTGAAACTGGAGGGAGAGATAGGCTGCCTGGTCAACGGCGCGGGCCTGGCTATGGCCACCATGGATGTGATCAAACTCTATGGGGGGGAGCCGGCCAACTTCTTGGATGTCGGCGGGGGAGCCAGGGCGGAACAGGTGGCTGTGGCTTTGCGCATCCTCCTCTCCGATGAGAAGGTTAAGGCGGTGCTCATAAATATCTTCGGGGGCATCACCCGCTGTGACGAGGTAGCCAGAGGAATCTTGGAGGCCCTCCGTCAGGTACGGGTTGAAGTTCCTACGGTCGTCCGTCTAGCGGGGACCAACGAAAAGGAAGGGAGAAGGCTTTTGGCCCATGCCGATATAGAGACCGTCTCTACACTTATCGAGGCGGCTCAGAGGGCTGTGGAAGTGGCAAAGGGTGGTTGATGATGGAGACCGGTTGCGTTTTCTGTGCTATCATAAAGGGCGATGCCCCCGCTGAGATAGTCTATGAGGACGAGGTGACCTTGGCTTTCATGGATATACACCCTGCTGCTCAAGGCCATACTCTGGTGATACCCAAGGAGCATTTCCGTCGAAGAGGAAGCCCTTCTGGCCACGGCTAGGACTACCATGAAGGTGGCCAGGGCGGTGAGGGCAGCATTTGAGCCCCATGGCTTAAATATCTTGCAGGCCAATGAGCCCGGCGGCTTCCAGAGCGTCTTTCACTTCCATTTTCATATCGTCCCCCGTTGGAAGGACGATGGCTTGATACGGCCCTGGGAACCAAAGCGTGGGGATGAGGAAGAGATCCGCGAAGCAGCAAAGTTGATAAGAGAGCAGTTATCTTGAGATGAGCATCCTTGTTGACAAGAACACTAGGCTTCTAGTCCAGGGTATAACCGGGCGAGAGGGCGGATTCCATACCCGCCGCATGATCGGCTACGGCACCAACGTGGTAGGGGGGGTGACCCCGGGCAAAGGAGGGGCAGAGGCTTATGGCCTCCCCGTCTTCGACGCCATGAAGGAAGCGGTGGCCATAACAGGGGCTAATACCTCTATCATCTATGTCCCCGCCCCTTTCGCCCCCGACGCCCTCTATGAGGCCGCTGACTCCGGCGTGGCACTCATCGTCTGCATCACCGAAGGGATCCCCATCCTAGATATGATGCGGGTGAAGAGACAGTTGGATATTAGTGGGGTGCGGCTCATCGGGCCCAACTCTCCAGGGGTCATCACGCCGGGAGAGTGCAAGGTGGGGATCATGCCTGGAGATATTCATACGCCGGGGAGCGTGGGCGTCGTCTCCCGGAGCGGCACTCTCACCTATGAGGTGGTGAACGAGTTGACCCTGCGCGGCCTGGGCCAATCTACCGTGGTGGGAATCGGGGGCGATCCCATCCTGGGCTCCAACCTCGTAGATATTTTGCGACTCTTTGAAGCGGATTCAGCCACAGAGATGGTGGTCCTCATCGGTGAGATAGGGGGTAGCGATGAGGAACGTGCGGCCGAGTTCATCACCCATCATATGACCAAGCCGGCGGTGTCCTTTGTGGCCGGGCGGAGCGCCCCTCCAGGGAAGCGGATGGGTCACGCCGGGGCTATCATCTCCGGGGGGAGGGGCACAGCGGGGGAGAAGATACGAGCCTTCGAAGAGGTCGGGCTCCCAGTGGCGCGCCATCCCAGCGAAGTGGCGGAGTTAGTGGCCAAGACGGTTACAAAGTAGCCTTTATCATACTTGGTGCCCGCTTGAAGCGAGCCACCATCGTTAGGAGGACCATGATGGACACAGTGGTAACGAACGGAACCGTGGTTACGGCTACAGAGACCTATCAGGCTGATATAGGTATCGAGAAGGGGAAGATCGTGGCGCTGGGCCGAGGTTTGGGGGGTGTAGAGACCATCGATGCCCAGGGCAACTACGTATTCCCCGGAGCCATCGATGTCCACACCCACTTCGAGTTGCCTGCCATGGGCACCGTTTCCGCCGATGATTTCGAGACTGGGAGCATCGCCGCAGCGTGCGGCGGCACTACCACCTTTATAGATTTCGCCGACCAGGCAAAGGGAGGGACCCTGCACCGGGCTCTAGAGGTTCGGATGGAGAGGGCCCAGGGGAAGGCGGCCATCGATTATGGCCTCCACGTGGCCATAGGAGATATGACCGAGGAAGTGACGAATGTAGAGATGGCCGAAATGGTAGAGCAAGGCGTTGCCAGTTTCAAACTTTATATGGCTTATAAGGGTGCCTACATGGTAGACGATGAAGCCCTTCTTAAATCCCTCCTCAAGGCCAAGGAACTGGGAGCGCTCATCATGGTGCACGCTGAGAACGGCGACCTTTTGCATTACCTTATCAACAAACATGTGGCTGAGGGCAAGAAGGAGCCGATCTGGCACGCTCGAAGTCACCCTCCCGAAGCAGAGGCCGAGGCCGTTGGTCGGGCTATCATCTTGGCTGCTCTGGCCGGAGCCCCTATCTATATCGCCCATGTGAGTACGGCTCAGGCCCTGGAGAAGGTGCAGGAGGCCCGGGACAGGGGGCAGCCTGTTCTGGCCGAGACCTGCCCTCAATATCTCTTCTTCAACACCGAGCACTACAAGTTGCCCGATTTCGAGGGGGCGAAATATGTGATCTCCCCCCCGCTGAGAGACAAGGGCAATGCTGACTTCCTTTGGAAAGGCCTAGCCTCTGGCGATCTGCAGGTGGTTAGCACCGACCATTGCCCCTTCAACTTTGTGGGTCAGAAGGATTTGGGTAGAGACGACTTCTCCAAGATCCCCAGCGGCATGCCCGGTGTAGAGACAAGGGTGCCCTTGCTCTACCACTTCGGGGTGAACGAAGGGCGTTTCTCCATCAACAGGTTCGTAGAGCTGGTCTCCACCAACCCGGCCCGTCTATTCGGCCTGGCTCCGCAGAAGGGTACCATATCCATAGGGGCGGACGCGGATCTGGTTATCTTCGATCCCCAAAAAGAAGTTCGCCTCAGTGTGGAAAACCTGCATATGAATGTAGACCACAGCCCCTATGACCACATCACCGTAAGAGGATATCCGGTCCTGGTCATGCAGAGAGGCAAGATAATCGTCAAAGAGGGCCAGTTTGTGGGTGAGGTGGGGGCAGGCCAGTTTCTGAAACGCAAGCGCATAGAGATATAAGAAGAGGTGCCACCGACCTGTGCCTAGCCGCGAAGGCGAAGCCAGCGTGATGTCTTAGGGGTGATGCCTGTTCTCGCTAAGAGGATAACCCTGGGGCAAGTTACTCAAAGGAGCACCTCGGGGAAGAGATTTTGGAGGCCTGCCGATAAACCGTTGTCATGCCTTCTTCTCCTACTCGGTATAGTCAGCGGTCAAGCCGCTAGTTGTGGCGGGGCTCGTGTTTGACAGTTTGAGTTTGATGGTCTATCATAATGGCCGTTATCTCAGAGGTGGAGAAAGTTAGTGCCCAGAAGGAACCTTTTCCTGCTTGGAGGCATTATAATTCTGGCCGCTGTGGCTATCTGGATTGATCTCCCTACTAATCCGGGTATCCATATCCGTCTTGGTCCTATCCAGATCGACCGGGATATAGAGGTACACCAAGGGCTGGACCTCCAAGGGGGTATGCAGGTGCTCTTAGAGGCCGACGTGCCTCCTGATGAGCCTGTAGAACGCCAGGCGGTAGCCAATGCTAAGGCTATCATCGAGAAGCGTGTTAACGGGCTTGGGGTCTCGGAGCCCTTGATTCAGTTGCAGGGGACGAGGCGGATCATCGTAGAGTTGCCCGGCCTGAAGAACCCGGAGGAGGCTATCGCTGCCTTTGGCAAGACAGGGCTCTTGGAGTTTATCCACGCCGGAAACATCTACCTGTCTCCTGGGAGCCTCATTCAGACTACGGAGGAGGTGGCTGGGCCCCCCGTGGAGGCCACTCCCACTGCCACTGCGGAGGCTACGCCTACCCTAACCGCAACCATCACCCCCACTCCAACTGAAGCCGCTACCGGGCCTCTCACCCCCTCTCCCGTGCCGGAGGAGCGCGTTTTTGAGACTATCATGACCGGGCGGAACCTAAAAAGTGCTAACCTAACCGTTGACGACTACAATCAGACTCAGATCGCCTTCGCCTTAGATGAGGAAGGGACACGGATCTTCGCCGACTACACCGCTAAGAATGTGGGTCAGGTGATGTGCATCGTTTTAGACAAGGAGGTGGTCTCCTGCGCTACCATCAAGGATGTGATATCTAAAGGCCAGGTGCTCCTCACCCGAGAGGGAGGCTTCACACCCGCAGGGGCAGAAAGCATCGTCATCCGCCTTCGATACGGCGCTTTGCCCATCCCCTTGCGGGTAGAGAGCCACCGAGAGGTAGGCCCTACTCTGGGTGAGGATTCTATTCGTAAGAGTACCCTGGC
>DFBK01000084.1:0-3295 GCA_002366595.1 Anaerolineales bacterium UBA3082 | reverse complement strand
TATACGCTGCTGTGGTCTTCGCCTTTTTCAAGTTGATACCCGTGGTCTTGACCTTAGCGGGCATCACTGGCTTCATCCTCTCCGTGGGCATGGCGGTGGATGCTAATATCCTCATCTTCGAACGATTTAAGGAGGAACTCCGCGCTGGGAAGGGACTCCATCTGGCGGTGGAGCAAGGGTTCAGCCGCGCCTGGTTCTCTATCCGCGATTCCAACTTCTCCACCCTCATCACCTGCGCCATCCTCTTCTGGCTGGGTTCCTACTTCGGGACTAGTATGATCAAAGGTTTCGCCCTCACCTTGGCCATCGGCGTCTTGGTGAGTATGTTTACCGCCATCACTGTCACTCGTACCTTCCTACGCTTGGTGATGGGTTTAGATATAGCGAAGACCCGTTGGTGGTTCGGTGTCTGAGAGGATATGAATGCGTATGGAGCGAGGTTGTAACTCTGGTTCGGGGCGTTGACGGTCTATGCTTGACATAGTAGGAAAGCGTTACTGGTACTTTCTCATCTCCGCCCTTGTTATCATACCGGGTGTGGTTTTCCTGGCTCTATTCGGGCTCCCTCTCTCCATAGATTTCACCGGAGGGGCTTTATTGGAGGCGGAGTTCGCCCGAGCCCAAATCGGTCCCGCTCAGGTGAAAGAGGTTTTCGCCGAGCATGGATATGGCGATACCATGGTCCAGACCTCGGGCGAGAGGGTCTTCCTCATCCGCGCTAAGAATATCGACTCGGCGACAAAGGCGGCTATTGAGGCTGATCTGGAGGAGAGGTTCGGCGATCTCACCGAACTCCGCTTCGAGTCGGTGGGGCCGGCGGTAGGGGAGGAGGTGCAGCGAAGAGCCCTCTATGCGGTGGGGTTGGCTGCCATCGCTATCCTATTTTATATCTCCTGGGCCTTCCGGCATGTTCCCAAGCCCGTCCGTTTCGGCACCTGCACCATTATAGCCTTGATTCACGACGTCCTCGTGGTGGTGGGTGTGGCTGCCATTCTGGGACGCCTCCGAGGATGGGAGGTGGACGCCCTTTTGTTGACCGCTCTTCTGACGGTCATCGGCTTCTCGGTACACGATTCCATAGTGGTTTTCGACCGCATCCGGGAGAATGTGAAGCGGAGGGCGGGTGAACCGATAGAGAGCGTAGTGAACCATAGCATCATTCAGACCCTCAACCGCTCCCTGATGACTGAACTCAACGTGCTCTTCACCTTGACCGCCCTTTTCCTCTTCGGAGGGGTCACCACCCGCGGTTTCGCCTTCACCCTGTTCATCGGTATGATCAGCGGTACTTACTCCTCGATCTTCACCGCCAGCCCCCTCCTGGTAGAGTGGGAAGAGAGGCCGGAGCGGCTTCTCTATGCCCTCTCCTTTCTCCTTCCACCAGTAGGTCTAGTGGTCGGTTTATATAGCCTCTTGCGAGGGGGCTCAAAGGCCCTGGCCAAGGGTTGTCTCCTGGCGACGGGGCTTGGGGCGGCCAGCATAGCGACTCTCTTTTTCCTTCGCCGTGTCGTGGCCTAGACTCGGCAACGGGACTTCCCATTGTCCTGGCTCATCTACACTTTTGGGTTGACAAAATTGTCTAAAAAGGGTAAAATCTTTAAAAGCTTGCGAAGGGGTTTCTGTACACGGGGGCGATTTTTCACTCGATATGATGAAAGTCTCTCTCAGCCCTTGAGATGGGCCGTAGAAAAGGAGGAAAAATGAAAAAGGAAAGATGGTGGTTAGTGGGGCTTTTGGTGCTGGGCTTGCTGGCTGGTTCGGCTCTAGCCTGCGGTTTGGGTGGGCCGAGCGCACCACCGACTGAGGAGGAGACACCGGCGGTGGAAGCCACGCCGACTCCTCCCCCGCCAACGGAGGAAGGGACCCCAGAGGCGGCAGAAACTTCAGAGGCGGTGGAGACCCCCGAGGAGGAAGAGGAACCCTTCAGCGCCACAACGGAGGCTCTAAACCAGTTGGATAGTTTCTCTGGCTATGTCCACTGGCAGGGTTGGGGTGCCGCGATGGAGGCGGAGGCCGAAGAGGTGGATTTCGAGATCAGGGGTCAGAGGCAGAACAAGCCCACGCGAGCAGACCACTGGACTTGGACCGACCACAAGGAGGGCACGACCTACGAGTGGATCGCCATCGAAGCCGAGAACAATATGTGGACGCGAGAAGAGGACGAGGAGTGGCAGGAGATAGGGATGTACTCGGCCGAGATGCTCGATATGTTCAGCGTCTTCTCCTATGATTTCTGGGCCAGCCTCTTCTTCGAAGGCCTCCCTGAGGAAGCCACCTTCGTGGGCCAGGAGACGGTAAACGGGATCCCCTGCCGCCACTACAGGAGCGCGGACACCTCCGGCTGGGGCTGGGTAGGTTTTATGGGCTCCGCGGACTTCCACGTCTGGATAGCCGTCGAAGGCGAATATCCGGTGAAATCTACCGGAGACGCCTCAGGTACCTATGAAGGCGAGACTTTCGACTGGCACCTCATAACGGAACTCACTAACGTCAACCAGCCGGTGGATATAAGCCCGCCCATGTAAAGAGTTCGGGGGCGTGGAGGTTGACGTCCCTGATCCTCATCTTACTGGAACATAGCGATTCCCAACTTTCGCTGGGGGAAAAAGGTGAGAATGTCGAAAGTTAGGGGTTATCTTCTCCTTATCTTGATCTTTCTCCCGCTAGTTGCTGGATGCACGCCAGGCTTAGCGATCCCTTCTCCTACCCCTCTTCCAACGGCGACCATGACTCCCACTCATACACCTACCCCACTGCCCACTCCCACACCTACCGTTACGCCCAGCCCCACGCCCACCGTCGATGTGGCCTCGGTGATGCAAGAGGTGAGAGACCGTTTCGCTGAGGCCGCCGCTTTTGAGGAGGAGCACGACCTCGAGACCGCCCAAGAGTCGGCTTTTCAGGCTTTGGCCCTCTATCTCTCCTTGCCGGAGACAGAAGAGATGTCCGAGGAAGAGATAGCGGACGAACTCTTATCCCTAGGTGAGGAGGCGGGGGTGGAGATGGGGGTCATGGGGGTCGATCTCCTGAGGGTGGAACCTACCCTTTACCTGGTCAGGTTTGGCCCCTACCCCATCGCCCTCTTCTGGGGTCAGGCAGGAACTCCCTTCGACTACTACCCGGTTTCAGAGGGGGATGCTATCTCTGATGCCCGCTTGGTGGGGGATGAGATAGGCATCATCTTCGCCCACATTGGGGCCAGCACCGTAACCCCTGATTTCATCCTTCTGGGGCGCGAGGAGGATGGCTGGCGAGAAGTCTGGCCCTCCGACCCAGAGCCCTGGAGAGACCTCTG
>DFBK01000070.1 GCA_002366595.1 Anaerolineales bacterium UBA3082 | reverse complement strand
CCTCGCACAGGGAGCACTAGGTCGGGGATGGGGGTAGTCTGGCCTGCTTGGCCGAAGTTGAGGACAAAGGTGGCCTGTTGCCCCGGCTCGGCGCTGGGGCCGAAGAGGACGATTATGGCCGGGCCCAAAAGGGCAAAGAGAAGCCCCATGGCTCGCTCTCGCTGCAATACGGCCCTCGAAATGTCACGAATGGCGACACTCATCGATTCTCACCCCTTCTAGGTCCCATCTATTACCCTCCCCAGCCCCGGGTGAAGACTACCTCGGTGACCTCCCGCTCGACCTTCAGGCGGTAGATGAGGCGCACCAAAGCCGGAGCAGCGATGAACATTATGATCATCGCTTGCAAGATCTGGATTATATCTATAGGGATGCCCTTTATCTGCATCGTTGAGGCTCCGGCGCGCAGGGTGCCGAAGAGCAAGGCAGCCAGCACCACGCCAACGGGGTGGCTCTTTCCTAGAAGGGCCAGGGCGATGCTGTCGAAGCCATAGCCCGGGGAGAAACCCCCGCCAAGAAAGTGGGTCACTCCTAGAACCTCATTCGCGCCTGCCAGCCCGGCCAGGGCACCGCTGAGGCCCATGGCCAAGACAAAATTCTTGGCCACGCTCATCCCTGCATAGCGGGCGGCATCAGGGTTGGCACCCACAGTGCGGATCTCAAAGCCCAGGGTGGTCTTCCAGAGGAACCAGTAGACGAGCGCGGCCGCACCCAAGGCCATGAAGAAGCCGGCGTGAAAACGGAGAGGGGAACCCAGAAGCCTGGGTAGGTAGGCAGTAGGCAATATCTGGGGTGTCATGGGGGTACCGGTCGGGCGTCCCATCAGCCTTGGATCGGTGAGCAATAGGTCGCTCAGACGGAAGGCGAGATAGTTCATCATGATAGTATTGATCACCTCGTGAGCACCGGTTCTGGCCTTCAGGTATCCAGCAATGGCTGACCATAGGGCACCGGCCAAGGCGCCGACAACGAGGGCTAAAGGCAGGTGGATGAACCAGGGCAAACCAGAGATGTTATAGCCCACCCAGACCGATGCCAGCCCCCCGATCAAGATCTGCCCCTCGACTCCGATGTTAAAAAGTCCACACCTGAAGCCCAGGGCCACAGCCAAGCCGGCGAAGATATAAGGGACGCTATTGGTGAGGCTCTCGCTTAAGGGGTAGGCTGCCTTCCGAAGGAGGGTTGTATCCCCTGTCTCTGCCAAAGCGGAAAGGCCTCGATAAAGATCCGAGGGGTTGCCTATTGAACCTTTGAAGAGGGCACCATAAGCGGTAGAGACGCTCTTCCAGGTGGCCTGCAACGCCTGCCCCGGGTCCTGGAAGAGGTTGGCGTAGGCGCTCAAGACCTCCATATCGGAGAGGATGATGAAGAGGCCGCTAATGACGAAAGCGGTAAGAATGGCTAAAAAGGGCACAAGCAGAGGTTGTAGAAAGCGGCGCCAACGGGGCGTTGGCTTCTCAGCCCCCTCCGGGCGCTCCTTCTCTCTTTCTACAGCCAATCTCCACCTCTCTTTTAGGCCACTACCTTCTCGGGAAGCCGCTGGGCGCCAGCCATGAGAAGCCCCAACTCCTCTCTGGTAGCCTCCTCCGCGGGGAGGAGGGCCACGATCTTCCCCTCGTACATCACGGCGATCCGGTCCGAGAGGGTCATCACCTCATCCAGTTCGGGGGAGACGAGCAGGACAGCACACCCTTCGTCGCGCTTCTCCATGATCCGCTGGTGGATATATTCGATGGAGCCCACATCCAAGCCCCGTGTTGGTTGAGCAGCGATGAGCAAGCGGATAGGGCGAGAGAACTCCCGGGCCACGATGGTCTTCTGCTGGTTGCCGCCCGAGAGGCTAGTGGTGGTGATGAAGATGCTGGGAGTGCGGATGTCAAACGCTTCCACCCGCTCCTTAGCAGCGGCGATGATGGCTCGATCGTTAATGGCTATGCCGTTGGCGAAAGGAGGCAGGTAATAGGTGTTGAGGACCAAGTTATCCAAGAGGGGGTAACTGAGGACCAGTCCATCTCGCTGGCGATCCTCCGGCACATGAGCCACTCCTTCTTCCAGGATCTTGCGGGGAGTGGCATGGGTAGTATCTGTGCCCAGGATGTGCACTCCCCCCTCTTCTACGCTGCGCAATCCCGTTAGGGCCTCCACCAGTTCTGTCTGGCCATTGCCCTGCACCCCCGCCACTCCCAATATCTCCCCAGCCCGGACATCGAAGGAGATGCCTTTGACGGCTAGATCGCCCCGATCGTCGCGCACCTTGAGGTCTTTGACTTCTAGGACTACCTCTCCTAGTTGGGGGGGCTTCTTATCCACGGTCAGGATCACCTCTCGTCCCACCATCATGGAGGCTAGTTCTTCAAGCGAGGTCT
The DNA here is from genome assembly GCA_002366595.1 of Anaerolineales bacterium UBA3082. Taxonomy (GTDB): domain Bacteria; phylum Chloroflexota; class Anaerolineae; order UBA7937; family UBA7937; genus UBA7937. The sequence goes on along the minus strand of DFBK01000070.1, from coordinate 4,856 downwards.
TTTCTGGCTTGGTTGTACCCACTGTTCGACCGTCACGAAGTACAGTGATACGGTCAGCGATGGCCATCACCTCTTTCAGTTTATGAGTGATGAAGATTATCGATTTCCCCTCTTGGACTAGGGAGTGCATAATCACAAACAGCTCCTTCACCTCTTGGGGAGTGAGTACCGCTGTAGGCTCGTCCAGGATTAGGATATCTGCTTCCCGATACAATATCTTGATAATTTCTACCCGCTGCTGCACCCCCACAGGGATGTCCTCCACATAGGCGTTAGGGTCGACCTTGAGGCCATATTGCTCCGATATCTCCTGTACCCTTTGGGCAGCCCCTTCCCGCTTAAGGAATATCCCCCAACGGGTGGACTCCACGCCTAACATGACATTCTCCGTCACGGTGAATACAGGGACGAGCATAAAATGCTGGTGAACCATCCCTATCCCCTGGGCTATGGCGTCTGAGGGGCTATGGATCTCTGCCTTGCGACCTTGGATGAAGATCTCGCCTTCATCGGGGGTGTAGAGTCCGTATAAGATGTTCATAAGGGTGGTCTTGCCAGCCCCATTCTCCCCCAGAAGGGCATGGATCTCGCCCTCCTCTAGGGCGAGGTCAATATGGTCGTTGGCTAGGACGCCGGGGAAAGCCTTACTTATGCCACGCAGTTCCAGAACAGGAGGCATATCTCTTCTCATGGTGCAGGGTTCGGCGGCACCGGGCAACGCCCAGCACCGCCGAACCGATGTTGACTATCAAGGGATCTATTCTAGAGGCCAGCCGGTATCGATGGTGCCGTCGATGACCCCCTGCTTGATGGTCTCCAGCTCGGTCACGACCTCCGCTGGCACCCTACCCTCTTGCTCATGGAAGGGAGCGAGCCCTACGCCATTGTTGGCCAGCGTGCCTGTATAGAAACCACCCTCGAAGGTACCATCCACCACCATCTTGATGGCATCGAAGACGGAGACATCCATGTTCTTCAGCACGCTAGTGAGGTAGATCTCCTTAAACTCTGGCGCGGAGACATACCAGTCAGTGTCCACGCCGACGAGCAAACAGTTGCCGGTCTCCTTGCAGACGGCCGCTGAGCCAAGTCCTACGGGCCCAGCCACGGGCATGATGATGTCCGCCCCCTCGGCCATCAACGACTCGGCGTAACGTCGCCCGTCGTCGGTGCTCTCGAAGTTGCCGGTGAAGGATCCCTCTCCAGTCTCGTTACTCCAGCCCAGCACCTCCACGTTAGTGCCATGCTGTGCGTTATAGTATTCCACGCCCGACTGGAAGCCGACCATGAAGATAGTCACCGTGGGCAGAGGGATGCCGCCAAAGGTGCCTACCTTGCCCGTCTGGGTGGCTGCCGCCGCTACATAGCCCGCCAAGAAGGCGGCCTCGTCGGTGGCGTAGGTGAGGCCCAACACGTTATCATAGGGGGGGTCGTAGGCGTAGTCCACGATGGCGAATTTGGTGTCCGGGTTGGCCTCCGCCGCCGCGGCCGTGGCATCGCCCAGCATCCAGCCCACGGTGACGATGAAGTCATAATCCTCCCGCAGGAACTCCTCGATGAAGGGCTCGTAGTCGGTCATCGCCTGGGACTCTAAGTATTTGCCCTCGATGCCCAACTGGTCGATAGCGTCTTGCACTCCTTTCCAGGCCGTGGCGTTAAAAGAGCGGTCGTCGATGCCCCCGACATCGGTCACCTGCCCCACTTTGATCGGCACGGGCGTGGGTGTGGGTGTGGCCGCTGGTGTGGGTGTGGCCGCTGGTGTGGGTGTGGCCGCTGGAGCACACGCCGAAAGCAATAGCGTTATAACAATCAGTAGAGAGAGAAACCCCATAACCTTTCGCATCTCAGTTTTTCCTCCTTCTTTGAGATGATTTAGTCCGATCTCTGTATCTCTTCTCGATCCGTCACCTCCTTTCCTATGAGAAGACAACCTCTGTCCGATGGATATATCATCGCTCATTATATCCTATTTTGAGAGGCGAATCAAGGTCTTAGAGAGGTATGTGGCTAGATTTTAAGATGACTCTATCATGCTTCTATCAGTGGTTTCGAGTTGGAGGGATGACGCCTGATCTTCCCCCTCCGATGTCGATCGCTTCTAAAAGAGACTCAACTGCTGGGCGTTTTCCCGAGGCCCTTCGTCGGGCAACCTCTCTATCCGGGCCAAAAGTTCCGGGATCCGCTTGAAGTCCTCCTCTACAACCGGCCGCCAGCGGGGTTGGTGCAAGGCCGCAGCGGGATGATAGACGGGGTAGTAGACGATCCCCTCTATCTTGCGGGGCCGCCCATGGGCGGTTGAGATCTTGGCGTTGGGGAAGAAACGGCTCAGGGAGAAGCGGCCCAAGGTAACCACTATCTTGGGTTTTATCAAGGCCAGTTGCCTATCCAAGTAGGGCTGGCAGGCCTCTATCTCCTTGGGCAGAGGTTCGCGATTCCCTGGGGGGCGGCACTTAATGACATTACAGATATATACATCCTCTCGCCCAAACCCGATGCTAGCCAGGAGTTCTTCCAGGAATTTCCCCGCAGAGCCGACGAAGGGGCGGCCCTGTTGGTCCTCGTGGAAGCCTGGGGCTTCCCCGATGAAGACTATCTCCGCCTCCTGGGGCCCCTCGCCCGGCACGGCGTTTCTCCTCGATTGGGAGAGGATGCATTTCTGGCAACGGATGATCTCTTGGTAGAGTTGTTCAAGTTCTCGTGTCATAATTGGGTTTTACCGCTTAGCACCGCATTGGGGATGGAACTTGGCGCCTGCCGGTATCTTCTCCCCGCACTGGACGCACCATTTCTCCAGGCGGAGAGGGGTTCCACGTTCGGAGCAGAATTTTCCTCCCTTCACCCTGCCCCCCGCTGGGGCCAGGTGGCGACCTTTGTTCTTGGCATACACGATCTGCTGAAAGTGCTGAAACTCTCCAGCGTATATGCTGTGTTAGCGATACGGTGGAACCCTCACATCAGTTTTGTTCCACACTCGCCACAGAAGTTGGTGCCGACTGGATTTTGAGCACCACACTTTGGACATTTTATCAATGTGAGGGGCGCGCCGCAGTTAGTGCAGAACTTACCCTCGCCAGCCGGTTTGCCACACTGGGGACAAATAGTCTGCTTGCTTTCTATCTCGCCGGTAAAGAGCTGGGTAGCAGCAGCCTTCTCCCAAATCTGCTCCTCGGTGACCTTAGCCTTGGCGGCGGCTACTTCGACGCTAACGCGGGGCGCATCCTCCACACAGAGCCCCTCCTGCTCGTTCCAATCGCTTTCGCAGACCCATCTGGTACATTTTGGGCAACGGTGAAAATGTCCTTTAGCCTCGTTCTGGGCTCGCCCAAACGCCTCTTCGTGTTCCTTGTGCCATTGGGGGGGCATCCCTTCGAAACGTTCAGTAAGGATGTCTGTTCCTCTTTCGACCGCACTCTCAATCTCAGATAGTCCCAAGAGAGAGCTCCCCAGGGAAACTGCGCTTCCGAGGCCACGCAAGAACCCGCGCTTCTTGTAGGTCTTGGACTCTACAAACTTGGTCTTGTACCCATCGTTACAGATGTCGCAGAAGAAGGTGAACTGGAATCCAGCCTCTGTGCTATTGTCCGCAAAATTTCTGGTAAAAGGTTGTAGCGTCATTATCTTACCTCCTTATATTTGTTATTCCCCTTTTAACGGCTTACCACATTTTATACATTTCTCTCCAATTGGTGGCTGTTCCGTCTTACATTTCGGACAGACGACCACCAACCTGCTATCACAATGCTCGCAGTAATCTCCAAAGAAAGTCAATTTCCCGCATTTCGGACATTCCACCCTTAAAAGGAGCCCGCAATTATTACACTTTTCCCACCCTTTCTCAATGGGGTTACGACACTTGGGACAGCGTAACGGCCCCAGCGGGTTTACCTTCCCGCAAAATGGGCACACATTTGAATCTGGCGGAACCAACTTACCGCAATGGCGACAAGGATGCTTATACCCTAGCATGCTTTTACTCTCCTTTTGTCCACTTTGCTGTATCGTCTTTTATGCTCACATTGAACTTCAGCAGATTCATAACATCCTGCTTCCACTGCTCGGGCGAGGCATGGATCACCCTGCCAATGAAGAGATGACGGAGAGTTTGAAGCCCAGGCAACTTCTGCACCGCAAATTTATACTTGAGGTATCGCGGCTCTTCCAACCTTTCGTCCGGCAAGTAGATCGGCTCTCTTCTGAAGTTAATATCCAGCATGCACCGGTTTATTCTTTTGATGAGGTCGCCCGCTCCCTTGTGCAACTTCTCTAGGTCCTTGAACTCTGGGTAATCCCTCCTGCTCACTATTCTGAAGAAATAGGTTGCCTTTCCCCCACCTTCGCCAGCCCTTGCTTCCATCGCTATGGCATTACCGGGCTCGCCTGGGGTCACACTGTAGATTGGAATTAAGAACCAAATGTATTCACCGGTGAGGTCCCCCAAGAGCCCCCGTTTCAAGCCAACGCAGATTTTCTCTTGTTGTGATAGGGCTTTCAAGAAATCGTATCCTTCCTTTATCCCCGCAACTTCTAACCTCTTTTCTAATTCTATCCAGAGATTAGGGGATATCGATTCTATATCGCTTCTTTTGGCTGCCCTACCCTCCTTCATAAATCTGGCTGCTTTTCTTATTACTAGTGGGTCAAACCCGAGCAGAAGTTCTTTGAGGGAAGATTGAACTTTGAGTTGAAGTTCGTTATTCAATGCGGATAGCGCCTTAGCGAAGGGGTCAAACTGATTCCCCATCTTTGAAAGAACCATCTTTTGGCCATATTCCGTAGCTAAAATCAAATCATGATCCTCTTCAGAGATCTCCAAAAGGTCGCTATAAGGGATTCTTATGAAATCTCCCCTTTCAGGT
>DFBK01000060.1 GCA_002366595.1 Anaerolineales bacterium UBA3082 | reverse complement strand
CCGCCCAGGTCTCCTTTCCAAGCATGGAAGGTGTAACCGTTTCCAGCCACGCCCTATCGCCCAGAGGGATGCCCAGGATGGTGCTGATGAGGAGGAGGCGCACCGCTTGTTGCAAGCCCGCTACTATCTCTTCCATGGAAGCCTCTCTCTTGTGGGATGCTCCTCTGGGGTGTATCGCTGTGGTATGTGGTGGATGGCTACTCCGGCTAGGAACCCCACGGCCCTGTTGATTAAGACCGAGAAGAACACTGTGACCCGCATAGCCGTTAAGACAATTTTATCACAACGCCCTCAAAAAAACAAGATCAAACCAGGGTTATTTCTGAAAGGCATCCTGGAACCTGCGGTCAACCATCTCTTTAAGGCCGGCCCTGAATTTTCGATATTGGCGAATATACTCTTGAGCCTGGGGGGTGAGTTCTGTTCCCCCGCCGCCCACCCCTCCGCTCTGGGTCACTATCAGTTTCACTCCCAGCCTCTCTTCCATCTCTTTGATCTTGCCCCAGGCTCGACGGTAATGGATGCCTAGCCGCTCAGCGGCACCGCTTAAGGAGCCCGTCTCTTCGATAGCCTCCAAGAGATCCACCCGCCAGTCGCTGAACACTAGTTCGCCGTCTTTCTCTATCCAGAATTTCGACCTGGGCTCCATACGATCTCCAAGGACACAAAGCCCAAACCATCCCCGGTTTGGAAGCCGACCTCTTCTGGGTGTTGTCCGGTTATTTGGGCGGCCGGATTTTCCCTTTGAGGAATAGATCGATGCAGTAGCGGACCACTTCGCTCATAGTGGTCCCCTCTGCGCCTGCTTTCTCCTTGAGGGCTGTATGGGTCTCCTTGGAGATGCGAACCATCAGGTTCTTCTCCTTCTTCTCCATAGCTCCTCCCTTTATAGCCTGCTATACACAATGTATAACCTTTTTCCTCTCCTGTCAAGGTCTCTCCTGGGAGGAGGTGGGCTCTTCAGAGGTCTCTGTGGCATTTGGATTGGCGGTTGGCGTCCCCGTCGGCGTTGGGGTGGGTGTGGGTGTAGATGTTGCAGTAGGTGTGAGTGTAGGTGTTGCGGTAGGGGGAGAGGTAGGCGTCTCCGTGGGGGTTGGGGTGAATGTAGGTGTTGCGGTAGGTGTGGAGGTAGGTATTTCTGTAGGCGTGGAAGTGGGCGTCTCCGTGGGTGTAGGCGTGGATGTTGGTGTCTCGGTGGGAGTGGAAGTCACTGTGATGGTACCCGTGGCGGTGGGGGTAAGAGTTACGGTCGCGGTGATGGTGGTAGTTATAGTCACCGTGGGGGTGAGGGTGGCTGTGGGTGTAGAGGTGAAGGTGGGGATGGGGAGTTGAGTGGGGGTGTCAGGGAGGGTGATCGTGGATCTGGATGCCGGTGATTGCTGCGGCTGCTGTGGTTGGGAGGTGGGGGGAGAGACCAGGTAGACGGTGGGTACTACTACAGGGGTGCCGATGAGGACGGGGCGGAGGAGAAAGGAAGAGACCCCTAGACAGTAAACGAGGAGGGTAGCCGTAGTGATGACCGCCAGGAGGCTGTAGAGCCGCTGCCGAGATACGCTTTGCCCTTTATACCAGCGAAGGAACTTTCTCAATAGCGCTTCTTTCCAATGCCCATAAGATGCGCCCTGGGAGGTAAGGTCACTTCTGGGCCAGCGCCCCAACTGAGAGGGGCCAAGGCGGGACTATGCTAGCATCGGCGAGGCCGCTTGTCAATCTCTCTCTTTGACAAGGGCGGGCGGAAACCGTATCATTGAACTAAGGGTGGGGTTTCTTTGTGCTTATAGTGGGGTTCTAGATGCGTTTTCGTTTGAAGCCCGAGGAGGGCTGGCTATCGGTTTTCTTTCTGGGCATTATGCTCTGCAGTGTGGCCTGGGCCATCGAGGAGGCCAACTGGGCAGAGGGGCTCTCTATCCTTCAATGGAGCATCCTGGGGGGGATGTTCCTGGGGCTGCTGCTGGCCCGACTGGAACTACGTAGGCTCTTCGCCCACCCGTTGAGCCTGATCTTGGGAGCCTCTTGGCTACTCTTCCTCATCCTCCGTTTCGTGGCTCCCAGCCTGGGCTGGCGCGACCGGTGGGAGATCTTGGCCGCTCGTCTCCTCCATTGGCTGCGAATAGCCCTGGGGGGCGGGGTGAGCGAGGATAACTTGGTCTTCCTCATCTTCATGGTGGCCCTCACCTGGATAATAGGGTACCTTTCCGCTTGGTTTCTCTTCCGCTCCCACTCCGCCTGGCCAGGGGTAGTCTTAGCCGGAGTGGCGATATCAATCAATAGATACTATGGCCCTCCGGAGTTGAATCTCTGGCTCATGATCTATCTCATTCTTGCCCTCATCTTGCTGATCCGAGTCACTCTAAGTGGGCGGGAGAAGGAATGGAGAGAGGCTAAGGTCATCTATCCACCCGACAGCGCTCTCGACTTTCTCCGGGACGGGGCTATCTTCTCCTTAGTGGTACTGGCTTTAGCCTGGCTCATGCCCATCACCACCTTGGACCTCTTCCTATCCCCAAATTGGGGGAGGGAGAGCCTTTGGGATAGGGCACAGCATCAGTTCAGCCGGCTCTTCTCCTCCTTGCGCGGTTATGGGACCAGTGCCTCTTACGCTGCCTTCGGCGATAGGTTGACCCTTCATGGGGCGGTAGAACTGGGCAGCGAGGTGGTGATGGTGGCCCAGGCACCGGCGGGTCGTTATTGGCGGGCCATGGTTTATGACGAGTACGATGGCCGGGGCTGGAGCAATACAGATGACGAGATCATGGATCTCGCTCCCCAGACCGAGATGCCTCGAGAGGGGATCGACTTCATTCGCGAGGAGGTGACCCAGCGGATTACCCTCTATCAGCCTACGGGAGGGCAGTTGTTCTTCGCTGGCCAGCCTATATGGGCTGATCTACCGGTGGAGGCTCGGATGAAAACCTACCAACTCTGGTGGGAACGAGGTGGGGAAGGGGCGGGGGTGAGCCGGGAGAGGGCAACCGGCATCTCCTCCCTCACCAGTAGAGTCCCAGTAGGCCCTAACCGTCCCTATGTTATTGTCTCCTCCCTCTCTGCGGCCAGCGAGGATATGTTGCGCCAGGCGACTATGCTGCCTGAGTGGATCGTTAATTATTTGGGTGCCGTGAGATTCGTGCCCCTGAGTCTGAGGGAAAACCCCTCTATCAAATACCCCTCTTGGGTCACTAGCCGGTACCTTCAGTTGCCACCCACACTGCCTCAACGGGTGAAGGAATTGGCCTTCGAACTCACTCGAGAGTACGATAACGTATATGATAAGGCGGTCGCTTTGGAGAAATATCTCCGCCAGATCACCTACAACGAGGATATCGAGGCCCCGCCTCCCGACCGCGATGGGGTGGATTACTTCCTCTTCGATAGCCAGGAGGGGTATTGCGACTACTACGCCTCAGCCATGGCGGTGATGGCCCGGGCGGTGGGCATACCGGCGCGGATAGCCGTGGGGTACGCTGGTGGAGAGTACGACAGGGAGTTGGATGGCTACCTGGTGCGACGCTCCAACGCTCATGCCTGGGTGGAGGTCTATTTTCCCGACTATGGCTGGATCGAGTTCGAACCTACGGCTGGGGAGCCACCCATCGTGCGGCCCAGGCCGTTGAGCGAGGAAGAGGCGGGGGGCGAAGCAGAGAGGCCAGGGGGGGAAAGCCCCGATTTTCCGGGAAGGGAACCGCCGGAGGATCTGGAGGTACCACCTCCTGGTGCAGCGCCGAGAGCCCCTTGGTATAGAGTAGGCATCTGGTGGCGGGTTCTCGCTATCCTCCTTCTGGCCTCTGGTTCGGTCTTTGGTTTCCTCTGGTGGAGACGGATGAAGGAACTGCCCACGGCGGAGACTCTCTTCAGACGTATGGTCCTCTATTCTCGCCTTTTGGGTCTCAAGCCCCAGCCGACCCAGACGCCTACGGAGTATGCGAGCCTGCTGGTAGAGGATGTTCCCGAAGCCAAAGAGGGTGCCTTCCGTCTGGCTCAACTCTACCTCCAGGAGCGGTTCAGCCGGGAGGGGATAAACCAGGCGGAGGGGAAAGAGGCCAGGGAAGCCTGGAGTCGCCTATATCGGGCTATCTGGAGATGCACGGTGAGGAGGGGGTTCCTGGCTATCCGATCAGTCGGTGGACTCTTTGGAAGAGCCCGCTGAAGGATTCATCGTAGACCATCTCTGGGCGGCGAGGACGGGGGAGATCGATAGGGACGATAGCCTCTATATGCCCCGGCCGGGGGCTCATGATTAGAACCCGGTCGGCTAAGAATATCGCCTCTTGAATGTCATGGGTGACCATCACCACCGTTTTTTTGCTCGCTTCCCAGATGCGCAGAAGTTCTAGGTTCATCTGCTCCCTAGTGATGGCATCCAGTGACCCGAAGGGTTCGTCCAAAAGAAGGATGGAAGGGTCATGGATGAGAGCCCGGGCGATGGCCACCCTCTGTTGCATGCCTCCCGACAATTCATGGGGGTAGGCGTTCTCGAACCCCCAAAGCCCCACCAGTTCTAGGAGTTCTAAGGCTTTCTCCTTGGCCGAGAGGCCGTTTTGTTTTTGTATCTCCAAAGGGAGAGTTGCGTTGCCAAGCACGGTGCGCCAGGGAAGGAGGCTGGGCGCCTGGAAGACGAACCCCACCTCCCGGCGGGGCTTGCTCAGGAGGTGGCCGTCGATATATATCTTACCCTCTGCCGGTTCCAGGAGCCCCCCCAGGATGCGCAAAAGGGTCGTCTTCCCGCAACCAGAGGGGCCTAAAATGGTGACGAACTCCCCGGCCCCTACCTCAAAGGATATGTCGCGAAGGGCTCGCAATACCCCATCGCGGCCCAGGTAAGCCTTTTCGATCCCCTCCACTACTAGTATCGGTCTCGTCATAATTGAGTTATGAACTGGTTGGTGAACATCTCCCTCACATCGGTTTCTTTATCTATGAGGCCAACGTCGAGCATGAACCGTTGAGAGGCCTCCCAAGCGTGGGGATCGGAGTAGCCCAAGGGCTCGCTTCTCCAGAAGGGGATGGTCTCTTGGAGCACGGAGAGTTGGGCCTCCCCCATCTCGGGGACATACTTCTTGCTTATCTCGAAGGCCGCCTCTGGGTCCTCGATGGTATCCTGCAGACCTCGTAGCGAGGCCCGGACTAGCCGTTCTACCAGGTCGGGGTGTTGGGCTATCGTCTCCTCGTTGGTGATGAGGCCGTTGGAGACCAGATCTATATAGTCAGCCACGTAGAGGGTGTGGGGCTCATACCCCTCCTGCCGGAGTTGTACCGGCTCGTTATTGGCGTAGACCACGGCTGCTTCCACCTTCCCTTCGGTGAGGCTGGCTACCTGGGTGTAGCCGATGGAATCGAGGGGGATTTCCCCCTCCGGTATCCCGGCGGCGTAAAGCAAAGCCCTCCAGCCTATATAATTAGCGCCATAGAGGCCCGGTGTCCCCACCCTATGGCCGATGAGGTCTCTGGGCTCTTCCAGGGGCACCTCCAATGAGATGACCGCTATGGGGAACCTCTTATAATAGGTCATCACGTAGACCACAGGGAGTCCCTGGCTGCGGGCCAGTATCACCTGGTCTCCAGAAGCCACGGCGAACCGGAGTTCCCCCTGGCCCACCAGGCTCAAAAGATCCGTCTCCATACCATAGTCGAACTCTATTTTGAGACCCTCTTGGGCGAAGTAGCCCTTCTCTAAGGCCACATAGAAGGGGGCGAACTGGACGTTGGGGATGTACCCCATAGCCAGGGTGATCTCTGAGGGCTTAGGGGAGGCCATTCCTCGACAGGCTGCTAACGAAATGGACAGAGCCAGAGGGATGCACCACCTTTTCATATCTCTTCTCCTATTGAAGTTAGTCGCTTAAGTGCGCTGCCAAGAGAGCAGTGCGCTCTCTAGAGCCACCACGCTTCCATATAGCGCCAGGGCGATGATCACCAAAGTGAAGAGGGCTACGAACATCAAAGGTGTGTCAAAGAGGCCGCGGGAGAGGTTGATCAAAAACCCTAACCCCTCGTCGGCGGCGACGAACTCCCCCACCACCGCTCCCACCACGGATAGGGTTACCCCTATCTTGAGTCCGCCCAGAAGCACGGGCAGGGCGGCGGGGGCCTCCAGCATGGTTAACATCTGCCACCGATCGGCCCCCAGAGAACGGAAGAGATCCACCAGTTCCCGCTCCACGGAGCGCAAGCCCACGATGGTGTTGACCAGCACGGGGAAGAAGACGATGAGGGCGCAGACGACCACCTTGGACAAAAGCCCGAAGCCGAACCAGATGACAAGTAACGGAGCCAGGGCCACAATGGGTATCGCTTGAGAGGCCACGATATAGGGGGAGATGAGCCGCTCTAAGGGTTGGGATTTGGCCAGGAGGTAGCCCAAGACCGTGGCCACCGAGAGCCCCAAGGCCAGACCCAGGAAGACCTCTAGAAGGGTCGATCGGGTATGATGCCACAGGGT
>DFBK01000003.1 GCA_002366595.1 Anaerolineales bacterium UBA3082 | reverse complement strand
CTCTCGGAAGGTGGTGCAGGTGACAGAGGTACAAGGGATGGAGGGAGATGTCATCGTCCTGCAAGATATCTTTGCCTTCGAGCATTTGGGGTATGAGGGAGGGAAGGTCATCGGCCAGTTACAGCCCACCGGGGTCCGACCCAAGTTCATGGAGTTAATAGAGGCTTCGGGGATCCATCTTCCTCCCACCATATTTGGCTATGATGCCCTTGGGCGGAAGCTCTGAAAGGGGGAACCTTGAACCCTATCCTGATCATAGCGGCGATGGCCGGCCTCTCCATAATCGTCCTCTTTTGGGGGGTGGCTCGAATCATAAGTGGTGAGTCAGAACTAATCCAGACACGATTGGGGCGGTATGCCGCTCGAGAAGCGGAGAGCCCATCATTAGCCAGGGAGTCCTTACAGGAGGAGCAAGTGAGACCTCCCATAGTGGCGGGCCTCAATCGCGCCATCGCTCAGCAGAGTTTTGGCGAGCGAATGGCCACCGAATTGGCCAGAGCCGATCTAAGACTCACTGTAGCAGAGTATTTTCTCTTCAACGTAGCCTCTATGCTCCTAGGCTTCCTGATCGCTCTTCTTCTCTTCCGGAATATCCTGGCCATAGTGGGTGGCCTCCTGGGCTTCTATATCCCCCGTCTCTATGTTAAGATGCGCCAACGGCGTCGGTTGATCGCTTTCAACGATCAACTAGGCGACACAATCACGCTTCTGGCCAACTCCCTTCGCTCCGGCTATAGCCTCCTGCAATCTATGGAAACGGTAGCCAAAGAACTGGCCCCTCCGGTCTCCGAGGAGTTCGGCCGGGTGGTGCGGGAGATAGGCTTAGGTCTCTCCAACCAGGAAGCCCTCAATAACCTCCTCCGCCGTGTGAATAGCGACGATTTGGATCTGATGATCACGGCTATCAACGTCCATCACGAAGTAGGAGGAAACCTGGCGGAGATCCTAGAGACCATCGGATATACTATCCGAGAGAGGGTCCGGATCAAAGGAGAGATCCGGACTATCACCGCGGGCCAGAGGTTCTCGGGGTACATAATAGCCTTCCTTCCCTTCGGGTTAGGAGCCTTCCTCTTTATGGCAAACCGAGAATATATGTCGGTTCTCTTCACCGACCAATGCGGCTTGGCCATGCTCGTCGCCGCGGCCATAGGGATGGTTGCTGGCTTCTTCATTATTCGACGGATAGTAGCCATAGAGGTATAGAAAATGTTGACCTTTCTACCTTTCCTTTTGGCCTTAGCCCTAGGAGGGAGCATCGTCCTCATCTTCATAGGGTTGGCCTCCCCACGGACGGTAGACCCGGTGCAAGCCCGCCTGGATCAGTTCGGCACGCGGCAGGTCCTGACCTTGGAGGAGATCGAACTGAAGGAACCCTTCTCTAAAAGGGTGATAAAACCCCTTATTCAAGGGGTAGCCGGCTTTATCGGCCGTCTGGCTCCTCGTCATAACGTGGAGAACCTACGCCACAGGCTGGAATTAGCGGGCAACCCCTATGGCTGGGGAACGGCCGAGTTCCTGGGAGTTCGGGGGCTTTCCGCCCTGATCTGTGGGGCTCTTCCCCTCGGGCTTCTACTTTTGGCTCGGGCTCCCCTTCCCAACCTCGTTCTCTTCACTACCCTTTTAGGAGTGCTAGGGTTCTATTTGCCCCTCATCTGGCTGGGGAGGAAGATCAAACGGCGCCAGGGAGAGATCTTGAAGGCTCTACCCGATGCCCTGGATCTTTTGACCATCACCGTGGAGGCAGGTCTGGGCTTCGACGCGGCCATGAATATGGTGACGGAGAAGTGGGACAACGAGTTGGGTTGGGCCTTTGCGCGCACCATCGCCGAGATAAGCATGGGGAAAGGGCGAAAGGCGGCGCTGCGCGATATGGCGGATCGTACCGAGGTGCCGGAACTCACTAGTTTCGTAGCCGCTATCATCCAGGCTGACCAGTTGGGCGTCAGCATCGCCAGGGTGCTCCGCATCCAATCAGAACAGATGCGCATCCGACGCCGGCAACGGGCTGAGGAGTTGGCCCAGCAAGCCCCGGTTAAGATGATGATCCCTCTCGTCTTCCTCGTCTTCCCCTCCATCCTGGTAGTGATCCTGGGGCCGGCTATCCCTAAACTCCGAGATGTCTTCATCAGCGGTGGAATATTTTAGCCTAGTCAATCTCACCCGAGGTTGCACCCTCGCCAACCGGGTCCGGAAGGCCCAAAATTTCTGGGAGAGAGCCAAGGGCCTCATGGGGCGTTCTTCCCTCGAGGAGGGGGAAGGGCTCCTCATAGAACCATGCAACTGGATCCACACTTTGGGCATGGCTTTCCCCATCGACGTTCTCTACCTGGATGACGAGTTGGCAGTGACACACGTCTGTTACCCCTTGTGCCCCAATCGGCTGGGCCCTCTTATCAGGCGAGCACACTCGGTGCTAGAACTCCCAGCCGGAACTATCGTCCGCTCGGGAACCAAAATAGGAGATCGGCTATCCCAAAGGGATCCCGTGGGAGAAGAGAGATCGATTGAGGCGACCAGTTGAGCCTAAGAGAAGGGTGGCGAGAGGCGAAAGACTCTCTTTTAGATCTTCTCTTCCCTCCCCGTTGCGCTGGGTGTGGTCGCTCAGGTTCTTGGCTTTGCTCCGCCTGTATCAGCGAAATCGAGTTCATAGAACCGCCTCTCTGCTCTCGATGCGGGCTTCCCTCGGTAGAAGACCCTTGCCTCTCTTGTCAGATAGACCCTTTGGCCATTGAGGGCATCAGAGGGGTAGGGTACCTGCGGGGTCCTCTAAAGCGGGCCATCTACCAGTTCAAGTACGGCCAAAAGCGTAAACTAGCCCTTCCGTTGGCGGGTCTGATGCATCACTATCTCTTGGATAACCCCTTGCCCGCAGACTTAATCGTGCCTGTGCCCCTGCACATGGATAGATTGCGGGAAAGAAGGTATAATCAAGCCGCGCTCTTGACCAGGGAACTGGGCGAGCGAAGCGGGTTACCTGTAGAGGAGGGGAGCCTGGTGCGCATCAGAGAGACCGCGCCTCAGGTGGCTCTCAACGCTGATGAAAGGCGCAAGAATGTAAGGGGTGCCTTTCGTGGCCAAGGCGAAAGGCTAAAGGACAGGCAGGTTCTTCTCATCGACGATGTCTGTACTACCGGGGCTACCCTGGAGGCTTGTGCAGAGGCGCTCCGCGAGAAAGGGGCGCGATCCGTCTGGGCTCTAGTCCTAGCCCGAGAGACTTAGGAGAAAGGGATTCTAAGATGAACATCATTATCACCGGCAAGAATATGGAGGTCGGCGATGTGTTGCGAAAATATGTGGAGAAGAAGGTCAAAAAACTAGATCGCTACCTTCCCTCCATCAGCGAGGCGAGAGTGGAACTGACCGTCGAGGGCACAAAAGACGCCAAGCACAGCCAAGTGGCCCAGATCACTCTCCGAAGCAAGGGGGCTATCCTGCGCAGCGAAGAGAGATCCTCCGATATCTTCGCCTCCGTCGATGCCGCCCTGGACAAGATCCACCGCCAGATAATACGGTATAAGGAGAAGAGGTATCGCCGAGGCCGAGGGCCAGAAAAGGGGCTCCCTCTCCTTGAGGAAGAGGAGACACCTCACATCGTGAGAACCAAGCACTTTCCAGTGAGGCCCATGGATGAGGAAGAGGCTATAGAGCAGATGGAACTCTTGGGTCACGATTTCTTCGTCTTCTTCAACGCCACCACCGGGGAGGTGAACGTCCTCTATCGGCGCAGAGATGGTAACTACGGCCTCATCGAGCCGGAACCAACGTGAGTGAAGGACGACTCCTTTTTGTCTGCACCGGAAACCTCTGCCGTTCACCCATGGCCCTGGGGTTCATGAAAGAGTTGCTTAAGGCCCATGGCCATAAGGAGTATGAGGTTACCTCCGCGGGTACCTGGACGGTGGAGGACCATCCCCCAGCCCCCTTAGCCGTGGAAGTGATGGCCGAGCGGGGCGTCGACATCTCCTCTCACCGCTCCCACAGCCTGACCCAAAAAGACATGGAAGAGGCCGACCTAGTGGTGGTGATGACCCTAGGCCACAAGGACGCCCTGGCCCTCGAGTTTCCCCCGGCGAAGGAAAAAATCTATCTCCTGGGAGAATTGGCAGGCAAGAGTCAGGATATAGAGGACCCCTACGGAAGCGACTCCCTCGAACTCTATCGCCAATGCGCTGATGCGATAGAGAAACTCCTCCGAGAAGGCTACCCCCGGCTAATCGAACTCCTAGAGCGACAAGAAAAGGGCTGAGGTGTTTAGGCGGCGTCAGGAGTTAACTCCTGACACACCTGAAAGTCCTCTGTCCGTAGATCAAGCGTGACGCTGGGCATTTCCACTGGCTCTCCACTTTCCGGAAGGGTCCAGTACATTGTAATTTTCCAGGATTCGCTTAGACGGGCCCAATCTGATGCCCTGTAATTCGCTGTGAGTTCGCCGCGAGACAAGAGAGGCATGCGAATCTGGCCAAATGGCTCAATCGGCCTCAAGGGGTCCATCAGGTCCTCCTTTCACGAGCCTCAGTGACTATTCCCAGTTCACCAACTATCGCCTTGCGTTGAATGAATCTAAGCCCCCCTCGCCTTGTAATAGTTGCCACGTCAATCGGGCCGCCGCAACCCCTAATTCCTACTGTCAACCTTTGTGCAGTTATGGTCGTTCTGACGAAGAAGACCGCAAGGTCCACACAGTCCTGCAGAGGCATGGCTGGTAGCGGAATAGACATTTGTAGCACGTTGAGAGCTTCCTTTACTGACTGAAGTTGCTGGGGTTGAAGATTGAGAGTGCTTGATACGATCTCTGGCAGATTGTGGTCAAACCCTTGGATGAGACGATCAACGATTTCGCGTTGACCTCCCCAAGTTATTCCAAATTCTCCGGGGTTTGGGTTTTGTTCGACCGGAGCCGGATTACGTGGGATGTCAATTAAGAACACCCTACCATAGGGCTCACCTTCGTTGAATCCAGCTACTACAAAGGTCATGTTTGGCCCCGGATAGTCGGATGGCATTGTTGTTTGCCACTGTTGCATGAAGAAATTGCTGAGATGTTCTGCAAATTCATGAACAGAAAGACGTTGCTGAGGTAATCCACCCTCGAATTCTGGCATGAAGCTGTGCGGCGTCCTCAAGCCTACTGCCGCCTGGCCATACGTAACAGCACCAACAGCTGTGTTTGGTGAACTAAAGGAGAGCAACTTTGTGGCATTGTCAAAGTTGACATGAATCGGTTGACCCTGCGGTGGTTGAGCGCCAATAGTGACCCGGCTTTCCGCTGCCAGCACTAGTCCCTCTGCCCCCTTGATGACAATCCCAAGTGACATATTGCCTCCTTGCTCCCACACCGTAACTGCCAATATCTGCTAACTTGGCGACATACGAACTCAACTCCAGTATACCACAAAGGCTAGCATAAGCCAAACTGTCACCATGAGTGCCTTGCGAAAATCAAAGCCCTCTCCTCTGGAGCCGCCAAAGTTTCAGGTATTTCACTCCCTCGTAATAGGCCATGAGAAGGCTCAAGAGCAGGCCGTGCCTCCCGTCCTTATAGCCTTGTAGGGTTATATACCTTCTTCTGAACTCCCGACAGGGCTGAAGGATGAAACTCCTCACCTTGGCCCTGGCGCCTCCTCGATATAGGTAGGCGGCTTCCATCTCCGTATACCTATTCTGCCTCTCGATGAACTGGCCGATGTCCTCGTAGTTGTAATGGATGAGGGGGTTTTCCAGATACCCCTGGGGGCCATCAAGTATAACCAACTCGTGAACCTCCCGGCTCTCATCATACCGCCCCTTCTGACGACGAAAGAGGCGTAGTTGGTAATCGGGATACCACCCTGCATGGCGGATCAGCCTCCCGAAGATATAGTTCCGGCGGGGCACCCAGAAGCCGTCCGCCTCTTCCTCTGCTATCGCCTTCCGAACCTCGAGAGCCAACTCCTCGGTGGCCCGCTCATCGGCATCGACGAAGAAGACCCACTCCCCCCGCGCCAACTCCAAGGCGGCGTTTCTCTGACGGGGAAAGTTATCAAAAGGGCGCGTCTCCACCCGCGCCCCCATCTCCCGAGCCAGAGCCACCGTGGCATCCTCACTTCCAGAATCGAGGACTAGAACCTCATCAGCCCAACTCAAAGTCCGCAAGCAATCGACGATGTTCCTCTCCTCGTTCCGGGTGAGGACGATGACCGAGAGGTGAGGACTCATGGCAACTCCAATACCCGTCGGTAGCCATCGAGTCGCTTCTCCAACTCCCCTTCTGTGACCCTACCCTGACGGGCCTCCCAGTGGGCTTTCCACATCTCCCATCGCACCCCCAACCCCACGATGAGGCGGGCCATAAGCCTGAAGGCTGGACCGTAATGCTTCTCGTAGAGCCGGTATCGACTCCTATGGAGTTCCACATACATCGCTTCCCGAAATTGCCCCGTGCTCTGGCCCACATAGTGGATGATCTCCGCCTTTGGCAAGCAAAATATCTCCCACCCCATCTTCTTCATCCTTATGCACCAGTCTACCTCCTCACAATAGATGAAGAACCCCTCATCCAAGGGGCCCACCTGGTCTACCGCCTCGCGGCGCACCATCATCGCCGCCCCCAAGGGGTGGTCAACCGGGAACGGCTCACCAGCCTCATAGAGGGTTGTTGGGTAGCGGCCGTTGAGGCGGGAGTTGATAAGGCGATGATTAAGGGGGAAGAAATCCAAGAAGATCATAGGGAGCGTGGGGAAAGAGAAAGCGGAATGTTGAAGTCGGCCGTCAGAGTAGAGGAGTTTGGGGCCCACCATGCCCACTCGGGGGTGAGAAACTAGGATTTGAAGCATAAGTTGGAGGGCCTCGCCCCTAACTAGGGTATCGGGGTTCAGGAGCAGGAGGTAATCCCCTTCGCTTTCCTTGAGGCCTTGGTTATTGGCGGCGGCGAAGCCCAGGTTCTCCTCATTGGCCAGGAGTTGAACCTGGGGAAACCGCTTTAGCACCATCTCCACTGTCCGATCCCTAGAGGCGTTATCGACCACGATGACCTCGTATCCGAAGGCGGAGGAGGCGAGGTTAGCGAAGAGGGAATCGAGACAGAGAGCCAGGAGTTCCCTGGTGTTATGACTGACGATGATGACAGAGAGATCCATCTCAGAAACCTATAGATACCTCCGTAGGGTGTTGATAGTCGTTGACGATCCGCACCCCTTCGTGAATCAAGCCCACCCAGAAGTGGGGACCTGTCCTGGGTGGCGGCTCATCTATGATGATACCGCCTGTAACCGTCACTCGCTGGCCGGGGAGAAGGTAGAGGTGGCGTTGACCATCAATGATCCGAGCCTCCAGTTCGGCACCATAGCCCAACTGCCAACGGTATGGATACCTTCGCCCGAAACTATTCCCCTCGAAATCCACCCCCACTCGGAAGGAGCCATCCGATTCGTGATACCCCAGGGTATTGAAGTTCTGGCTAGCCAGATAGACAGTTTCCGGGGGCGGCCCCTCGGTTCTTATGGGTACCGCTCCCACGTTCTCTATGGTGGCCTTGAAGTAGAGAACCTCCCCCAAGGGCACTATGGTGGGCCAGAACTCCACGAACTTCACCTCAGCCAGGGGGATACCCCCCTCCTCGATGGTGAGGGGAGCCTCCACTCTGACCGAGTTCCCTGCCACATCGGTGGCCACGGCCACCACACTGTATCTTCCATCGGGCGGCGGAGGAGCCCCCCTATCGATGCCCCCATCGTAGTCGTACTCAATGAGGCCCGGCTCCAGTTCCACCTTATGAGGACCGATTAGAGGAGCCGACTCCTCCTCCACCCCCCACATCGACTTGGGTACCCCCACCGGGTACCTATGGCCCTCGGCGTCGAGAAGATATACCTCCACCTCGGCTCCCTCCGTGAGGCGAAAATTGATAGCCACTCGATCCCCTATCCCGTCTCGGTTGGGGGTAAAAGAATCGGGAAAGACGGTGAATTCCAAGAGTTCGGGGGGTGAGGTGTCGGCCCCGCTGATAGTGAGTTCCCCTTCCACCCTCTCCGTAACCCCCGTAGAATCCTCGGTCACCTCTACGATATAGGTATAGACGCCGTTAGCCAACATACGCCCCTCGATCGTCCCTCCAAAGTAGACCTGGTACTCCCCGGGGGAGCGGCGGTTCCCCTGTCGGAAGTAATACTTTTCCCCCTGGCTATCTACGAAATAGATATCCAGATGCAAGGGACGGGAGATGGAATAGTTGATCTGGGTCACATCGTCCACCCCATCGGCGTTGGGAGATATCACTTGGGGGACCACCTCCACCCCATAGAGAAGGGGACGATTCATACAACCGACCGCTACCAGTAGAAGGCCAACCACTATCCCGATGAGATAAAGGCGAGTTTTCAAAGCACCCTCCCTCTTAGAACTCTATCAAAAGGCCCCCCTCTAGTCAAACTAGGGGGCCACAACCTGAATTTTAGTGGGCAAAACTAGGCGATTGTCCAATACCCTGCCTTCCACATCCAAAGCCGGGAGCCTGTCCCCGGTAGAGGCATCATACATGCCCACCTCCAAGAGATACCCCCCTGGCGGGGCGTCGGCCTCCACGACCAACTCGTACTCATCGATGATGAACTCCCCAGGCACCCAGCCGGTGGTGGGTCTGGCTCCTCCCAGCGGGGGACTGTCCTTCTGGGCCCGCACCTGGTTTCCGCTATCCAGGAGATGGGCAAAAACCGTGTAGGACCTATCCATAGGGGCCAGGGCCTGCCAGTAGAGAACGAGTTTGAAACTATCGCCGGACCGCACGCTATCCGCGGTTAAGTCATAACCCACCAGGCTAACCATCCCCCCTAGGCTTCCCTCAGGTAGAGTATATTTCGGAGAGGGCGGCTCAAAGAGCCGTTCCGTTTCCTGAACCTCAAGGGGAAAGAGAGGAGCGGTGCCCAAGATAACTCCCCTTCGGTCAAGGAGGGTCACTCTCATCTCCGCCTTCCCAGGGCTGGGCTGCGAAGGCCAAGCGGGGATGGTATAGTCGTACTGACCCCTTATCACCTCACCAGGCCGCCAACGGGAGGTGGGATAGGTCTCCGTGCCCAGACGGTATCTGAGCCCGCTTTCCATTAACTGACTCTGGGCATCCATGAGTTGAAGGACAAAGGTGTAGTCGTTTGCCCCATCAGATAGAGCGCGCCAGAAAAGGGTGAGACTGATGGTGTCACCCGGCTGGACCGGCTTCTCCTCCCAGTTGTAGCCCAGAAGTTCGAGGCTATCAAAGTTCACCTGAAGAGGATGCTGAATCTCCCCCTCTACCTGGTCAAAGGAGGTAATCACTTCTGATACGGGAACCTCGGCTATGCCGATGATCTGGCTTTTTCCCAGGGGCGTCCCTTTCTCGTCTAAAATATCCAGGCCTCTGGGATCCTCCTCGGTATAGACGCTCAGTTCTAACCGATATCCGCCGGGGGGGGTGCCGGGGAGCGTCTCGATGGCGTGTTGACCAAAGAGTACCTCGCCCGGAGGCCACCGCATAGTGGGGTACCAGTAACTGGCTGGCCGGGCATCCACTCGCCCCCAGTAGTGGCCTTCCTCATCGCGAAGGCGAAGGGAGATCTTGTAATCTTCCGCCAACTCTTTCAACCCCTGCCAGTAGAGGGTCACCTCAACTTCCCTCTTCGCCCCCTTTTCCCCCACAAGAACCCGTGAGACAGGCAGGCTATACCCCAAGAGCCTGATCTCATCCCCGAAGTTCACGCTCACCGGATATTCGATGCGGGGCTGGCTAGAGAAGCGCGCCTCGGTCGGCAAGGCGTAATGATAGAGTTTCAGACCCCAGAAACCGCCTTCGAAGGGTTGAAGTTCCCCCTCCTCCCCAAGCATCATGGTGAGAAAGCCGTTGGGATCTACTACCTCGTCTTGCCAGAGGAGGAGCCATGCCCCTTCCTTCCCCGCTAGTATCCGGTTCAAATCATCGGCTACGCTATAGTTGAGAACCCGTTCCGTAGAGAGGGTAGGCTCATCTGGGATGGGGTACCAGTTATCCTGGTCGTAGTAGTAGGTGAAGACGGGGAAGAGATGACCAGAGGTGAGGATGACCACCTCGTTATCCTGGATGTGAGTCTGAATGTAGCGGGCTGCGCGGCGAAAATCGTCCTTAGTGAACTTGATGTCGAAATAGGCGTTAAAGTCGCTATAGGCCGAGGTGGCCAGGATGAAGAAAAGGGAGACCATTGCGCAAGCGACCCAATGGCCCCCCTGCCTCCCCTTCTCCCACAAGGCACCGATCCCCCCAGCGATTATCAGAAAGAAGGCCGGGGAAGCCAGCATCAAATAGCGAGGGTGAAACTTAGGCCGCTGATAAGAGACAAGAAAGAGGAGCAAAAGGGGGATAAAGAGGTAGAGAGTCAAAAAAAGGCCGCCAAAAAGGGGAAACCATTCTCTTGCTGGACCACTGCTCCTATGGAGGGCGATAGCGACGAGGCCGAAAAGGATAAAGACACCATAGACAAAGGCGATAGGCTGGGCCCTGGACTCTAG
Organism: Anaerolineales bacterium UBA3082; assembly: GCA_002366595.1. GTDB lineage: Bacteria > Chloroflexota > Anaerolineae > UBA7937 > UBA7937 > UBA7937. The sequence continues at coordinate 23,250 of DFBK01000003.1, read as the reverse complement.
GATCGTGTGGCCGGTGCTGAAAAGGATGAGCGTTTTGCGGACGACTTCGGTGAAGACCAACTCCCCTCTCCAATAACTGACATCGGCGGCGTACCGCCGAAGCACGAACCCGCTCCAAGGAAGATAGGCGAGCACCACGCCCCCTTGCGAGAGCAGCCCGGCCAAGAGCGCATCGCGTTTCCGGTTTACAGCCCACCAAACCAAGAGGAAGAGCAAATGAAAGGCCAATACAAAGAAAGCATAGAAATGGGAATAGACAGCCAAGACATTGACCAAGATGTAGCCTCCCCATAGTAAGCCGACCTTCTCCTCTAGGGCTCGGAGCAGAAGATAACTCGACAGGAGGCAGAGGAAGGTGACTAGGGTATACATCCTCGCCTCCTGAGAGTACCAGAGGTAGAGGGGGGAAATAGCCAAAAGCAAAGCAGCCAGCAAACCAGAAGCCATGCCCAGGAGCCTCCTCCCCAAAGCGTAGATGAGGGGGACGGTGAGAAGGCCAAAGAGAAGAGAAAAGAAGCGGAGGACGAACTCACTATCTCCGAAGGGACCAAGCCATAGATGGAGCAGATGATAATAAAGAGGAGGGTGAATATCCGATGCCGTGCGGGCCGTGATCTCGCTTAGGCTCATGCGGGCCAAATAGACGCTGAACCCCTCATCATACCAAAGGCTTTGGTGATCCAGCCGATAGAGACGCAGGAGGAAAGCCAGAAGAACGATTAACAAAAGCGCGACCTTGCTAAGGCTAAGCCCTTCCCTGTCCACGGTTCAAAAATGATAGCACGGCAGAGCCCTTCTGGCAACTCTTTACTTTTAGACGGAGTTGCCCTAAAATAGCATGTTTAGATGCTCACCTATCAAGAGGCTCTAGACTATATCTACAGTTTCATCGATTACGAGAGAACCTCTCTGGAAGGCCCTCGCCGCTTCGATCTCTCGCGCATCACGGCCCTGCTGGAACTCTTAGGCCAACCCCACCGGCGATACAAAGCGGTTCACATCGCGGGGACCAAAGGCAAAGGCTCCACCGTAGCCATGATAGAGAGCATCCTGCGGGCCGCGGGGTATAAGACCGGTCTCTTCACCTCCCCCCACCTCCATACCTATAGGGAGCGTATGCGGACCGGGGGGCAACTCATAACCGAGAAGCAACTAGCGGCCCATGTGGAGCGGCTGATCCCCCTAGCGGAGCGGCTCTCGGGGCTCACCACCTTCGAGATCACCACTGCCCTGGCCTTCTCCTACTTCGCCCAAGAGAAGATAGAGTGGGCTATCTTGGAGACGGGGCTAGGCGGCCGCCTGGACACCACTAACGTAGTTGACCCAGCGGTGGCGGTCATCACCCACATCGGATACGATCATGTGGATGTCCTGGGCCACACGCTGAGCCAGATAGCGTTCGAGAAAGCGGGGATAATCAAGGAAGGAAGGCCCGTGGTCTCTATGCCCCAGAGACCCACGGCTCTAAGGGTCATCAAGCGGGCCTGCCGGGAACGGAAGGCACCCCTGACTCTGGTAGGTCGTGATTGGACCTGGGAGAGGAAGGGCTTTGATCTGAAGGGGCAAAAACTCGACGCGCATTGTCACCAGAAGCCCAATGCGGGCTCTTCAAGCCTCTGCCGAGACTACGCCAACCTTTCCATACCCTTTCTGGGAGCCCATCAGTTAGTGAACACTACCACCGTCGTGGCTACCGTGGCCGAACTGGCGAGGCAAGGGGTATCCCTCTCTCCCAAGAAAGTAGTAGAAGGGTTGAAGACCACATCCTGGCCGGGTCGGCTGGAGGTGCTTAACAGAGAGCCCCTGCTAGTGGTAGACGGAGCCCATAACGTGGACTCGGCCCAAGCCTTGGCCAAGGCGCTGCCGGAATATTTCGACCACCAACGCCTCATCTTGATCTTGGGCTTCTCTGCCGATAAGGATATAGACGGAATCTTTCGGGAACTCCTCCCCTTGGCCTACCAAGTGATCGTCACTCAGTCTCGACACCCTCGGGCTGCCGATCTTGACCTTTTGAAGGAGAAGGTCCGGGCTCGAGGCGGGGAGGCGATCCCTTGCCGGAGTACGGAGGAGGCTTTATGGCAAGCCATGGGCCTGGCTCGGGGACGGGATCTGGTCTGCATTACCGGGTCGCTCTACGTCGTCGCCGAGGCACGAGCCGCCTGGCTGGAAAGCCAGGGGATAGATTTCGAGCGAGACCCACCTTTGCCTGAAACTTAACCACCATTAAAGAAAGGAGTTCAAATGTACCTCGTATCTGTTCGTCGCCATTTCGATGCCGCTCATGGTCTGCGCGGCTACGAGGGAAAATGTGAGAAACTCCACGGCCATCGCTTCGAGGTGGTCGCCTGTGTGGCTGCTAGCCAACTAAACCACTTAGGGATGGCCTATGATTTCACAGCCCTCAAGAAGAACCTAGACCCCATCATTGACCGGCTCGATCATACCAACCTCAACGAGACTCCCCCCTTCGACGAGATCAACCCCAGTTCCGAGAACATCGCCCGTTTCATCTATGAGGAACTCAAGAAGAGCCTCAAAGTCCGCTTGGAGTCGGTCGAGGTCTGGGAGTCGCCGGACGCCTGGGTCACCTACCGAAGGTAGTTATATCTCACAGATATAGAGGAGGCTAAATGGAGGAACTGAAAGAGAAGATTTTGAAGGAAGGAAAGAACCTGGGTGACGGCATCCTTATGGTAAATACATTCTTGAACCATCAGATCGATTCCCATCTCATGGTGATTGCCGGCCGGGAGATAGCCGATCGGTTCTGGCACTACCACCCCACCAAGGTCCTCACCGCCGAGATATCGGGCATCGCCCCAGCCGTGCAAGCGGGAGTCTTTCTTGATGCGCCTGTGGTCTTCGCCCGCCGTGTCAAATCTATCACCATGCCCGATGAGATCTACATGCGCACAGTCTCTTCCCATACCACAGGGGGGACCGCCGATCTGATAGTAGCCGCCGAGATGATCAGCCCCCAAGATCGTATCCTCATCGTGGACGATTTTCTGGCCACGGGGAAGACCATCGAAGCCTTAGCCAGCATCGCCTTAGAAGGAGGGGCGGAACTAGTGGGCATCGGCGTGGTCATCGAAAAGTCTTTTGAGGGCGGTCGAGAACGGCTGGCCCCCTTGGGGGTCCCCGTCGAGGCCCTGGCTATCGTGGAGAAGATGGAAGGCGACCAGATCGTACTGAAATGACTACTCTTCACAAGGCTTATCACTTATCCACCGGCCAGTATCTTCAAGAGGTTTTCTAGCCTCTTGGGCCATGCTTCGTCCTCGACCGAGAAAGGCACCGTCACCTGATTCCCTTGTTTCCACGCTCCTTGGGGGAGAACCATCTCCTTCTCCCGGGCCAACTCAATGATGATCCGGCCCTTACCGGTGGATATGGCTTCTACTTCCCCTTCCCAGCCCAGGATACGCAGCCGCAGGAGATAGAGAAGGTTCTCCGCTGCTTTCGGGAGAGAACCAAAGCGATCCTGAAGTTCCTCCCTCATCTCCTCCACTTCATGGATGGCCGTGAGACCTGCCAAGCGGCGGTAGAGGCCTAGCCGCAGGGTCTCATCCTCAACGTACCTTTCAGGAAGGCGCGCCTCCAAGGGAAGATCTATGGAAGGCCACAGGAGGGGAGCGGTCGAAGGCTCAAGTCTCCTCTGCACCAAAGCCCCTTCCTCGATCTCTCGCCCCTCCCTGAAGGCCCCCACCGCCTGGGCCAGAAGCCGACAGTAGAGATCGAAACCCACCGCGCTGATATGTCCATGCTGCCTGCTCCCTAGAATATCCCCCGCCCCCCTGATCTCCAAGTCTCTCAGGGCGATCCTGAACCCCGAACCCAACTCGCTAGCCTCCTGAATAGTTTGAAGTCTCCGCCTCGCCTCCTCGCTAAGGTACCCTTCGTCATATAGAAAATAGGCGTAGGCACGGGAGGAACTCCTTCCCACCCGGCCCCGCAACTGGTAGAGTTGGGCCAACCCAAACCTATCAGCCCGGTTGATGATAAGGGTATTTACGTTGGGGATATCTATGCCGTTCTCGATGATGGAGGTACAGACTAAGATGTCATACTGACCATCGGCGAACTCCAGCATGGCGCGAGCCAGTTTCCCCTCATCCATCTGTCCGTGCGCGATGGCTAGGCTAGCCTCTGGCACGATTTTGCTCAATCGTTTGGCCATCTGGCGAATGCCTCGCACGCGGTTATGAACAAAATAGATCTGTCCCCCTCGATCTAACTCCCTGAGCACAGCCCGCCGGATGAGAGACTCATCGTAGGGGGAGACCTGGGTCACCACGGGAAGCCTCTCCTCTGGGGGGGTATCGATAGTACTCATATCCCGTACCCCGGTCAAAGACATATATAGAGTCCTGGGTATAGGGGTAGCGGTCAAGGTCAAGACATCGACCTCATGGCGCATCTCTTTGAGCCGCTCCTTGTGAGCCACGCCGAACCGCTGTTCCTCGTCGACGATCAGTAGTCCCAGATCCCGGAAGACCACATCCCGAGAGAGAAGGCGGTGGGTGCCGATGACGATGTCCAGGGTCCCCTCCCGGAGACGACGAAGGATGGCCGCCTGCTCCCGTGGGGAGCGGAAGCGGGAGAGCATCTCCACTTCCACCGGGAAGGGACGTAGGCGACGAGTGAAGGTCTGATAATGCTGCTGGGCTAGGACGGTGGTAGGTACCAATATAGCCACCTGCTTCCCATCCATCACCGCCTTAAAGGCGGCTCGCAAAGCCACCTCCGTCTTCCCGTACCCCACATCGCCGCAGATGAGCCGATCCATGGGCTTTGGCTTCTCCATGTCGGCTTTGGTCTCCTCCAGGGCCTTCAGTTGGTCCTCTGTCTCCAGGTAGGGGAAGGAGGCCTCTAGATCCCTTTGCCAAGGGGTGTCCAGGGAGAAAGCATGGCCTTCCACCACCTCTCTGAGGGAATAGAGTTCTAGGAGTTCCTGGGCGATATCTTCCACCGCTCGCTTGGCCCGAGCCTTAACGCGAGCCCAATCGGCGGCCCCCAGACGGTCGATACGCGGCGGTCTATCCCGGGCCCCTACGTATCTCGAGAGGCGATCCGCCTGGTAGGTGGGCATATAGAGGCTATCCCCCGCCGCATACCCCACCCACAGGTATTCGCTCTCCAAGCCATCGGTGGCCAGGGTGACCAGCCCTTTGAAGATACCGATACCATGGTCGATATGCACCACATAGTCCCCCTCCTTCACATCAGCAAAGAAACTCTCCCTCGCCCAAGGCCTGGGCCGGGCAAGGCGACGGGGCTTCGGCTTCGCCCAGCCGAATATCTCGGCATCGGTGAGGAGGACCAAGTGGCCCTTAACCTGCCAGCCTCGACTCAAGCCCCCCTGAACCAGAACCAAGGCCCCAGGAGGAGGCGTTTCTGTCACCCCCTCGTTGGGAACCAAGGAGGTTCCCCACTCGCTATATATCTCCGCTAAGCGGGGGGCCTGCCGCGAAACCAAGACCACCCGCCTTTTTTGCTCCAACGTATCGACTACTAGTTCCCCCAGAAGCCCCCCATAGGAAGGGGAAGGAACGAAAGAAGAAGCGAGTTCCGACTCTTCCCCAAGGCGAAATTCCAGAGAGGGGCATAATAGGCGTTCTTGAATCTCGCCTTTAGTGAAGCAGGGCGACTCCATCCAGACTGGCAATTCCCCCCTCGCCTCCAGAGCCTGGCGGAGACCCTCCATCTCGCCTTCCAAGTCAGATAGGGCCCGCTCGATCCCCAAAGGGTCATCTAAGATGATAAGCGCCTGGGGGAGATGATCGAGGAGGCTGCCCGGCTGGTCATAAAGAAGGGGGAGATAAAACTCTAGACGAGGAAAGACCTCGCCCCGGGAGAGGGCAGTCAGTTCTTCGCTCCACTCCTCCGCCGCTTGGGGGTTGCAGGAAGAAAGGTCATACCCTCGCAGCCGATCGCCATCCTGAGGCAAGGCCTCTCGGGCCACGGTTATGGTAACCGAGGAGGGGCGGCCCCTTGAGCGTTGGGTAGCCGGATCGAAGGTGCGCAGAGATTCGATCTCCTCCCCCAAAAACTCCATCCGCACCGGTTCCACGCTGCCTGGAGGGAAGATGTCGATTATCCCCCCTCGGACGCTGAAGGTTCCCGGCTCCTCAACGATGCTCACCGGCTTGTAGGCCAAACGGAGCCAGGAGGAAAGGAGCCTCTCTCTAGACCCCTCTTCCCCTAGGCTGAGCCGGCGCACGCCTTTAAGAAAGGTAGGTCGCGGGATCGTCTTCTGGGCTAACCCCCGAGCCGTGGTTACGAGAACGGGAGCACAACCCTTATCCCAACCCACATCGCTTACCGTTGCGGCCAAAGCCTCCAGCCGCTCCTGGACCGTCTCCCTATCCCAAGGGATCCTCTCATAAGGGAGAACATCGGGCTCCCTGAAAAGGTAGACCCCAGGCTCAGGGGACCAAATTCGAAGTTGATCGTAGATCTCTTGAGCCCGATCTCGCCGAGAGGCCACTACCAGAAGGGGAACCGCCAGATGTCGCCTCAAAGCGGCGATGAAATAAGGACGGGCCGCCTCAGGGATGGCGAGGGGAGAAAGGGGTTTCCCCTCAACCAAACCCCGCAAGAAGTCGCTATAGCCTGGTAACCTATCGGCCAAAGATAGAAGGCCCGATAGTTTCAACTCCCCTCCCGGTTAAACCGTTCCATAGCCTTCAAGAGTCCCTCCCCAATTATGCATTCTACGGCATCGGCGATCCGGTCGTAACTCTTTTCCATGATAACCCGCTCCTCTGCGGTGAAAGGGCTCAAAACGTACTCTTGGGGGGCTTCCTCTTTTCGCCCTATCCCCACCCGCAGCCGAGGGATCTCCGGGCCGAGAAGATCGATGATGGAGGCCATCCCCTTATGTCCCCCAGCACTACCCTGCTCCCGAATCCGGATCCTGCCCAGGGGGAGATCCAGATCGTCGTAGATAATCAGAAGGCGATCCAAGGGTAGCCCGTAACCCCAAAATAGATGGGCTACCACATCGCCGCTTCTGTTCACATAGGTGAGGGGCTTCAAGAGAGCCACCTGATGACCTTCTATCTCCCCTCCAGCCAGAAGGCCTTGCACCCCCGCCTTCCGGAAAGATAGGTGGTGACGCTTCGCTAGAGGATCCAACGCTTGGAAGCCCACGTTATGGCGAGTAGCGGCGTACCGCTCTCCAGGGTTTCCCAACCCTACGATGAGCCAATCGGGCTTTTCTGGCCTTCGCAACAGCCTTCGCAGCCTCTCCATCTATGCTCAACACCTCTAGGGGCTAGCCAAGACGACCAGCCCCTACAAGATCGCTTATCTTCCTAACCCCAAAGGAGGGTCAGATGAGACGCTTTATCAGATTCACGATGATTATGAAGGCGAAGAGGGCACCAGCCACCAAAGCCCCAAAGAGGACAGAGTTGAAGACGATGCCCATATCAGGGAGAGTTATACTGGACGGCACTTCCGGCAGGGAGGTCCGAGTAGCCACCATCGTTGGCGTGGGGGTGAAACGAACCGCTGTAGGCTGCACGACTACCACCGTAGGGGTGAATAGGACCACTGTAGGCGTAGGGGTGGGGGTCTCGGTGGGGGTAGGGGTAACGGTCGGCTCGGCGTTGACCACCACCACCTGACGAAGAGGCGTGCGCTCATAGTTGCCATCGGGCTTCACCACGGTGAGACGCAGAAAATATGAGCCATCCGGGATCCTGGTGGTATCCCAACTCCCTAAGAGGCCATCGATTACCTCATTAGGGGACCCGTCCATATACACCCAAGCCTCTGGCGCACTGGCTGGTGCATATTCTAGATAATAGCGCGAAAAATTGCCTGCTAGATACGCACTTCCCCTGATCTCTATCGTTCCTCTCAATCGAGCGTTGGCTACGGGAGAGGTGATCTCCCAAGCAGGCTGTTGCGGGAGCGGATAAAGGGGAGGCGCTGCCTGCGACAGCATAGTAGATTGGACGAACAGGAGCAAGAAAAGCAGAGATACGGATAACGGCTTTCTCATATCTAGAAGTTTATCATAGAAAGCATGAGGGAGCAACCTCGAAAGGGGCTGCCGCCACCTTTGCACAGCCCTAACTCATCAGGCTTCCCACTTCTTGACCAGTAGGCTACCGTTCTGGCCACCGAAACCAAAGGCGTTGATCAACCCCACATCTACACGGGCTGGCCGGGCCACATTGGGGACATAATCTAGGTCACATTCTGGATCGGGGGTCTCCAGATTTATGGTGGGCGGCAGGAGACCATCCTCCATGGCCTTCACCGTAGCGATGATAGAGATAGAACCCGCAGCTCCCAACATATGACCTACCATCGATTTGTTGGAACTGATGGGCACACGATAAGCACCCTCGCCAAAGACCGCTTTTACCGCCTCGGTCTCCGAGACATCGTTTAGAACCGTGCCCGTGCCATGGCTGGCGATATAATCGACCTCAGAGGGGTTTATTCCCGCCTCCCGGATGGCTAGGCTCATCGCCTGGGCCGACCCGTCTCCATTGGGATCCGGGGCAGCAATATGGTAAGCATCCTCGGTGAAACCAAAGCCCAAAACCTCAGCGTAGATACGTGCCCTTCGCTTGATGGCGTGCTCTAGAGTCTCCAAGACCAAGACCGCTGCCCCCTCGCTCATCACCGTGCCATCTCGCTCCGCATCAAAGGGACGACAGGCCCTCTCCGGCTCGTCGTTCCGCGTGGAGAGGGCACCTATCCTGCTGAAGGCTACTATAGCCAGGGGGGTCATCACCGACTCTGTACCTCCAGCGATCATCACCTCCACATCGCCCCGCTGCAGCCGCCGAGTGGCCTCCCCCACAGCCACCACCCCTGTGGCGCAAGCGGCCACGGGGGCGCTGACCGGCCCCTTTACCCCTAACTCAATGGCGATCTGACAAGGAGCCATATTGACAAGCAGGGAAGGCAATGCAGTCGGCTGAACCCTTCGGGGTCCCCCCTGGGCCAGGACCAAGGCCTGTTCCTCAACAATCTCCATCCCACCCACAGCGCTCCCTACCTCCAACCCCACCCTGGCCCCATCCTCCCGCCCCATGTCCAATCCCGCATCCTCAAGGGCCATCCTCACTGAGGCAAGGGCAAACTGCCCAAAGCGAGCCATCCGCTTCGCCTCTCTACACCCCATGAAATCCAGGGGGTCAAAACCTTTGACCTCACCAGCGATCTTGGTCGGGTAGCCTTCAGCGTCGAAGAGGGTGACAAGCCCCACCCCTGACCTCCCCGCGGTTATGCTATCCCAGAAATCGGCCACCGAAAGGCCTACCGGCGTGACCGCTCCCATCCCGGTGATCACCACGCGGGAACCATTGCTCACCCTTTTCATAGCCCCCTCCCCTGAATCCGCTATCTGATTATAACACGGAGGGAGGAGTAAGGCTACGAATAAGAATTGGATACGGTTGAAAAATCAGGATAATTTCCCTAACAATCAACAACTTCCTCAACAAAAGGTTAGGATTTGAATAATTATAGGGACAGAAAGCAGGAAAACGCACTGCGGATGCGATTTCTTTCCTACAATGACAAACGAGGCGGTGTCTTTCCATACCCTCAAGAATTGACCATCCTTCACCTCAATGTTATACTTTTCCCAGGTCGACCTTTAACGTAACCTTATACCCCCTGGGGTGTTTCCATTTTTAGCCTTCCCCAGGGTGATTGGGGAGTTGCATAGTTGTCCGAACAGGAGTTAATAGAGAGGGCCAAAAAAGACCCCGTGGCCTTTGGCCTTCTCTATGAGAGATATGTAGATCGGATATACCAATACATCTTCTATCGCACTGGAAACCGCCAGGACGCTGAGGATCTGACAGCCAGGACGTTCTTCCGAGCCCTGGACAAGATCGATGGCTATACTTATAGGGGCGTGCCATTCTCTGCCTGGCTCTACCGCATCGCTCACAACTTAGTAGCCAACTGGCACCGAGACCGACGATATCGCCATCTGATCCCTCTGGATGAGTTGGTGCTCAAGACCGCAGGCCGGCGCGCTCCAGAGCGGTTAGTGGAAAAGAGCGAAAGGAATCATGCTCTCCGCCAAGCGATCTCTAGGCTGAGCGGAGACCGTCAGCAGTTGCTGATCCTCAAGTTCGCCGAGGGGAGGAGCAACGCGGAGATCGGAAAGGTTATGGGACGTAGTGAAGGAGCCATCAAATCGCTCTACCATCGTACTTTAGTGGCTCTGAGAAAGGATTTCGAATCCGGAGGGTTCTAGATGATCAAAATCGTCACCGATAGCACCGCTGATATCCCTAAACCCCTGCTAGAGAGGTATGACATTCAGGTAGTGCCCATCAATATCCAGTTCGGCCATGAGACCTATGAGGAGGGCATCACCATCGATCGTCCCACCTTCTTCCAGAGGCTTGAAGAGGTAATGCCTACATCTTCGCAGCCTGCACCAGGGAAATTGGCCCAGATGTATCGGAAGTTGGCGGATGAGGGCCATTCTATCCTTTCCCTCCATGTCACCTCTAAGCACAGCGGCACCTATCAATCGGCGTTACTGGCCAAGTCTATGGTGCCTGAAGCCGATATCGAAGTATTCGATACGCTGTCTATCTCCATAGGTACGGGCTATCAGGTGCTAGCCGCTGCCAGGGCTGCCGAGGAGGGCAAGAGCATGGAGGAGATCCTCCAACTCTTGGAGGGGATACGGTCGAGGATGCACCTCTATTTTACCCCTGCTACCTTGAAGTACCTTCAGAAGAGCGGACGGGTAGGCAAACTGGCGGGAGCGCTAGCCTCGTTGCTCAGCCTCAAGCCGATAATCAAAGTAGAAGATGGCTTACTTGAGGCTTTCCAGAATGTGCGCACTAGGGGCAAGGCCCTCGATCGACTGGTCGAGTTGACGGCAGAGGCGGTGGGCACGACTCAACCTGTGAAGTTGGGGATCCCTCACGCCCAAGCCGATGCTGAGGCGGAGGCTCTGAGGGCGCGGTTGGAGAAGACCTTTAACTGCGAGGAGATGCACGTCGTGGATCTCGCCTGCTCCCTAACCGTGCACGGTGGCCCAGGGACCATCGGCATCATCTCGTATAAGGTCTGAATTAGGAGAAAGAGATGAAGAAAGGGATGTTCATCTTCGGCCCCGGAACCGTGGGGTAAGAAAGTTAGGCGAAGGTTCGCCGATGAAAGCGAGGTGTTCAACGTGGATACTCTAGGATGGATCGTTGTAGCGATTGTGGTTGTCTACGTCGCTGTATGCTTCGGCAAGATAGCCGCCAAGCACGGTAAGAACCCCACTCTTTATGGGATACTGTCCATCATTTCACCAGTAAACCTGATCATCTTGGGTTACTGGGCATTTTCAGATTTTGAAACTCAGAAAATGGGGTGAGTGTTCGGAAAGCGAACCCTCGCCTAACACGGAGTTTGCAGCTTCGCTGAGCTATGCCCAAATTCGCTTATGGCGAACTTCACAAACCCTGGGAATGTGAGGAGAAGATGAATAAGCAGGTTTTGATAGAACTACTGGCCGCCCTCGTCAATAGATTGAACTGGAAGCAGAGGGGACGGCGTGATCACCCTCCCGATGAGGGGAATATCCCCTTCGGGCTGGCGGAGGAGGTTAGAAGAGTCCTAAAGCCGGTGAAGCCTGCGGTTTCCTTCCGGAAGGATCTGCGAAGTCGGCTGGACATGATAGCCCAGAAACGAGTGATCGTTGAACCCCGGCGCCGACGGCCATGGCTCTTCTTCCTAGCGGGAGCCGTACTGGGGTCTGCCCTTTCCGCTCTTGGGTTCTTAGCCTACTTCCTCAGTTCTCGGTTGAACCGGCGGCCCCAGCGAGCCTCCTAAAAGTTATGCGGGGGCAGTAATGAGAAGGCCAAGTCGTATGCGGCTTAGCCTTCTCCCTCACCTGAGGGCTCCCAGCAGCTCCTCTTGCCGGACCCACATCCGAACCCTCTTTTGCGGTGTCTCGTCCTCATACCCCAAAAGGTGTAAAAGGCCGTGCAGGAAGAGAATATCTATCTCCTGGGCCGTGGAATGGCCTCGCTCCTGGGCCTGCGATGCAGCCCGAGGATAAGAGATGACTATATCCCCCAAATGTAGAGCAGGGGAAACGAACCCTTCTACCTCCCCCCCGAAGGCTAAGACATCGGTGGGCTCATCTACCCCCCGGTATCGGCGATTCAACCCTTTTATCCCCTCATCGTCGGTAATAGATAAGCCCAACTCGAAAGATTGGGCTACCCCCTCCAGGCGAAGGGCTTCCACCGCTAGGTGGTGGAGGCGCTCCTCATCAATCTCAGCCTTGATCTGAGGGTCTAGTTGAATCGTCAGGTCCACCCTCAGCGCTTGCATCTCCAGGTTCCTCTTTTTCAGGGTACTTTATGCGGGGATGGTAGACGCCCTCCAATACTTTAATGAACGTCTCCTTGATCTTTTCCAGATCCCGCAATGTGAGATCGCTATTATCCAACTGGCCATCAGAGAGTCGGCGCTCGATGATCTGTCGCACGATCTTCTCCACCTCCTCCGGGGTCGATGGGCTCTCGGCGCGGATGGCGGCCTCCACCCCATCGGCCAGCATGAGTATCGCTGTCTCTCGACTATGAGGCCTGGGGCCAGGGTAGCGAAAATCATCCTCCCGCACCTCTCCCCCCCCTTCCTGAGCCTGGTGGTAGAAATAACTCTGTCGAGTTGTCCCGTGATGCTCGGGGATGAAGTCCAAAATCGCCTGGGGGAGGCCGTATTTTTGACCCAACTCCAGCCCATCCTTCACGTGGGAGATGACGATCTGGGCACTGGTCTTGGGATCGAGCCGCTCATGGACGTTGATCCCCTCCCCCTGATTCTCCACGAAGAAGTAGGGACGCCGTATCTTACCCACGTCGTGGTAATAGGCTCCTACCCTAGTCAAGAGAGGATCGGCCCCTATCGCCTCCGCCGCCTGCTCAGCCAGATTGCTCACCATCAGGCTATGATGGTAACTGCCCGGTGCTTTGAGCAAGAACTCTTGGAGCAAAGGATGGGTAGGCCGGGCAAGTTCTAGCAACTGTAAGATAGTGGTGACGCCTAGAAAGTTCCCTAGGACGTAAAAGGCAGCCAAGGTGAGGCTAGCGGAGAGCCCGCCGTTGGCTACCCCTGTTCCAAGGAGGGTAAAGGTGCCCACTAGATCGCGATCCTGCTCCAGAAGGCGAAAAATAAGGATCACGCCAGCATTGGTGAGAGCGGCGTAGACCCCGGCCCAAAGGAAGAAGTTAAGCCTCTCGACACGACGGAGGCACAGGGAGGATACCACTCCTCCGGCGAAGCCCAAAACCGCTAACTCTAAAGAGCCGCCGATGAAGCCCAAGATGAGACTCAAAAGAGCGGTGGTGAGGATAGCCAGATGGACATCCGCCAGTGCGGCAAGCAACATGGAGGTGGCCGCCAGGGGAAAAAGGTAGGCGATAACGACATGCCCAGGCACCATCAGTTTAGCCCCCAGCACCGAGAAGATGAAGAGGAAACCCAAAAGGAAAACCTGACGCCTGTTGTCCAGGAAAGCGGGACGCAAGAGATAGATATAGACCACCAAGATGAAGACCATGATCACCACGAATAGAACCTGAGCGGCGATCCGCGGCCACTCGATAGTGACCTGGAGCAGACCCAGGGCCTCAAGAGCCTCCCAGGCCAAGGGGGTAGTGACATCCCCCTCTCGAAGGATGATCTCCCCCTTCTCAATAGTCACCCGAACCGGCTGGATACTCTCACGAGTGGCGATCTTGGCCTCCTCAGTCTTTTCAGCGTTGAGGAAACTGGTGGGGACGATGAAGTTCTTGCTCCAGGCCTCCACCAGTTCCGCCTGAGTGGGCGAGAGGGCTAGACTTACATAGCCCGCCACCTGCCGTTTCCACTCGGTGACCTGACCGCTCCGGATATCTTTCCTCAGGATCTCGTCCAAGACCTTGAGGCTCTCGGCTACCACCTCACCCCATAGATCCTCCTCCAAGGTAATGGTATCGCTGATCACGGAGAGCGGCAGCGTAACATCACGGATGGCGCGCACCATCTCCATCTTCTCTTCCCGAGTAGCGTACTCGTCATGCCGAACGGAGTCCACGTAATCGAAAACCTGACGAGCCTGGGCTATCGCTTGCCTAGCGATCTCCGGATCGGCCGGATCATAGATATCCTCCACCGCCTCCTCGGCCCTCTGCCGCTCCTCCTGGGTCTTGATCTCGCTGGTATAGGTGATCCCTCGCGGCGCGCGCAGATCCACAGGGCTCACCTCGCCCACCTCCAGATCCACCCTCCTAGGCAAGAACTGGAAGAGAAGGATGAAACTGGTCACCAGGACCAGGATGAACCCCAAGATGGCACTCCTCAAAATCCTGGATCGCCTTACGCCAGCCTTAACACCCTCCGCCATCTGGCTCTCCAAATCTGCATCCGAAGGAAAGGAATAAGCGCCTCTACCGGCGCTCTATATCAAAGAAGGCTCCCTCAACTAGTCGCCTCCGCTTAAGATCTCGCGCACCACCTGACTCACAACCCCTCCCTCAGCCTTCCCCTTCACCCGGGACATCAGCGTGCCCATAACCCGGCCCATCTGCGAGATATCGCTGGCTCCCAACTCCTGGATCACCTCCCGAGAGAGTTGAGCCGGAAGATAACCCATTATTATGGCCAGTTCCGCCTCCTCCTGGGCTACCAGGTCCTCTCGTTTTGCCTTCCCAAATTCCCTGATCGCATCACGGCGCCGCTTAGCCTCGGAGGCCACGATCCGCAAAATATCATCCTCGCTCAATTCCTTCCGTGGAGGGCCTTCGCCTGTCTTGGCCTCTTTCTCAGAGGGGATCTCCGCCTTATGGATAGCGTCCAAGAGCAAGCGAAGGGTGGTTTTCCTCCGCTCGTCCCTGGCTCTCATAGCCTCTTTCAAGTCTTCCGCCAAACGCTCTTTGAAGGTCATATACTCCTTTCGCCCTTGCAGGATAGTGCCAAGAGCCTATCCGAAAAGTCCGACTGCCCGGATGTAGTCATCGATCCCCTCGGGGACCTCAAAAGGCACACCCATTGGCTGATAGGCTATGGCGTCCTTTCCAGGACCTCGATATCAGCATCCTTGATTACATTGGAAGTCACGGCTTCGGTTGCCAGGGTGCCTCGCACAATGACCACATCCCCCCGCTTGAGATCACGGCTTGTTAACTGCCGGCCCTCAGGGGCAGTAATCTGTCGGATTTGCTCCCATACTACATACCACTCCTCACCGGACTCCGTTCGAATCGTTACCACTCTGGCGCTATGCGCATTGTCGAACACGGTGCCCTCGATTTGTAGCCTCTGCTCAGCCGTTACTGAGGCGGCGGGCTCTACGGCTACTTTGCCCGCCGTCGGAGGTAGCGTTATTGTAGGGGTGGGAGGAACCAGCGTTGGCGTAGGCACCGGCCTACAACTAATCAAGGCCAGCGAGAGGGCCAAGACGGCCGTTAAGCT
The DNA here is from genome assembly GCA_002366595.1 of Anaerolineales bacterium UBA3082. Lineage (GTDB taxonomy): Bacteria > Chloroflexota > Anaerolineae > UBA7937 > UBA7937 > UBA7937. The sequence goes on along the minus strand of DFBK01000003.1, from coordinate 7,794 downwards.
GGCGAAAATCCACTCGCGCATCCTTCTCGCCCCTCGATTTCTCGGATAGGGTCTAAAAGAATTATACGCTAGAGAGGGACCTTTGTAAAGGCCCCCCTCTGGATTCTAGAATACATTAGTCTTAGGAGACCGCTATTCCGTTGCAAAGTAATAGCTCTCCTCAAAGAGGACGGTGTAGACAACTACAATGCCTGTGGCGCCCTCATCCACCTCAAAAACCAGATGACCATCTATTGATGCGCCAGGGAACATCTCTCCCTCGAGCAAGTCACCACCGGTTATTATCATCATCGTAGGAGATTCCTTGATAACACCCTTCACGACAACTCTGAAGTCATACCTTGCGACGGAGACAGTCTCCCCTTTCCCCCCCTCGTAAGCGACATTGCAAGATATGATTATGTATTCTTTGCCTTCACCAGGTTCGGGGTTAAACTCGTTCCACCTCTTAACGATTGCCGTGGCCTCTGCTCCCCTTGCCGTAATACCATTGATCGTGATTTTTGCTCCGTTGGAAGCAACAAGAGAATGCCCCAGCGGGACAGGGTTGTCCAGACTCGTACCTACCGGAGCCGGTGCCGGAGTAGAAGTTGCCACTGCTTCTTCGGGCGTGGGTGGGATCACAACAGGGGTTGCCTTGGGAGCTTCACCGCAAGCCAGGCTTACCATCAGCCACACAAAAGCCAAGAACGCCAATGCCATGATCAAGCGTCTCTTCTTCACCTTGCACCTCCTAAGAGATCATCTGAGACTTGATATCCTTGGAAGAGCCCCAATCGCTCAATCTACTATTCACCGCATTTCGTCCCCTCCCACCTCAAGCAAAAAAGCCAACCTATCCCAGCCGCCTGTGGGAAAAGATTGGCAATGAAGCCAACGAGGTTACGTCGATCCTCAGGATGGAGAAACTATGACAATACGGCGTCCTCAGCGGTTTGTTCACCGGCTTGGGACAATCCCATTATACTACATACTAGAAACTCCGTCAATCCCTCGCCGTGAAAATCTCTCTTACCCCGGCGGCCACCGCATGGGCCGACCCCCTAGAAGATGAAAATGGAGATGGTCTACTGACTGCCCGGCGTCCGGCCCGCAGTTTATCACTAACCGATAGCCTCGGAGGGCGATCCCTTCCGCCTGGGCCAAATCGTTGGCCACGCAAACCGCCTTCCAGATCAGCCGAGCATGCTCGGCACAGACGGAGGCCACGTTGGGGATATGCTCGTTGGGGACGATTAATATATGGGTAGGGGCCTGGGGGTGTTTGTCTCGAAAGGCGGTGATCGCCTCATCCTGATAGACGATCTCGGCGGGCACCTCCCCAGCCACAATGGCACAGAACTCACACTCCATCTTTTCTCCCCGACATGAAAGAGTTCGCCAAATCTACAACTTATACCCGACTTTCCGCAGGAACCCCTTCCTCTCCTCCACATCCTCGGGCGTCTCCACCCCCGCCGACCGCGCGCCGTCTATCACCCCCAATATCCCCCGTCCCTGCTCCGTATCCGCTACCACCACCTGGACCTTATTAGCCGTGGCACAGAAGATGGTGCACACTTCTGGTACCCTCTTTATGGCGTTCAGCACATTGATAGGATAGGCTTCCCGCATGAGGATTACAAAGGCGTGGCCCGCGGCCAGAGCCAGGGCATTCTTCTGCGCCAACTCGACCAACTCTTCATCGTTCCCGCTAGCCCGCACAAGGCAAGGCCCCGACGATTCGCAAAAAGCCAGGCCAAACTTCACCCCAGGAACGGAGTTGACCATCGCCTCGTGGGTATCCTCCACCATCTTGATGAAGTGGGATTGCCCCAGGATGAGGTTCACCTCGGCAGGCTTCTCCAACTCGACCAGCGAAAGTTCCATTTTTGCCGCCATGATCGCCCCCCTTCTCAAGGCTTAAGTTTGAGCCCCTCCTTACGAAATATATCCGAGGCGATGATGAACCTTTGTATCTCGTTCGTGCCCTCATAGATGCGGGTGATGCGCGCATCTCGGTACATCCTCTCGATGGGGAGGTCTCGCACGTAGCCCGCCCCTCCGTGGAGTTGCACCGCCTTATTTGTGGCCCGATACGCCACCTCGGAGGCGAAGAGTTTGGCCATAGCCGCCTCCCGTCGGAAGAGCTGACCCTGATCTGCCATCCAAGCGGTGCGGTAAACGAGGAAGCGGAGCGCCTCGATCTCGGTGGCCATGTCAGCGATCATCCATTGGATGGCCTGCTTCTCGGCGATGGGCCCCCCAAACTGCTCTCGTGTCTGCGCGAACTCGATACTGGCTTCCAGGGCCCCCTCCGCCGCTCCCAAGGAGATGGCCCCTATCCCCAACCGCCCATAGTCCAAAGTCTGAAGGGCTATAGCCAGCCCTTTGCCTTCCTCTCCGCCCAGGATGTTCTCTTCGGGCACCGGACAATCGTCAAAGAACAACTGGTTGGTAGGGCAGCCCCTTATCCCCATCTTCCTCTCTCGGCGACCCACCTTGAAGCCAGGCATCCCCCTCTCCACTATGAAGGCGGTGATACCCCGCGCTCCGGCCTCCGGGTCCGTCTTAGCGAAGACGGTAAATATATCGGCTATCTCGGCGTTGGTGATCCAGATTTTGCTGCCCCGCAGGAGGTAATGTCCATCCTTTTTGACGGCGATGGTCTCCACCTTGGCCGCATCGGAGCCTACCCCCGGTTCCGTCAGGCAGAAGGAGCCGATCTTCTCCCCCCTAGCCAAAGGGGTTAGGTATCTCTTCTTTTGCTCTTCGGTGCCTCCCAGATAGATAACGGTGGCCGCCACACCGGTATGAACAGCCACGATACTGGCCGTGGCTAGGCAGACCTTTCCCAACTCCTCCAAGAGCAGGCATTGGCCCAGAAGTCCAACCCCTGCCCCTCCATACCCCGGGGGAAAAGGCAAGCCCAAAAGTTCCATCTCCGCCATCTTCTTGAGGGTTTCAGTAGGGGTCCTCTCTTCCCGGTCGATGGCGTCGGCCAAGGGCTTCACCTCATTCTGAGCGAAATCCCGGAAGAGTTCTTGGAACATCTGCTCTTCTTCAGTAAGGGCAAAATCCATAGAAAACCTCCTACTCTAAGCCTAAGCCCGAACACCGATTTACAATGCCGGGGCTAACAAGACTTTCGACTTAGAAGCCGACCCTATTCGTCCGCACGCTAGGCAAGAAGCGCGTGCCTGCTCACTATCAACTACCGATCCACAAACTTAGGCTGTCGCTTCTCCAGGAAAGCGGTCAACCCCTCTTTCATGTCCTCGGTGCCCACCAGGCTGGCGAACTTATCGGCCTCGACCTCCAGCCCCTTCTCCAAAGTGGTCTCCATCCCTTCATTGACCGCTTCCAGGGCCGCAGCGATAGCCAACTTGCCCAAGGAGGCGATCTTCTTGGCCAAGCCCATGGCTGTGCGGACCACCTCGCCGGCGGGAACAGCCTTGTTCACTAGACCGATATTGGCTGCCTCGGCGCCAGAGATACGGGTCCCGGCGAGGATCAACTCCAAGGCCTTTCCCTTTCCCACGATGCGTGGGAGGCGTTGGGTCCCCCCAAAGCCAGGGATAACCCCCAGGCTGATCTCTGGCTGGCCCAACTGCGCCCGGTTGTTGCAGATGCGCATGTGACAGGCCATGGCCAACTCTAGCCCCCCTCCCAGGCAGTAGCCGTTGATGGCGGCGATGATAGGCTGGGGGGCAGACTCGATCTTGCTCATAAGAGCATGCCCCATCTTCACCAACCCCCGAGCCTCTTCAGGGCTCTTGATACTCGCGATCTGGTTGATATCGGCTCCAGCGATAAAGGCGTACTGGCCGCCCCCGGTGATGACGATGGCCTTGACCTCATCGTTGGCCAGGAGTTCATCCAAGGCATCGTTCAACTCGGTCACCGTGGAGGTGTTGAGGACATTCATCGGGGGATAGTCGAGAGTCAAGAGTGCCACCCGGTCCTCGATGGAGATTTTCACATACTGTCTTTCGGCCATATTTTCGTCCTTTCTATGATTTCTTTAGAGGCTATCACGCCATCGTCCAGGCTCACCCTGCATGTTCCAGGAAACCCCACCCTGTCTTGACCCCCAGGTGGTTCGCTTTCACCTTGAGGCGCAGGAGCCGAGCCGGCCGGAACCTTTCCCCAAATTGAGCCTCGAAATCCTCTAACTGAGCCAAAACCTTATCCAGCCCCATCTCATCGGCGATGGCCAAAGGGCCCATAGGCGTATCCCCTTTCTTCATCCCCGTGCCGGCCATCATGGCCATATCGATATCGGTGGGGGAGGCGATATTCTCCTGGAGGCAGAGGGCCGCCTCGTTAACGAAAGGCAAAAAGCACCTCTCCACGCTGAAAGGGGTCCCTTTTATCCCCGTCTCCTCCTGGATCTGGGCGATCATCTCCTTCACCGGCTCGTCGGTCTCGATCCCGTAGCCGTAGAAGCCGGCGCTCGCCTTCTCCCCGAAGCGCCCTGCCCCATAGAGTTTCTCGAAGAGCGTGGCGGGCTTCATCCTCTCACCATATTCCGAGTAGAGGTACTTACCCACATCGGAGCAGATGTCCAGCCCCAGCATATCCATCAGGGTGAAGGGGCCCATGGGCATCCCGAACTCGACGATGGCCTCGTCTATCTCTGTGGCCGTTGCCGCTCCCTCCTGGAGGCAATAGGCCGCCTCGTTGAGGTAAGGCATGAGGAGGCGGTTGACCAGGAAACCGGGACATTCCTGGACAACGACAGGAATCTTGCGCAATGACTCAGCGAACGCAACTACGCTGTCTATGGTGTCCTGGTCGGTGTGCAGCCCAGGGATGACCTCCACCAGTTTCATCACGTGGGCGGGGTTGAAGAAATGCATCCCTATCACCTTCCCCGGCCTCTTGGTAGCCGCGCCCATCTCGGAGATGGAGAGGGCTGAAGTATTGGAAGCGAATATCGTCCCCTCTGGGCAGACCCCTTCCAACTCTCGGAAGACCCGTTTTTTGAGTTCGATATCCTCGGGCACAGCCTCGATGACGATATCCACATCGGAGAAGGGGTCATAAGAAGTGGTCCCCTCCACCAGGTCCACTTTCTCCGCCATAGTAGTGGGACTCATCTTCCCCTTGTCCACCCGGCGCTGATAGATGGCCCTTATCTTCCCCAAGCCCCGATCCACCAACTCCTGATCGATGTCTTTCAGCACCACCGGCAAGCCAGAATAGGTGATCACCTGGGCGATCTCCGCCCCCATCGCCCCGGCGCCTAAGACACCTGCTTTGAAGATGTACATGCTACTTCCACCTCCTTGTTTTCTATTCCCCTACCGTCTCGGGTAGTCGTTTCGCCTGCTTCGCGCTTTCTTCACATCCTTCGCGTTTCAAATCACCACCCTCTCCACCTCCCGAGTTTCCCTCACTATCCTTGTCATGCCGGTGATCTGTAGGAGGGGAAAGATCATCGCTAGGATCAAGCCCGGAATCCAGGAGAGAAGACCGAGGATGGTCTGGAGGGTCATAAATATGCCGATGGCCACGGCTATCGGTATCAGTCGTTCATAAGGCTCTATCATCTCCTCTAATGGCCCCATCCACATCTCCTCAAACCCTTCTTCCATCTCCGCCAAAGCCCTTTCCTTCTCCTGAGGCGTGAGATCGGTTTGCGCTTCGATGGCCTCCCGCATAGGTATTACGGTCATCTTAGTCATCATCTCTTTGAAAGCGGGAGGAAAGGTAAAACCCTCCCTCTCGATATGAGCCGCATAGCCCAGATATAGGCTTCCGCAGGCCACTAAGGCCAGCACCAGGAACAAGAGGGAAAGACCCCGGGAGACCGGTTCTACGGAGAACTTCAAGCGCTCGTTCAGTTCTTTAATCACGCCTCTCGCATAGAGCAAGCAGATGATAAAGTAGAGTAGCCCCCCCAGAGCAGGGCCTATCCCCACCTGCCAACCAAGGATCATCGCCAAGGTAGAGAGGGCGAAGGCCACCACCGCCACCCAAAGAGGTTTCAGAAGGGCGGCCACCAGGCCTGCGGTCACGGCCACTACCACAATAGCCAGAAGCAACCACAAAACCAATTCCAGGATCTCCCTCCCCGGCTGGAGGAAAAGGGTATAGGCCTGGCCAAGCCTGCCACACCAGATGCCGAAAAAGTAGCCGGCAGCGATGAGCAAGAGGGCAAGGAACATGATCTTCACTATCCTTCCCCAAGGCACCTCTCGATTCACTTCAACGCTCATAACGCACCTCCCCAATTATCGGCATACAACGCTATCAACGCTCTTCTCTGGCTACTTCCGCTCGATGATCAGCGTTCCTCCCTGCCCCCCTCCTACGCAGGCGGTGGCCAGACCCAGTTCTAGGTCCCGCTTTATCATCTCACGGAGCAGGGTGATGGTGATTCTGGCCCCCGTGCAGCCCACAGGGTGGCCCAGGGCGATAGCCCCGCCGTTGACATTCACCTTCTCCCCATCCCAGCCATACTTATCCATCTCCTTGGCTACAGCCAGCACCTGAGCAGCAAAAGCCTCGTTCAGTTCGATGAGTTCCATATCTTTTAACTTCAACCCCGCCTTCTCCAACGCCTTAGGGATCGACTTGGTAGGACCGATCCCCATGATGTGAGGAGGGACCCCAGCGTAGGCGTAGCCGCGGATGTAGGCCAGAGGCTCCATCCCCAACTCCTTCGCCTTCTCCTCAGTCATCACTATCAAGGCGGCTGCCCCGTCGGAGAGAGGGCAAGCGTTGGCCGGGGTGACGGTGCCACCTTTCTTGAAGACCGTAGGGTAGAGAGCCGCCTTCTGCACGGTGAGGCCCGGGTTGATGCATTCATCCTCGGTGACGATATCCGGAGGCACCTTCTGGCCAGCCACCTTCTTCTCCACCGTCACCGGCACGATCTCGTCCTTGAACTTCCCCATCCGAGTGGCCATGAAAGCCTTCTTATGGCTCTGCACGGCGTATTCGTCCTGCTCCTCCCGGCTGATATTGTACATCTCAGCCAAGTTCTCCGCCGTGAGGCCCATGATTTGGCCGCAGACGGGATCAGTCAGCCCTTCCCACAGAGCGTCGACGAACTGAGTATGGCGCAACTTCAGCCCCCAGCGAGCCCCCCGTACCACATAGGGAGCCGTGCTCATGCTCTCCGTCCCCCCCACCAGGAAGACCTCTCCATCGCTGGCCTGGATCGCCTGATAGGCGCTAGTGATGGCTTGCATCCCGGCTACGCAGTTCCGCTGCACAGTGTAGCCTGGGACATGGTCAGGGACGCCGGCCAGCAGAGCCGCCACCCGGGCGATATTGGGGGCATCGGAGTATTGGCCGATGCAGCCGAAGATCACATCGTCGATGATATTGGGGTCGAGTTGCGTCCGCTTGAGGACCTCCTCCATCACGATCTTAGCCAACTCCTGGGCGGGGATATTCCGAAAGGCCCCTCCATGGCTGCCGATGGGGGTTCGCACCCCGTCTACGATGACTACCTCTTTCACCTTCTCCTCCTCTGATGAGCGATAAAAAGGCAAGCCGCCTGAAGGAGCACCCTTGCCTTAACTAGCCTGCCTCCTTCGTTTAGGAAAACTCAACAAAATCGATCTCAAGAGGGGACACTAAATCCATTGCCAAGGTTAAATTCTACAATAAAAACTCACATTTATCAACCCTACAGCATCGAGACCGTTGAAAAAGTCAATCTGTGGCTCTTTAGTGGAAAAAGTGCTAAGAATTCTCGCCATTTTAAGGGTCAGAATTATACAATGGAGTCATTGTCTCACTCGATAGATAGCGTGTTCCACCACACTCCTAATTTCGAGGCTGTTGAAAAACACCTCC
>DFBK01000004.1:735-31860 GCA_002366595.1 Anaerolineales bacterium UBA3082 | reverse complement strand
GATGATAAGGGGGCGGTTGGATGATCTCCTATCCACCAGCCCACCTACCCAGTTTAGCGCCCCGGCCCCCCAAGCCCAGATCTATGTCACCCCTAGGGTGAAGCGGATCATAGACGTGGCCATGGAGGAGTCGAAGCGCCTGGGGGACGAGTATGTCTCCACAGAGCATATCTTCCTAGCCATAATCGGCGAGGGGGGTGGCGCCGCTAGCGCCATCCTCCAAGATGCGGGCGTGACCAAAGATGAGGCCTATAAGGCTATCGAAGAGATAAGAGGAGGACAGAAAGTGACAGATCCTCAAGCGGAGACCAAATATCGGATACTGGAAAGGTACGGCCGAGACTTAACTCAACTAGCCCGGGAGGGACGGCTGGATCCGGTGATCGGTCGAGAGACGGAGATCCTTCGCCTCATGCGCGTCCTGGCCCGCCGCACCAAAAATAACCCTGTCCTCATCGGCGAGGCAGGGGTAGGGAAGACAGCCATCGTCGAGGGGCTAGCCCAGAGGATAACCGCTGGCGATGTTCCGGAAAACCTCGTGGGCAGAAGGGTTGTGGAGTTGGATCTAGGAGGCATGGTGGCTGGCTCCCGCTTCCGGGGCGAGTTCGAGGAGAGGCTCAAGGCTGCCCTCCAGGAGGTACAGCGATCTCATGGAGGGATAATCCTCTTCATCGATGAGTTACACAACGTGGTGGGGGCTGGGGCGGCCCAGGGAGCGATCGACGCCTCCAACATGATGAAGCCCGCCCTGGCTCGCGGGGAGTTGCAATGCATCGGGGCCACCACTCTCGATGAGTACCGCAACCGCATCGAGAAAGACGGGGCCCTGGAACGCCGATTCGCCCCCATCTATGTGGATGAGCCCTCGGTGGAGGAGACCATCGAGATGCTCCAGGGCCTGAGGGAGCGGTATCAAGAGCACCACGGGGTGACCATCACCGATGAGGCCCTAGAGGAAGCGGCTAGGCTCTCCCACCGGTATGTGACAGAGCGGTATCTCCCCGACAAGGCGGTGGACCTCGTCGATGAGGCGGCGGCCAAATTGCGTATCGATATGTTCGGGTTGCCGGAAGAACTGAAGGAGAAGAAGAACCGCCTCCAAGAGCTCCAAACCAAAGAGGAGGAAGCCTGGCAGAAGAGGGATTACGAGCAGGCAGCGAGGTTTAAGAGCGCGCGGTTGCAACTGGAGAGAGAGTACCAGGGGGAACTGGGCGTCTGGCGTAGGGAAAAGGGGATAGATGAGGTGGTTGACGAGGAGGATGTGGCCCAGATCGTAGCCGCTTGGACCGGGATACCGGTGAGCCGCATGATGGAAACGGAGGCGGAGAAACTCCTCTCTATGGAGGAGAGGATCCACCAACGGATCGTGGGGCAGGAGGAGGCGGTTTCCGCCGTGGCCGATGCTATACGGCGGGGCCGCTCCGGGCTGAAAGACCCCCGACGCCCCATCGGTTCCTTCATCTTCCTGGGGCCTACCGGGGTAGGGAAGACGGAGTTGGCCAAAGTGCTGGCCGAGTTCCTCTTCGACGATGAGGAGGCCCTAGTGCGGGTGGATATGAGCGAGTATCAGGAAAGGCATACCGTCTCCCGCCTCATCGGGGCCCCGCCAGGTTACGTGGGATACGGCGAAGGGGGCCAACTCACCGAGGCGATCCGCCGACGGCCCTATCAGGTGATCCTCTTCGACGAGATCGAGAAGGCCCACGCCGATGTGTGGAACACTCTCCTCCAGATCCTCGACGAGGGGCGGCTCACCGACGGCCAAGGGCGAACGGTGGATTTCAGGAACACGGTCTTAATCATGACCTCCAACATCGGAACTCAATACGCCCAGCGGGGAGGCACCTTGGGCTTCCGCACCGGTGACGAGGGGGATGCGGACTCTGAGATGCAGGCCCAGATGCGGGAACAATTGAAGAAGACCTTCCGGCCCGAATTCCTGAACCGAGTCGATGAGGTGATCATCTTCCACACCCTCAAGCCGGAGCATATCAAAGCCATTGTGGACCTCCAGATGAAGGATATCCAGAAGCGTCTCCTGGTGCGGGGGATTGCTATAGAGTTGAGCGACAAGGCCCGGGATCTTCTGGTGGAGAAGGGCTACAACCCCTCCTTCGGAGCCCGCCCCCTGAAGCGGCTCCTTCAGCGGGAGGTGGAGAGCCCCCTCTCCACGCGGATCCTGAAGGGAGAGTTAAAGGAGGGGGACGGGGTGCTGTTGGACGCCGACGAGACGGGGATAGTGTTCACCAATAAAGCATAACCCCTCATGGCATGGCTGAGGCCTGGGCGACCCCGGCCGCCATGCGGGCGTTATTCTTGAGCAAGGCGATATTAGCCCCTAATGTAGCCCCTTGGGTCAGTTCGTTCAGTTGCCCCAGGAGAAATGGGGTCAACGCCCCTCCCCTTACGCCCTGGACCTCCACCATCTCCAACGCCCTGGCTAACGCTTCCTCCACCAGGGAACGGGGCACCTCGTCCTTCTCCGGCACGGGAACGACCACCAATATGGCGGTTGATAGCCCTAACTCATCCCGCGCGTAGAAGGCTGGAAACTCACCGGTGCCATAACCGATAACGGGACCCCCGGAGGTCTCCAGCCATTCTAGAGTGGCGGGAAGGTCAAGGATCGCCTTCGCCCCGGAGCAGACCACGACCAAGGGCGTCTCGGCCAGGGCGAAAAGGTTAGCGGAGACATCCCAATGCCTGCCTCGATGGGCTAGATAGAGGGTAGCAGATACCGTCGTCCCCCCCATCCCACCGGCGGCTCCCCCCTCCCTGAGGATCTCTTCCATGGCCTGCGCTGCCTCCACATTCTTAGGATAGGGCAGGCCGTGGGAGATGAGAGCCGACTCCAGGGCTACAGGGGGTTTTAAGGCAACTCTCGCTTCCTCACCAAGCAGAAGGTGAGTCATGTTGACCCCTTTATATCTTTGCCCTGGTGTTAAGGGCGAAACCCTAGATCACCAACCGATCGTAGAGCCGCTCTAGGCTGAGATCTGGACAGACGGTATCGACGGAGGTGAGGGTTAAAGTGGCGGCCGAGACCCCTAGACGAACGGCCTCGGAGATGGGGAAGTCGTTTACCAGACCGTACACCACTCCAGCGGTGAGGGCATCGCCAGCCCCCGTGGCATCCGCCACCTCGCAGTCTATGGCCGGGATATGGCCCTTCTCCTGGGAGGTGGCGTAACAGAGCCCCTCTTCAGCCAAAGTGATGATCGCCACCCCCACCCCCAAGGAGACTAGTTTCCGAGCGGCGGCGGTCGCTTCGAAGCGATCCCGGATAGGGGATTCAGAGAGGACCTCGGCTTCTTGTGGGTTGGGGGTGATGAGAGAGAGGTAGGAGAGGTGGTCCTTCAAGCGGGGAGCCAAGGCCACCGATACCGGGTCCACGCAGACAGGGACCCCAGCCTTAGTGGCTACCCGAAGGGCGGAGGCTATCGCCGCCGGGCTCAGGTTGGCATCCATCACCACCATCTTGGCCCCCCGGATAAAGCGCCGGCGGTCGTAGATATAGCGCGGGGTGACCTCTTCTATGATGGCCATATCATCGATGGAAAGCCTCATAGCCCCCTTCTCATCTAGGACGGCCAGATAGGCCGCGGAATGGGAGTGAGAGACTATCACCTGGCTTACATCCACGCCACCAGCCGCGGTCACCTCCAGGATATGCCTTCCGGCCTCATCGTCCCCTACGGCGGAGAGGAGGAGAGTGGGGACCCCCAGGCGAGCCAGGTTCTCCGCCACATTGCGCCCCACGCCCCCGGCACTTATGCGAATCTGACCAGGGTTGGAGGTGGCCAGCACCAGAGGCTTCTCGGCCCGGCCTTTGGTGTCCATGGTGGCCGCCCCAATGACGACAACTTGAGGAAACCCCTTCACCCGCCCTCCATCCCTCAAAAAGGGGGAACGCTTTATACTATCCTCTCACGTATGACGGCACTGGTATAATCCAAAGCCCACACCACGATGGCGATAGCCCAGACAGCGGCTCCAGCCTCCTCGTACATCAAGAGGCGAATCCACTGCTGCAAGAGGTAGCCGATCCCCCCACCACCGACGAAGCCAATGATGGTGGACATGCGGACGTTTACATCCCAACGGTAGACGGTGAAGGCAACATAAGGAGGTACGATCTGAGGGATTACAGCGTAGACGATGGTTTGCAACCGGTTGGCCCCCGTGGCGGTGATGGCCTCGATGGGACCAGGGTCAATCGATTCCACGGCCTCGGAGTAGAGTTTGCCCAGGGCGGCGACCGAGTGGACCGCCAGAGCGAGAACGCCAGCGAAGGGGCCCAGCCCCACCCAGACCACGAAGACGATAGCCATGATCAGGGGCTCTATAGAGCGGAGGATATTGAGAACAGTGCGGGTCAGGTAGTAGACCCCCATAGTGATAGGGTTGCCGCCCATCAGGTTGCGGGCCGCCAGGAAACTCACCGGGACGGCGAAGAGTATGGCTACGGTAGTGGCCATGAGGGCCAAAAAGATGGTCTCCATCATCTTATCCACCACCAGGAAGAAAGTACGGCTGAGGTGGAGGGCTCCTACCTCGCGCTTCAGCAGCGCCTGGACGCGACTCCTCTGAGGGCCCTTGCCCCTGGCCTCGCCGAAGGGCACGGGCGCCACAATGGTGAGAGGGAGGATCCTCCCCTCTTCGTCGGTCTCGAAATTCAGGTACTCGCCCTCCTGCCGAATCCGACGCTTCATCTCCCCAGCCATGTTGAGCCACCATATCTGGCCGCGGGAGGAGGGCCAGAAGTTACCGCCTTCGATGGTGAACGTTTCCCCAACCTCCCCACAGGTCTTGTCCAGGATGATGAGATAGGGCTCATCCTCCAAGGGGGTTCCCTTGTCGGGGGGCGAATCGGAACAGGGCGACTCGAAGATAATCTCCGCTTCCTGGGTTTCGATGTCCCGCTCCAGGACGGCGGGTTGCACCAGGTCGCTCACCAAAGGCTTGATGTCTGCCACATCGGTTACCAGGCCAACGAGGTTGATATCGGTGACGTGCCAGCCGATGATGTATACGATGACGCCTATGATGAGGAAAGGGGGCAGAAGCGACATCGGCCTTCCTCGGGCCAGGCTATAGGCATCCCAGACGCCCCACAACCAAGCCAGGATGATGCCAATGAAGAGAAAGTTGCTCTCCCGCCAGTGTATCAGGAGGGAGGTGAGTGCTATGGCGAGCAAGAGTACTGCTCCTCTAGCGAGTTGGCCTACATACATCTGCCCCAGGCCAGGGACGATCAGAGACAGCAAGGAACTAAGAATAGGCTTCTTGCGCTCCACGTTCCCCCCTATGTAACCGTGATCTGCTCGGCCTCCTGGCCGTAGATCTCCTTAAAGCGCTGGTCGGTGATCTCGTCGGGACGGCCTTGGAAAACCACCCTCCCATCCTTCAATCCCACCACATGGGAGGCGTAGCGGCGGACCAAATCCAAGAAGTGAAGGCTGCAGAGCACTGTTATACCGTCTTCCCGGTTGAGCTGCTCCAGGTATCTAAGGATAGAGTGGGCCAACACCGGGTCCAGGCTGGCCACCGGCTCATCGGCCAGCATGAGCCTGGGCTCCTGCATCAGGGCACGGGCGATGCCCACCCGTTGTCGTTGCCCGCCGCTCAGCTCATCGGCTCGTTTAGAGGCCAGATCAGCGATGTCCACCCGCTCCAGATTCCCCATGGCCCTCTTCACTTCCTCCCTAGGGAAGCGGATGATGCTTTGCCAAGGGTTGACATAGCCCAGCCTCCCCGAGAGGACATTGGTCAGGACCGAAGAGCGCTCCACTAGGTTGAACTCTTGGAAGATGAAGCCGATGTGGCGACGGATCCGTCGCAACTCCTCGCCTGAAGCGGCGGTGATGTCCGTCCCATCCCAGATGATCCTTCCCGCGGTAGGCTCGATGAGACGGTTGATGCACCTGAGGAGGGTCGATTTGCCTGCCCCACTGAGGCCCAAAATGACCAGGAACTCCCCGTCCGGCACCTCGAAACTAACTTTATCTAGGGCCAGGGTGCCATCCTCGTAAATCTTGGTCAGATGCTCTACCTGTAACAATATCCCCCTCCTCACACAGGTAGAGAAGGGGGAAAGCGAGATTCCCCCTCTCTACCTAGAGCAAGCAAGACTGCATCTCCCCTACTTGGCCAGTTCCTCGACATCCACACCGGAGGCATCTAAGACTGCCCGGAAATCGTCGTAGAAGGAATCATCCTTCTCCACCACCCCTGCCCAGCCATAGGCCAGTCCCATGGCTTCTACTCCCTCGTCGGTGGCCATGATCTCCAGGAAGGCTTTGACAATCTTCTCCCTCATGTCAGCCGGGAAGTCCTTTATGAACTGGAGGCCATCGTTGGGGATCTCTGGCGATTCGGCGATCACCACTGTCTTGTCGTAGACATCGGGGTAGTCATCGGCGATCTTGTCCCGGGCGTCGATATAACACGCTCCGGCATCGCAATCCCCCAGGTAGACCGCCAGGGCCACATTGTCATGGGAGCCGGCCTCTATCTGCTGGGCCAGGTCGGTGTCTGGGTCCACCCCCGCTGCCTTGACCATGATGCTGGGGATGATATAGCCGGAGGCGGAAGCGGCATCCACCCAGCACATCGTCTTCCCCGCTAGGTCCTCCAGTTTGGTGATGCCTGTATCGGCTCCGGCGATGATCTCACCATTGTAGAAGGCCGTACCGTAGCGGGTGCTGACCAAGGCTACATCGACGCCGTACTTCTCGTGGGCCAGGACATAGGCGAAGGTAGCCAGCGTGCCCATATGGGCCTTTCCGGTGCCCATGGCCTCAATGACCGCCGTGTAACTGGTGGCCACACTGCCCTCGATGACATAGCCTGTCTTCTCCGACAAGAGTTCTGCAATCTCCTCGGCGCTTTCAATGATGTCCGGCGTGTCCCCGGAGGGGACAAAGGCCAGGACGATGGGGTTATCTTTCGTCCCTAGGGCTGGAGCCGCCTTGCACCCAGCCAAAGGTACGAGCGCCAAAAGCAGGGTCAAACCTAACAAAAGGACTCTGTAGTTTCTCATCTCCTTAACTCCTCCTTGATCAGATTCTATCGCCTATCACAACTCCTGAGTGAACTCTACTCCATCACCCCCTTCCCGAAACCAGTGCGACTTCTGATAAAATATAATACTACAAATCTATTTCTAAAGCAAACGCTAGCCACACTAGGTATTGACGCCTTCACTACAAACTTGTATACTAACCATATAAATATTCTCTATATATTCAAGCAGTAATAGTAGGGCCAGTTGAAGGGTGGAAAACCTTCTGGTGTAGCCTGGGCTAGGCTATGTTCTGGTCTAGCAGTTGGTGGAGAAGGTGTGTACTGGATGGAGAGTAGCGGGTCGCGATGGCGATCAGAAGTGGTGATGGGCTCCCTATTACTGTGTGAGCCTGGAGTTATCCCCAGACCGGAGAAGTTATCCACAGGAAAAGGGGAGTTATCCACAAACATTGGGGAAAAAAGGGCTTTCATCAAGCAAGGCCCCTAGGAAGGGGTTCCCGGTCTAAGGGAGGGCATGGTAGAGCATCTCCTTGATGGAGAGCAACTCCCGCCGCAATGAATCCTCCTCGGCGAGGGAGGATATCTTCTCGTAGCCGTAGAGAATAGTGGAATGATCTCGGCCGCCTAGGGCCTTACCGATCTCCAAGAGAGAGGCGTCGGTCTCCTCGCGGGCTAAGTACATAGCCACTTGACGAGGGAGGGCCACCACCTTGCTCCGGCGAGGGCTTTTGAGATCCTCCACCGAGAGCCCATAGAAGTGGGCTACCGTCTTTACGATCTCTGGGAGGGAAGGGGGACGATGGAGGGTGATATCTTGGAGGGCGGCCTTAGCCATCTCCACGGTGAGGGGAGAGGCCATTATGCTGGCGTAGGCCAGCACACGGTTGAGAGCCCCTTCCAATTCCCGAATATTGCTTTGGATCTTATGGGCCAAAAAATCGATCACCTCCGCCGGGATGGGGTGGGGCAGGCTCTCCGCCTTGAAGCGGAGGATGGCGGTACGGGTTTCCAGATCGGGAGGCTGGATGTCAGCGATCAACCCCCATTCGAAGCGGGAGCGCAACCGTTTCTCTAGGGTGAGGATCGCTTTGGGGGGGCGGTCGCTGGAGATGACGATCTGCTTATTAGCAGCGTGCAAGGTATTGAAGGTGTGGAAGAACTCTTCTTGAGTGCTCTCTTTCCCGGCGATGAACTGGATATCGTCCACCAGGAGAACATCTATATGGCGGTATTTCAAACGGAACTCTTCGGTTGTCTGGTTGCGGATGGAGTTGATCAAGTCATTAGTGAAAGTCTCCGACGATATGTAAAGAACCCTTAAGTTCTTCCTGAGGGGCACCTGCCCGATAGCGTGGAGGAGATGGGTCTTCCCCAACCCCACGCCTCCGTAGAGGAAGAGGGGGTTATAGGCCTCAGCAGGCTTATGAGCCACAGCATAGGCGGCGGCATGGGCCAAGCGGTTGCTATTCCCTACGATGAAGGTTTCAAAAGTGTATCTGGGGTTAAGGGAGAGCGAAGATAGAGGGGGCGTCCTTATCCCTACGGGATCGTGTAAGGACAGATCCCGTCCCACAGGTCCCAAAGGGATCCCGTGGGAGATCCCGAGGGATGGGAAGGGAGGAGCAGGCTCCTCTCCTTCGGATCCTGCCCGTCCCCTGGCCCAAGTCGTACCAGGACGGGCTGGTACTTGCCGGGCCAGGGAAGGATCCTCAGGATCCTGAACGGATAGGAGGAGCGGGGAGGGTTGTGTCTGATGGGCATTGACTATGAATCTAACTTCTACTGTGTGACCCAGAATGCTTGCCAGAGTCCTCTTGATGGTGCCCAAGAGGCGGTTCTCCAGCCACTCTTTGGCGTAGGGGTTCTCCGTCCCCACGATAAGAAGGCCATCCTCGTAGGAGACGGCAAAAGTCCCCTTGAGCCAGGTGTCGTAGGTGGCCCGGGTCATCTGGAGTTGCAGCTCACCCTGGGCGGCCTGCCAGATTCGATGGGAGTCCACGCTCGCTATGACCTCTTCTTGACGGACGAAAAAGGCAGCATCCCGAGATTGGGAAGGAGGCCTTCCTTCCCTCAGGATGCCGAAGGCACTAGGTTGTGCTTGATAAGTTTCGGTGGTACAAATTGTACCTGCGGGGGTTCAAATTGGTGCCCTAATTTTGGAAGCGAAGGATCCTCCAAACCATGGGGTACCACGAGGGATCTTTCCCCCTGGGGTAAGCCGCCGGGCCAAAACGAGCCAGGGCTCTCTGGGGGGGAAGACGAGCCCGTTCCCCAAACTGCTTCTATTGTAGCAGAGAATTTATCCTCTGACAATATGTTAGACCTTAAAATATAAGGAGGAGCCCGATTTTTAAGGAAAGTTACGGTCAAGCGGAAGAGGCCAGGGGGGGAAGCCCTGGCCGTTATGGCCCCTTGGCGAAGGGTATACTCTTCACCCTCTTGACTTTCTCGCTGATGGCAGCGGTGATGACCTGGCTCCTCTACCTCGACAAGAAGGTGGTTTTGGGGACTGTTACCGATGAGCTCTCCGGGCTGCCCCTAGCCAGCGCGGTGGTCACCGTTGGCGAGACCATCCAGGCTACCGATGACCAGGGGCGCTTCCGCTTTCAGGGTTTGAGGGGAGACCTGACCCTATCCGTCCAGGCGGAGGGGTACCTGGAGACCAGGGGGCAGATAGAGGTGGGGGGACTCTTCGCTAAAGAGTTCCCTCTAGAGGTAATCCTCCGGCCTAACCTCCTGATAGGCATCGTGCGAGATGGGGGGACAGGCGAGCCTGTGCCCGGGGCCAAGATCTCTACAGGGAGGCAGATCACCGGGAGCGATGCTCAGGGAGGTTTTGCCTTTCGCCGCTTGAAAATAGGGGCCACTCTCTCCATCGTCGCCCCGGGGCATGAGCCTGGGGAGGTGGTTTTCCGGGGAGAGGAAGCCCTAGAGATAGTTCTTCAGCCCCAGATCACGGTGGTAGAGGTGAAGGATGAGAAGGGAGTGCCCATCGCAGAGGCGGTCGTCTCGGCGGGGGAAGAGGTAGCGGAGAGGAGCCAGGAAGGGGTTTTCCTCCTGCGACGGTTGAGGGAAGGGGCCCAGATCTCCGTCCTGGCTGAGGGGTACTATGGGACGGAGGTCATCTACGAGGGCCAGTCACCTTTGGAGGTAGTATTGGAGCGGAGCAGGGTGGTGGTAGCGGTCTATGACCTCTACACCGGCCAGTGGCTGCCAGGGGTTCTTCTATCCTGGCGAGACGACTCCTTCGTAACCGATGGTCAAGGCCAGAGCCAGATAGAGGGGGTCAAGGTGGGGGATCGATTCCAACTACAGGCGGACGGCTACGAGGGTGGGGAGGTGATATACAGTGGAGAGGGGATCCTGGAGATTGCCTTGCGACCCGATACCCTCCAGGGGGTGGTAAGGGAAGCGGGTACCAGCGCCCCTATTCCCGATGTCGTTGTTCAGATGGGGGGGAGGGTCTTTCACACCGATGCTAACGGGGGTTACCATCTGACCGATCTACCCGCTCAGGCGGTTTTGACTTTTAGCGCCCCCGGGTTCAAAGATTTCCAGGTTGTGGTCCCTCATTCGACTACCCTGGATGTGGTCTTGCAACCCCTGGAGGCCACCTTTGAGGCCAAGGGTATATACATCACTTTTGGCCTCTTGGCTTCTGAGGAGAAGGTACGGGCTCTTATTGACATGGTGGCCCGCACGGAGTTGAACGCCATGGTGGTGGATATAAAAGGCGATTCGGGACGGCTAGCCTACCATAGTGAGAACCCCCTAGCCCTAGAGATAGGAGCGGAACAGAAGGGGTGGATGGAGGTCCAGGAACTCCTCCGCCTCTGCCGAGAACGAGGCATCTATACTATCGCGCGGCTGGTGGTTTTCAAGGACTCGGTCTTGGCGAGGGGGAGGCCAGATTGGGCTGTGAAGCGGCCGGATGGGACGCTCTTTGCCGATAGAAAGGGCTCTTTATGGGTCGATCCCTTCCGCGAGGAGGTATGGGAGTATAATATCGCCATCGCCCGCGAGGTGGCCGCCCTGGGTTTCGACGAGTTGCAGTTCGACTATATCCGCTTCCCCACCGATGGGGAAACCGGCTCGCTAGTCTATTCCCAGCCTAGCACGGGGGAGTCTCGCTATAAGGCCATCCAGGGCTTCATGGCTCAGTTAGAAGGGGCGCTGGAACCTTTTGGTGTTTTCACCTCCGCCGACCTCTTCGGCCTCACCGCTTGGCTGGACCATGAGGCCGATATCGGACAGATGGTGGAGAACGTGGCTCCCTACGTGGATTATCTATCCCCCATGCTCTATCCCTCCACCTTCACCTCCGGCCTCCTGCATTGGGAGGCGGATAAGAGGCCACCCCAGTACCCCTATGAGGTGGTATATGAGAGCCTCGTTAGGATGCGAGCCCGCACCGATAAGCCCCTACGGCCTTGGCTTCAACATTACGCCGACTACAAGTACCATCTCCCCTTCGGCTTGGAGCAGTACCGAGCGCAGAGGGAAGCGGCCTATGACGCTGGCGCTGAAGGCTGGCTCTTCTGGAACGCTAGCGGTATATACGAGGAGGAACTCTTCCAAGGCGAGTAGGCTTGCAAAAGAAGCCACCCTCTGATAAACTAACCTGGTTTGAGAAAAGGAGGGGTATAAGATGGAACTAGCGGAGATGATACGCAGCATCCCCGATTTTCCGGTGGAGGGGATCCTCTTCAGGGATATCACCACCCTGATCAAAGACCCTGATGCCTTTCAGGAGGCGGTGGACTCCCTACTTGACAGTTGCGTGGGCAAGGAGATAGATGTGGTGGTGGCCATAGAAGCCCGGGGATTCATCTTCGGAGCTCCCATGGCCTATGAGTTGGGGGCGGGCTTCGTTCCCGTGCGGAAGCCCGATAAACTCCCCTGGGAGAAGATCGCTGCCTCTTATACCCTAGAGTATGGGACCAACATCTTGGAGATGCATGCCGATGCCATCGAGCCCGGCCAGAGGGTGCTTATCGTGGATGACCTTTTAGCCACTGGGGGCTCGGCCAAGGCCACGGCAGAACTAGTGGAGAGGTTGGGCGGAGAGGTGGTGGGCTTCGTCTTCCTCATCGAACTCGTCGACCTGAAAGGGGTAGATGAACTAGAAGGGTATGAAGTCTTCTCCCTGATAAAGTATTGAGCGAGAGTGGCCGAGCCGAAAAAAAGCCGAGCGCCCAGCGCTCGGCTTTCTTTTTCCTGGAGGTCGTTTCTCAGGGCGCTATGGTCTCCCGTCTCCCATACTGCCTCTCATACCACTCCCTATATTCACCGCTCTTTATCTTCCGCCACCACCACTCGTTCTCCACATACCATTTGACCGTCTTCTCCAGCGCTTCTTGGAAGGGGTGACGGCACCTCCAGCCCAGGGCCTGGAGGTTGGTGGTATCCAAGGAATAGCGGCGGTCGTGGCCCGGCCGATCTTCCACATATTGAATTAGGCTCTCCGGCTTATTGAGAAGCCTAAGAATCTCTTTGGCCATATCGATATTGCGAATTTCCACGCCGCTCCCGATGTTGTAGATCTCGCCTATTTTCCCTTTATGGAGGACGGTGTCTATCCCCTCGCAGTGGTCGATGACGCATTGATAATCTCGCATCTGCAACCCATCGCCGTAAAGGGGGAGAGGCAGGTCGTCGAGGGCGTTGGTGATAAAAAGAGGGACCACCTTTTCGGGATACTGGTAGGGGCCGATGCTGTTGGAGCCCCGGGTGATGACCACCGGAGTGGTGTAAGTTGTATAGTAGGCCAGGCAGATGAGATCGCCCCCGGCTTTGCTGGCCGCATAGGGGCTCCGGGGGCGCAGGGGGGCGCTCTCCGCCGAAGAGCCTTTCATCACCTCCCCATATACCTCATCGGTCGATACCTGGACCATCCGTTCCAGGCCGAACTTCTTAGTAGCCTCAAGTAAGACATAGGTGCCATAAATATCGGTCTGGATGAAACTGCCCGGCTCCAGGATGCTCCGGTCCACGTGGGTCTCGGCGGCGAAGTTCAAAATGATGTTGATCCCCTCCTCCTGAACCACTCTGTCGACAAGGGGCATGTCGCAGATATCTCCTCTCACGAAGGAGTAGCAGGGGTTATCCTCTAGATCGCGGAGGTTATCCAGGTTGCCGGCATAGGTTAACTTGTCGTAGACCACTACCCGGTAGTGAGGATAGTTTTCCAGGATATAACGGGTGAAGTTGGAGCCGATGAAGCCGGCCCCCCCGGTGACGAGCAAGGTTTTCAGGGCGTCCTCCTAGAGTTTCTTGCCCCGTCGGGCATAGGCTTCCCTCATCAGATCTTGGATATCCTCCACGGTGAGGAGATAGGTCTCCGTCTTCTTCTCGCCCCTTATCTCCCCGGTAGTGGAGACGCGACCCTGGAGGATTATCCCCTCCTCGGTCTCGATGAGGCGGATGTTGGTGAAGCCACTCCGGTCTATATAGTGGCCGATAGTCCTTAAGAGATCCTGGTAATCTGTCTTGGGCAACCCTTGGAAGAGTCTCATTCTCATCTCCTCTCCAGGAGGCTCTCTAGGTCGTCGTGGCTCAGGATCTTAGTTCTAAGGACGAAGTCGAACCCCTCGCGGGTGTTTATGAGAGCCCGCCCTTGGATTAGCATACCTCCCGCCACCTCGAGGAGGCAGATATCGCGCAACCGCTCTTTCTCCGCATAGCGTCCCACCGCCCGGAGCGCTTCCTCATAGCGTAACCTTCTGGGTTGGGGTTGTTCGGCCATGGGGACCTCCTTTAACCGGCAAATATCCGGGCTAGTTTCCTGGCCGCCTTTCGTGGCGAGGCGTACCGCCTCCAGTAACGGGCTATGGTGCGTCTAAGTTGGTTTAACTGTTTCCGCCGTTGAGACTCCTCAAGAGCCCACCTGAGGAAGTCGTAGTCCTGGCCCCTTATCTTGGTCTCCGTGGGGTTGCGGCGGTATTGGTCATGACTGGTGATGAGGCAGAGGTTATTCTCTAGGCAATACTCATAGAGGTCGCTGCCCGGATGGGGGGTGTAAAAGGCCGGGCTGTAGTAGCCGGGATCTATCTCCTTCAGCATGGAGATGGTATCTTTCACCTCTTCTTTGCTCTCTGTGGGGATGCCTAGCATGTAGTTGGCCCAGATCTTAACGCCGTACTTCCTGCAGATACGAGCCGCCGCTAGGTTGACCTGCCGGGTCGTACCCTTGCGTAGAAAGCGCAAAACCCGGTCGTTGCCGCTCTCAAAGCCGATGAAATAACCTCTACACCCCGCTTCAGCCATTAACTTTACCATCTCCTCATGGCGGACGATGATATCGGCTCGGCTTTGACAGAAGAAGGGCTGGCCAAACTCCTCTTTGTATCTCTGGCAGAAGTCGGTCACCCACTCTCCGTCCTCAGTGAGGGTGTCGTCGTGGAACATGAAACTGGCGAAGCGATACCTTTCACGGAGTTCCTTCAGTTCAGCCATGACGTTTTCGGGCTTGCGCCGGCGCACCTTCCGACCGAAGAGGATCCGCTCCGCCGGTTGACAGAAGTTACAGTTGTATCGGCAGCCTCGCCCGGCGATGAGGGTCAAAAAAGGCGGCGGCAACTCCTCCACAAAGGGGACCTCTGGGGAGTCGAGGGTGTAGCCGTGGCGTCGCCACTCTTGGAGAAAGAGGTCCCGATCCACGAAGGGCAGGGAATCAAGGTCCGGCCGTTGGCCTTTTAAGACGCGTTGTGACAGCGGATTGCCATCCTGGATGGCGTGCAATAGTTCCACGAAAGTTATCTCCCCCTCGTGGGTGACGATGTAGTCGATCTTTTGGTTCTCGACCACCTCCTCAGTGACGAGGGTGGGGTGGGGGCCGCCCACCACGGTGATAATCCGGGGATCCGTCTCTTTGACCACCTCTATAGATTTCATGGCCGGATTGTAATCGACGCTCATCATGGTGACCCCCACCAGATCGGGCTGACGCCTTTTGATCTCTGCCGCTAGATCGTCCCAACTGGAAAGGGCTCGCAGGTCGATGAGGTTGACCTGGAAACCGTGGCTCTTGGCGCAGGCGGAGAGTTGCGCCAGGCCGTGGCTAATCCAGCCGGCTTCCATCCCCTGACCCAGGGAGTTAAAGCCGTAGCCCGCTATGCCGGGGTAGATAAATGTGGTCCTCAGACTCATCTCCAGGTTGCCCTGCTATCAGACTAAGGCCGTTTGTGCTAGGGCTGCTTGGCCAAAGGCTTGGCTCACCTTCAAATAGAGGGCTATTTCTTCCGTTTTCTTTGCCACCGGGTTCTCTTCAGGAGTTTTTTATGCTTGTGCTTGGTTATCTTCTTCTTTCGCCACTTCTTGACGTTAGGCACTCTGCATCTTTCCTTCCCAAGATCTATTCTACAATACCCCTACCTTACTATGGTCTCCTAGGGTCATCTTATAAGCCTTCGGTTTCTTAGGGGAGCGGGTGATCTCTACATACCGCCCGATGAGGCTGTCTTCGATTCGGCTCTCGACATCGATGATGCGGCTATGTTCCAGGACGATGCAATGTTCCAACTCCGAGTCTTCGATAAGGACGTGGTGATAGACGGAGGTGAAAGGCCCGATATAGGAGTTGATGATCTCGCTCTCCTCGCCGATGATGGCTGGCCCACGGATGACGCTGTTTTTCACTTGGGCTCCCCTCTCGATGGTCACCTTGCCGTTGACCTGGGAATCCTTGTCCACCTGCCCCTCTATGCGGGGCTGGAGTTCCTCTAGGACCAGACGGTTAGCCTCTAAGATGTCGCCCGGCTTCCCGGTGTCGATCCAAGCACCAGCGATGATCTGGGGGGAGACCTTAAGCCCCTGGTCGATGAGGTATTGGATGGTGTCGGTGATCTCCAGTTCGCCACGGGCTGAAGGCTGGATATTGTTCACCGCTTCAAAGACGTGGTGGTCGAATATGTATATCCCGATCACCGCCAGATCGCTCTGGGGAACCTGGGGTTTCTCTATCAGGCGAACCACTCTACCATTCTTCACTTCCGCCACACCGAAATCTTGAGGGTTGGGGACCTTGTAAAGATGGATCTGACAGACGGGGGCCTCGTTTTCGAAGTTCCGCACCAGGGGCACGATGCCATCGCGGACGAAGTTGTCGCCCAAAAATAGGACGAACCGCTCTTTTTGGATAAAATCTTGGGCGATCTTCACCGCGTGGGCGATGCCTAGAGGGACCGGCTGCTCGATGTAGGTAACTTGGGCCCCGAACTTGCTGCCGTCTCCCACCGCGGCCATGATCTGATCTTTGGTATCCCCTACCACTATCCCCAGATCAGTGATCCCCGCCTCCACCAGGTTCTCGATAGCATAGAAGAGGACCGGTTTGTTGGCCACGGGTACCAGTTGCTTGGCCCCGGTATAGGTGAGGGGGTAGAGACGAGTACCCTTACCGCCAGAGAGGATCAGGCCTTTCATAATGTACTCCATATAGAGGGGTGGGCACCAGTTAAGGCGGTGTCCTTATCCCCTCTACGCTTGTTTCTGTTCCGCATAATAGCGATGGAGGCTGATGTCCATACGCACGTTATTGAGGACCGCCCCTACTAGGCGGGCGTTAACCTTCTCCAGGAGCGCTTTCGCTCGCTGGACGTGATCTCGTTTGGTGGTGCCAGCGTTTATCACTAGTAATACCCCGTCCACCTTGGAGGCTAAGACCGCCGCATCGGTCACCGCTATGATGGGCGGGGCGTCGAAGAGGACAAGGTCAGCCCTTTCCCGCAAGGTGGCGATGATCTCTTCCATCCGCCGGGAACCCAGAAGTTCCGAAGGGTTGGGCGGGAGGGGCCCGCTGGGGAGCAGTTTTAGGTTCGGGACCGGCGTCTCTTGAAGGGGAGGGTTCTTGAAAGCCTCTTCATCGACGACCATGTTGGTCAGCCCTAGGCCGTTCCCCACCTCAAAGATCTCGTGTTGAGAGGGGCGGCGGAGGTCGCAATCCACCAGGATCACCTCCTTTTCCGCCTGGGCCAAGGTGACGGCCAGGTTGGCCAGGGTGGTGGATTTCCCCTCCTCGGGCCCAGCGGAGGTGACGACCATGGTCTGGAGGGGCTTATCTAGGCTGGAGAACTCCAGATTGGTGCGCAAAGTCCTATAAGCCTCACTGATGGGAGAGCGAGGGTTGCTAATAGTGACCAGACTCTCCTGGCGGTTGTTAGCCATTATCATCCTCCACATTAGCACACATTAGGGTTATCTACAGCGGCGGAACCACCATCGCCGTCGAGCAGGGTTGGCGCTCCCTTCCCCGGCGGAGACGGTGGGGATGGAGCCCAAGACCGCCACCCCCACATACCGCTCCATATCCTCTGGAGAACGGATGACGTCAGCCTCCCGGTATTCCAAGAGGAGAGCGGAAAGAGCCCCTAAGCCCAGGCCCAAGATGGCCCCTGCTAAGAGCAAGGGCTTCGTCCGCGGCCAGTGTTGCCAGTAACTCCTGGCCTGTTTAAGGACCGCTATCTCTATCCTCTCGACAGGGTCTACGCTCAGGTTTCTTTCCCCGTGATAATCCACGAACTCTTGGGCAAAGGCGTTGGCTACCTGTTTGGCCATCTCTCCATCGGGGAGATCGGCCTCGACCTGGATCAAGAAGTTTTCCTCCTCAGGGATGGTGTGCACCCGCTTCAAAAGCTCTTCCGGGGAGAGCGCCAGGGGGACCCGATCCAGGACCCGTTGGGCCATAGCGGTATTGTGAGCCTGGAGGCTGAATTGGGTTAGCAGTTGATTGGCCGATAGGACGATGTTGTAATCCCAGACCGCTGGGGTCACCTGGAGGGTGGCTTGGGCGCGGTAGACAGGTCTCTGGGTCTTGGCGAAGAGGAGAGCCCCCAAGGTAGTGAAGATAGTGATGAAGATGATGACCCCACCGCGCCTCCAGAGGAGTTGTGCGTACTTCTTTAATTCCATGATCGGTCCTTATCTGGCCCCCTCTGTTTCCGAGGCCACAGCGAAAAACCGCCCCCCTTCTTGGGGTTTATGGCCGGGATGGTCCCTATCACCGCCACCCCCACATAACGCTCCACATCTTGAGGAGAATGGATGATACCTGACTCTAGATATTCGAGGCCGAAGACTAGAAGCCCTCCCAGCAGGAAGCCCAGGATGGCTCCCGAGAGGGCCAAGGTGGTGGGCTTTGGCCACTGCACGTGGCCCCACTTAGCGGGCTCCAGAACGAGGATGTCCACCTGACTGCGGCGGTCGATGCCCAGGTTACGGGTGGCTTGGTACTCTGCGAAATCTGTAGCCAAAGCGTTAGCCACCTCTTGGGTCATCTCCGGGTCTGGCCAGTCCACATCGATCTGGATGAGGAACTCGTCGGCTCGCGCGGCCGCAGTGATGTGTTCTAGCAACCTCTCGGGTGGGATGTCTAACTCCAACTGAACGATGACCTTTTGAGCCCGGTCCGGGGTCTGGATCTGGAAGCAGAACTGCCTCAGAAGGTTCTCCGCGGCCTGCGTCAAGCCGAAATCTGGTCGGGCAGGGATCACCTGCAGGGTAGCCGAGGAGCGGTAGGTAACTTGCTGCGTCTTGGCGAAAACTACCGCGCTGGCCGCGGTTATCACCGCCACCAGGAGGATTATCCACCCGCGCTTGAGAAACACTCTGGCGTACCGTTTCAGCTCCATTCTCGACTCCTAAATCGGCGAAGACAATTTTACCACACCTTCCCCCTACGGGCAAAGGGCTAGGGTCTAAAACGGCGCAACCGTTCCCAGATAGAAGGGGCGGGGATGCGGCCCAGGACCGGTATCCCCAAAGCCTCCATCTCTTTCGCCTCTCGGATGGCATCGTCCAGGTAGTCTAGGAGAAAGGCCAGCCCCAGGCCGGCTATGAGCCCCAAAAGGAGTCGGATGGGAAGATCGAGCCTTTCTTGCAGGGAGGGCCCCAGTCTTACGGGAGCCCAGCCGGGGATGGAGGGGCCATCGATGACGAAGAGCTGGGCCTCGGCAATCCCCAGTTGGGGGAAATATTTATGGCTTTCCTCTTCCAGGGCCGCGATGGTGGCTTGGGCGATGGCTTTCACCCCTCCCTGATCGGGCCAGGTGATGATGATGGAGAGGATACGGTGCTGTTTCTGAGCCACGGTGAAGCCCTGGATAGCCCCCGGTTCAACCTCGACCCCCTGGGGCCTCAGGCGGTTGCTCACATCTTGGGCGAAGGCTCCGCTCTTCACCACCTCGCTGAAGTCATCGGCGAAATACTCGGAGGCCAACTCATAATTGTAGAGATCCTCACCTGTGGGGGGGGTGTTGGGAGAGGGGACCACGCCGATGGTAACCCGCACCGTAGCCTGGTAGAGAGGAACGGAGGGGGAACGGAAGAGGAGGCCTGCTATTAAGGCCACCAGGGGTAGTAAGATGACCACCCATAAATGTCGCCTCACGATCTTCCCATATTGGCGGAGTTCCATACTACCCTCCTCTCCCCGTCTGGGCCCATCTCTCCTCTTATGAACCCCTGCAGTTGGGCTTTGAACCTCTTACGATCGTACTTGGCCGCATGAGCCCTTATAGTGAGGGGATCAAAACGCCGGGCATCGAAGTTTTTGACCGCCCTTACCAGGGCTTCGGCCGATTGTGGGCTGAACAAGAGGCCGGTCTCCCCCTCGACCACGGTCTCTAAGGCTCCACCGCCAGCGTAGGCGATGACCGGCCTTCCACAGGCCATCGCCTCCAGGGGAACCAGGCCGAAATCCTCCTGGCCGGGGAAGATGAGGGCTCGGCAACGGGACAGGTGATAAGTTAACTGCCCATCCGGTAGGCGACCGAGGAACTCGATGTTCGGTCCAGCCATGGCTTTCAGCCTCTTTTCGTCTCTCCCCTCGCCGATGATGAGGAGAGGGAGCCCCAGGTCGTTGAAGGTCCGGATGGCGATATCGATCCGCTTATAAGGGATGAGGCGGGAAACGATGAGGAAATAATCCTCAGCACTACTTGCTGCTTGGAACCTCTCTATGTCCACCGGTGGATAGATGACGGTCGAATCCCGTTGGTAGAACTTCTTGATCCGCTCCCGCACCTCTTGGGAGATGGCCACGAAGTAGTCCACCCTATCGGCCGCAGCCCGGTCCCAGAGGCGCAACCGATCTATTAAAAGGGGCAGAAAGGCCCGCATAAACCAGGGTATCCTCTCCCTTTTCACATATTCCTCATAGTTCCATAGGAACCTGGTGGGGGTGAGGCAGTAGCAGATATGCAAGGTTTCTGGTGATCTCCTTACCCCATGGCAGAAGGCGCTTTTATTGCTGATTATCAACTCGTAGTCAGAGAGGTCGAAACCTTCGAAGGCCAAAGGATAAAGGGGCAGAAAGGGCTGATGATGTTGGTTTACGAAAGGCAGGCGGTTTAGCCAAGAGGGGCGGATATCCCACCCCTGCCACTCCCTGGGCATCGCCTGTGGCCAATAGATGGAGGTGTAGATGGGGGCCTCTGGGTACATCTCGTGGAGAGCGGAGAGCACCTGTTCTGCTCCCCCGTATTGGTTCAACCAGTCGTGGATGATAGCGACTTTCATAGCGGTTGCTTTTCGACCATCCCTTCAATGGCCTTGCGCACAGTTCGCGAGGCTATCGGGGTGAAGACGAGCCATGATATGTCGCGGTAAGTATACCTTAGAGGCGCTCTTCCCTCAACCGCCGCAGGTCTTTCATCGTCGGTTCTATCTTCGGTGGCTCCTTGGTGGCCTTAATCGCACTCTCCACATCCTTGAGCCCGTTCCCGGTCACCAGGACGACTATCAACTCTTGGGGGTCGATCTCGTCTGCCACTTTGACCAGTCCGGCGAAGCCGGCCGCTCCCGCTGGCTCAGCGAAGATGGCTTCTCTCCCCAGTTGCCTCATGGCCTCTAATATCTCCTCATCGCTCACGGCCACATACTGGCCGCCGCTCTCCCGCACAGCGCGGAGAGCCTTCACCCTGTCTCGGGGAACACCCACGGAGATGCTATCCGCTATGGTGCAAGGCACCATAGGCTGGAACGCGCCTGTCTTCCAAGCCCGCACTAGAGGAGCCGCTCCCTCCGCTTGTACGCCCACAAGTTTTGGGAGGCGCTCTATGAAGCCCAAAGCCAGGAGATCCTTGAACCCCTTATGCAAGCCGCCGATGATGCAACCGTCCCCCACAGAGACGAAAACCCTATCCGGCGCTTGCCAACTCAACTGTTCGCAGACCTCCAGGGCGGCCGTCTTTTTCCCCTCGGAAAGGTAAGGGTTATAGGCGGTATTCCTCGAATACCAGCCGAACTCATCGGAGGCCTCGAGGCAGAGATCGAAAGCCTCATCATAGGTGCCTTTTACCATGATTACCTGGGCCCCGAAGATCAAGAGTTGAGCCACCTTAGCCCTGGGGGCGCTTTCGGGGACGAAGATGACGTTTCGCAGCCCCACGCTGGCCGCCAGCCCGGCCAAAGAGGAGGCCGCATTCCCTGTGGAGGCGCAGGTGATGATCCTCTTTCCCAATTCTTGGGCTTTCACTACCCCGATGGCGCTGGCCCGGTCTTTCAGGGAAGCGGTGGGGTTCCGCCCGTCGTCCTTCAAATAGAGGTTCGAGAGGCTAAGTTTCTCCCCCAAGCGCTGGGCCCGATAGAGGGGGGTCCAGCCCACCTGGAGAGGGGGGATGGGGCTTTCGGCATCCACGGGGAGGAGAGGCTTGTACCGCCAGATGGAGTAATCGGGGTTTTGGGCCAGACCTTCTTTGGTTAGCCTCTTACCGATGAGTTCGTAGTCGTATTGAACGTCCAAGATGCCCTCATAGCCATGCTTAGGGCAGACGTAGAGCACCTCATCAGCGCCATATTCCTCTCCGCAAAGGACGCATTTCAAGCCGACAACGTTATCCATCTCATCTCTCGCGGGCTCGGTATTCCTCTAAGACCTCCTCGATATGGCTTAGGTGTTCCCTCTCATGCTTCAAGAAGCGGCGGAAGACCTTGCAGGCCGTCCACTTCCCTCCTAATGGGGCGTAATTCTTGTTCCTGTCTCCCCTCGCAGAGCGCGGGCCAGGTTCTCTGGCGAGGTGATGAGGGCCTCCTTGCCTCCCTCCTCCAGAAACTTTATCACCGCCTTTATTTTGGGCCCCATGCTCCCCGGGGGGAAGTGCCCTTCTTGCAAGTAGTTCTTGGCCTCTGACAGGGTCATCCGGTCTAGGTCGACTTGGTTCGGCTTTCCGTAGTTGAGGGCCACCCTCTCTACCGCGGTGGAGATGAGAAAGAGGTCAGCGTTGATGCCGGTGGCCAGAAGCCCCGAGGCGTAATCTTTATCGATAACCGCTTCCACTCCCCTCAGGGAACCATCCTCCTCGACCACTGGGATTCCGCCCCCCCCCACGCCGATGACCACGAACCCTTGGTCGATGAGGGCCTTTATAGCCTCCTGCTCCACGATACGGATCGGTATGGGAGAGGGGACCACCCGCCGCCAGCCCCTGCCGGCGTCGTCCATGATATGCCACCCCTCCTCATCGCTGTATTTCTTGGCCCTCGTCTCGTTGTAGAAGGGACCGATGGGCTTGGTGGGGTTCTCAAAAGCCGGGTCGCCCTTATCTACCACCACCTGGGTAACCACTGTCACTATGGGCTTTTGGATATCCCGCTTCTGAAACTCGTTCCCCAGGCTCTGCTGGATCATGTAGCCGATGGCCCCTTGGGTATCGGCTCCGCAGGAGTCCAGAGGAACGGTGTGCAGGACGTGGCTAGCCAACTCAGAACGCAGGAGGATGAAGCCTACCTGGGGGCCATTGCCGTGGGTGATGACCACCTCCCAGCCTTGCTCGATCATATCGGCGATGTGGACGCAGGTCTCCCGAGTGGCGGCGAACTGGTCGGGCACCGTTTGGTGGTCTTTATCTTTGATCAGGGAGTTGCCGCCGATGGCTACTATGGCTACCTTGGCCATATCTTACCTTCCTCGCCTTTAGTCGAACTATATCACCTTTTGTGCCTCTTATCAACAGTCAGAAGCCCCCGGTGAAAAGCCACTGGGGGCCAGTCCTTGGAGTTATGGCATCAAGATAGCGAGGGGTCACCCTTGGAGAAATTTGGTGATGTAGGAGCCGAGGAACACCCCCAGAGTGGGTATGGTGAGGAGGTTGTGGCCCACGCCGGGCAAAAGAGAGACCGGCCAGGTAGAGCGCGCCCTGGCCAGGGTTTCTTTGAGTCCTCGGCGGGCCACCCAATCGCGCTCGCCTACCACCACCATACCTTTTACCCTTCCTAGGTTTCCGGCGAACCTCCCTTGATGAGCAAGGCCTCTCAGGCCAGCAGCAAGGGTGGCTATCTTCTTGGTGGCAGGTTCCGTTAGGGGATGGAAGAGGGTGCTCAAGATGCGGCCCACACCCAAGGCGGCACCTGAGAGGCGGCAACCGAAGGTGAGGAGCCAACTCTCTGTGAGGGTTCGAACTGGAGAGAGGGCTACGACCGTCAAATCTGGGGCCGGGCCATCTTTTTCCGCTAGGCTGCTGCCGAATTCCCAGGCTGCTGCTGCTCCCATAGAGTGCCCGATGGCGATGATCTTCTTCGCCTCCAAGAGGTGCAAGGAGCGTAGGGTTTCTTCCAGTTGGTTAGCGTAGTTCTGAGGCGTGATCCCTCTTTTGGAGGTGGGGCCTAACTCTGAGCCATCTTGGCCGATGCCGGCCACCGCTAGCCCCACCGCTTTTCGGCCCTGGTGCCAAAGGGGATGCAATACCTGAGCAGCCAGCCCTTTTGGATCGTTTGCGCCATGTGAGACGCCCCAGGACCATCGTCCTCCACCCAAACCATGGAGGAAAACCACAACCACCGCACACTCTTTAAGGGCCGTTTTGAGGCAGCCGCCTATCCCTGGGGGCAGGATGATGGTGACCGGCGCCTTGGCCAGGCCGGTGCGTAACTCGAACTGTTGCTTTTCGGCCGGGCTTAGGGTCTCCGTTATATCTAGTTCTATAGATACAGACTTCAAACCTTGGAACCTCCTAATAAGGCCTTGGCTATAAAGGAAAACGAAGGCGCAACGATACAGCCTTCGCTTGAAACAGCCTATCGGGCCCGGTGAAATCACATCAACTTTTCTAAATGATAAGCGAACACCTCCTAGATGTCAATCCCCCTTCTGGGCTAGGTGCTCTGGGTCAGGTATCGCTCTGCTTGACGCGACACAAGTATGAACAGGAGCCAGAAGCCTATGAGGGGCAAAGGGACAGGCTAGATCTCTCCCATAGTCAAGGCCAGGATAGCCTTCTGGATGTGGAGCCGGTTCTCCGCTACCTCGTAGATGATGGAGCGGGGGCCAGAGGCTATCTCAGCGGTCACTTCATGGCCCCGATCCACGGGCATGGGGTGGATGAAGAGAGCGTCGTTGGTGAGGGCCATCTTCTCCCGGTCGCAGATCCAATCTCTATACCCCATGGCCCTCTCGCTCTCACCCTTCTTATCCAGTTGGCCCTCTCTGTAGGCCTGGGGGCTCATCCAGTTGCGGGAATAGACCACATCGGCTCCCTTGTAAGCCTTCTTTTGGTCGTGGGTTATCTCGAACCTACCTCGAGCCCTCCTGGCGTTCTCCTCGCAGGCGGCGATAACCCCCGGGTCGAGGTCATACCCCACCGGATAAGATAAGGTTACATCCATCCCCAAGCGGGTATTGATGAGGAGGCTCTCTTGGACCGAGCACCAGGATCTGACCAGGGCTCCATGCCCCCAAACTTGAAGCAGCCTCTTGCCTCGGAAATCCCTACCTAGATGGGCGCGCAAGCCCATCACATCGGCCAACCCTTGGCAAGGGTGGTATTTATCGTGGGCCATGGAGATGATGGGGACGGAAGCCCACTTGGCGTATTCCCGCAGAAGCGCCTCGCCCTCCCCGTAGGCCGATATCTTATCTTCCAGGATGCGGATGCCGATGCCGCAGGCGTACCGGCTCATCACCTGAGCGGCGTCTTCTACCGTCTCTCCTGGGGTAGTGGCCGTCTTGAGCCGCATCGCCTTGGGCTCCAGGAACTGGGCGTGTCCTCCCAATTCCGTGGCCGCGCACTCAAAGGATTGGCGGGTGCGCACCGAGGGGTTGTAGAAGAACATGAAGAAAGTTTTGCGGTTCAGGCAGTTGTTATAAAGGTGGTCATAGCGGTGGGCCTTCATCTCCTCCGCCAAAGAAAGCACGGCCTCCAGTTCTTCTATCTCCCAATCCTGAGTGCAGATCAAGTCTTTGCCGTGAAGGTTCATGGCTACTCTCCTTCATACGCTCATTGGATTCGAGCCTTTAGGCGGTCATCTGAAAATCATCGCCCTCGACAAAGTCGATCACCGGGTAGCGTTGCCAACAATCAGCCAACCATTCCTCGCCCTTCAAACGCTTATAGTGGTGGTAACTGGAAAACTCCCAATCCTCCAGGTTCTGCACATAGCCATGCTTGACGGGGTTGTTGTGAACGTAGTTGAAGCGTGTCCACAAGTCACTATCTCTTCGGATGCAAGTGTCCCAATAATTATGCCAAACTTGTCTGCCTGCTGTCCCGTCTCCCTGATTGATCTGGCGAGAGGTGCTGCCGTGAAGCCGTCCAAATAATCGAGGGAGGGCATTGTCCCGCTGGGCTTTGAAGATCACATGGTAATGATTATCCAGGATTACCCAGGCCAACAAGGTAAGGCCGAATTCCGGCATGAGTTCCCTTAGCCGATCACGGACGAGAGCCTTGGCATATCCGTCTGAGAGTAAAGGGGCGTGGTTTAGTGTGGCGGCGGTGACGATGTACCAAGTGTCATCGAGGAAGATATGAGGCGGGTGGTGATTTTTCATCTTACTCTCCGGCTAAAGCCTCGATTCCGCTTTAATCGACAGGTATTGGAGTCTGGGGGTCTCCGGCTAAAGCCTCTAGTCCATTTTAATCAACGGGATTGGAGCCTTTAGACGGTAATCTAGAAATTCAAGTCCTGTTTGTGAAAGCCTTCACATAACGCAGCGTTAGGCGTGGTCTTACCTCTGTTTCTTCTGTGCTTCAGCAAAAGCCGGATAGTTGTTGAAGAACTCCTGTTGGATATCTTCGGGTACCCGATTTAGTGGGCAGAATATGTGGTAACAGCGCGTACATTGCGTGCGGAGTAGTGTCCAAAACCAGGTGAGCACCGCCCAACTGGTGATGACCAGTAGCAGCCATTGTTGGCCCAGAATGAAGAAGGGGATGTAATAGAGCAGCAGCACCGAACTGTACCCCCGGAAGACGATCTTCTCGATTTGGCTCAAGGGCCGCGGGTCAAACCGGGGTATTTTCGGAAAGCCGTAGTTGGCGTGGCACTTGAGTGTAAACCCCTGCTCAGCATAATGAGGACAGTGGCGGCAAAGGACCGAGGCTTCCACATACCCGAAGAAGATAACCGCCAATCCAAACCAAACAGTCAATCCGATCCAGAATCCGCTGATCGCCATGCCTGCTATGAAGGGAATGAAGAAGCCAATTGCCAGAACTCCAAAATCGAGGATGTCTTTAGGAGTGTGCAGGCACAACAGTTTCCCGTCTATTGGGCAGCCGCTACAGGTTTCTCGCGAGCAAGCAGCCGCTGTTTTCTTACTTGTTTCTACTTTCACTTTGGTTCTCTCCGCCTGATATGGAGGCAAGGTTACGCCTAACTATTCATAGACGAAACAGTTTATTTATGCTTCCAGATCCATTAGGCGGGCACCGGGCTCCGGCTAAAGCCTCGATTTCGCTTTAATCGACAGGGATTGGAGCCTTTAGGCGGCAATCTAGAAATCAGCCCATCTCCTCTATCTAGTGGTTATTTCGGTTTACTTATATCGCACACATCTCTGAATTTACAGGATTTACATTTCCATTTCTTAGGTGGTATAGGCTTGGCTCCTTCATCAATACTCCTGAACTTCTCAAGCGTTTTTATTGCGTTAGTTTCATCGACCTCTTCTTCCCACGTCTTCGTTATATTTCCGTCCACAATACGTATTTGCACTCTTTTCCTATTCCTTCTCCAGAAATAGCCGTAAAGGTCTGCTTGCGCAAATGCCACAGGCTTCACAAAATATGACGCTAAGTACCTGTTCTTGGTGGTCTTGAACTCATAAACGAAAGTATCTGTAATACCATCGGGTACTCCCAATACAACATAATCCTTCCAATCAAAGTTCCATCTGATAGTGGGGTATCGTTCTGCTTTCTCCATGTGGAGGAATCGTCCTCGCAGGGCGGGGAATTCTTCAACGTCAGCAATGCGTTCACCCAGTGCTCGCGCCTCTCTCTCGATTGCTTCTCTCCACTCAGGATGAGAAAGGGCAGGATTTATCACTCGCACCCCCCTACCGTCTTTGTCAACGATTGATACTGAGTCCACGAAGACGGTGCCAACATCCTTGTGTTTCTCCTCTCTTTGTCTCAGTAGCTTCTCTATATCCCTAAATCCAATCTCGTCGCCGATCTTCAGGAGACTTTCTTCACTCTTTGGCAAACTGTTTATATATCCGAGTCGAAACGAATATAGGAGTCTATCATGCAGGTAGGCACCGAAGAAATTCAACTCCTCCTTTCTGTTTTGGAGAAGGGATTTCATTGCACACCAGTAGTAACCGGCGACATCTGCCATTCCTATGAAGACTAGTTTGTCCTGGTCCACTCCTCGCCTTTCTTTTTCGAGCGAGAGGAGGTTTTTCAACTTCTCTTCATCCCATATTGATTCTTGCAGTGCTATCCTGAACTCCCGTTCCTTCGACAAATCGGCCATGATCTACCTCTTCTGTTGACAGCAGAGCATTGGTGTGCAACCCGTTGTAGACGAATGTTGTGCTCACCTAGTCGAATTAGGGACTTGGCGATATCGTCCTATAACTCGATATCCCTACTTCATCGTCAGGGCCATTATCGCCTTCTGGACGTGGAGCCGGTTCTCCGCCTCGTCGAAGACCACCGACTGCGGCCCGTCTATCACCTCGTTGGTCACCTCGAAGCCTCGGTCGCAGGGGAGGCAGTGCATGTAGATAGCATCCTCGTGGGCCAGTTTCATCTTCTCCTCGTCGCAGATCCACTCCTTGTTAGCGTCGAAGATCTCCTGCGCCCTTTTCCCGTCCAGTTGGCCCACCGGAGGAGCGTGCAAGATGGCTGGTGCCCAAGCCTTGGGATAGACCACGTGGGCTCCCTCCAACGCCTCCCGTATATCGTTGGAGATGGCGAACGACCCACCATACTTCTCAGCGTACCCTTGGCAGGCTTTGAGCACTGCGTCGTCCAGTTCCATCCCTTTGGGGTGGGCCAGGACTACTTCCATCCCCATCATGGTAGCGGCGATGATGGCACTCTGGGGGACGGCCCGGGGTTTATGGACGCTGGGAGAGTAGGCCCAACTCATGACGAATTTCACCCCAGAGAATCCGCCGAACTTCTCCTTGACGGTGAGGATGTCTGCCAGAGCCTGGCAGGGGTGGTACTTGTCGCATTCCATGTTGATGACCGGGATGTCGGCCCAGTAGGCGAAATTCCGCTCTATCTCGTGGGCCTTGCCGTAGACCCAGCCCACGGGGTTGCCATAGCAGCGGATGGAGATGGCATCTCCCATGCGAGAGAGTACCCGAGCCACATCCGCCACCCGCTCCGTCTCGTAAGCCCGCTCATCTCCAGCCAGGGCGGGGGCGTATATCTTCCCCGGCTCTAGAAAGTGGGCATGACCGCCTAATTGGGTCATCCCCGCCTCGAAGGAGTTGCGGGTTCTAAGGGAGGTGTTGTAGAAGATCATGAAGAGGGTCTTACCCCTCAGGAGGTGGTCATGGGGCTCGCCGATGGCGAACCTCCGCTTGAGGTCCAGGGCCACGTCTAAGATAGTTTCCACCTCTTCCCGGCTGTAGTCGAGGAGGGTGAGAAAATCCCGCCCTCGGAAGGTCTTGGTCTTCATCCTTTGCTCCTTTCTTGATTTGGGCTTCCGTCTCATTATAGTTTCGCTATGCTGCCACCGTCAACCAAGAGAGAGGTTATCTGCCCAGAAAGTCGAGGGCCAACTGGGCGTAGACCCTCGCTGCTTTGACCACCCTAGTGGCTACTCCGTCTGGGGAGAAGCGCCAGCCTATGATCTGGGGCTCATAACCCAGGCCCCTTTTTACCGCCCGGGTCCTCCATCTGTACTAGGGGGTCTTCCTCTTTCCTCTTGGATGCTCTCTCGGACCTGGGTCAAGGCTAACTCCTCGTCCTCTCCCCAGGTGAGGCGGCGGTCGAGGTGGGCTTGGCATCTATCGGGGATCGCGTTCAGGCTAGCGGAACTGCTCTCTATGCGGGTGACGGCGACACTGCCTGGTCCCAAGAAGGGGCAAGGTATCATCGAGAACCACGTGGCGATGGGGAGCCAAATGGGTATAGCCTACGCCACAGCCGCTGACACGAAAGAGTTCCTTTGAGGATCCCCTTCATATTGGAATCTCGAAGACGGAGAATTGCTAATAGGCCCCTTTACCTGAAAAGACGGTGGGGATAGTCATGAGCATGATTTTGAGATCGAGCCACAAAGACCAGTTCTCGGTGTAGAAGAGGTCTAGCATCACCATCTCATCGAAGGTGAGGTCGCTCCTCCCCATCACCTGCCAGAGGCCAGTCAAGCCGGGGAGAACCCCTAGCCGCCGCCGATGCCTCTCTCCATACCGTTTCACCTCCCTCGGGAGAGCCGGGCGAGGGCCGACGAGGCTCATCTCTCCCCGCAGGATGTTATACATTTGGGGGAGTTCGTCGAGGCTGAGGCGGCGCAACACCCTCCCCACACGGGTGCAGCGGGGATCCTCTCGGATCTTAAAGAACACCCCTTCCGCCTCATTCAGGTCACCTACTTCGCTCAGTTCCTCCTCCGCTTCCGGCCGCATAGAGCGGAACTTATAAAGGGTGAAAGGTTTTCCTCCTCGACCTATCCTCGTCTGCGGGAAAAGCGCCGGCCCCGGCGATTCCAACTTTATCAGGGCGGCTGTAAGGAGGATGAGAGGGGATAGGAAGAGAAGGGTCGTGGCCGAGACAACCACATCGATAGCCCGCTTGAGGGCCAGGTTCCAACCCCGGATCGAGACCTCCTTCACCCCCAAAAGTGGTATACCCCCCACCTCTTCCACATCCACTCGGCTGAGGCTCATCTGGAATAGATCAGGGACTATTCGGGCTTGCACCCCTACCCTCTCACATTGAGCCACCATTTTGATGATCATTTCATGGGAGGTCCAGGGGAGGGTGATGATCACCTCATCCACCCTTCTTTCCTGCAGAAGCCGAGGCAGATCCTTTGTGCTTCCCAGGCTGGGAAAGCGACCGATGGTCTTCTCTCGCACCTCATCGTCTATGAAGCCCACTACCCGGTAGCCCAATTGGGGGAGGGCCATGATGCTGCGCATGATGGCTCGTCCTATCTCTCCCGCTCCTACGACGAGAACTCGATCCACCCCGATACCTCGCCCCCTGAGGTAGCCCCAGATCTGTCTCACTATTAGGCGGCTCGGGCTGAGGATAAGGGTGACAGAGATGCCTGCGTAACCGAAGAGGAGGCGCGAATAGAAGTAGGGCCGGTAGAAGAAGGTTACCACGATCATGACGGCTATCCCCGCCAGCGTACCGATGAAGATGGTATAGACCTCATCAAGCCAAGAGGTGCCGCGCTTTTGAGTGTAGAGCCCCTCCACTTTGTAGACTACCAGGAGAATGGCTGTCAAGATGAGGGAGACGGGGATGTATTCGCGCAAAGGCACATAGTTCGCCTCGCCCACGGGGCGGATCAACTGCCACTCGTACCGCACATGGTAAGCGATGAAGAAGGCGACATTGATGAGGAGGGTATCTAGAAGGGCGAGCCCCCAGGTGAGCCAAGCCCGATAAGACTTATACATCTTCTCCCCTCATAACCTCCTCGTAGACTTTTACCGTCTCTTCCGCCGCCCCTTGCCAGGTGAACCGCTTAGCCCTTTCTAACCCCTTTTTTCGCATCTCTTCCTGGAGCCCTTTGTCTTGAAGCACCTTGAGCATCGCCCTTGCTATCTCGTCTGCATTTTGAGGGTCTACCAGGATCCCGGCACCGCCCACTACCTCCGGCAAGGAGGAGGTATTGGAGGCGAGTACCGGCGTGCCTGAAGCCATGGCCTCCAGGGGCGGCAAACCGAACCCCTCATAGAGAGAA
>DFBK01000004.1:0-641 GCA_002366595.1 Anaerolineales bacterium UBA3082 | reverse complement strand
TGGGGGATATCTTTCTTTATTTGGGCGTAGGCTTCCAGGAGGAGGCTTACATTCTTCCGTTGCTCTATGGTGCCCACGAAGAGGACCATCCGTTCTGGGAGCCTGCGCCTCTGGCGGAATCGGGAGACTAGATTCCCGTTGAGAGGCCGAAATCTGGGGTCCACGCCACAAGGTATCACCTCTATCTTCTCCTCGGGGATCCCGAAGAGCCTATTCAAATCGTTCTTCGTGCTTTGGGAAAGGGCGATGACCCGCCGGGAACTTCGGGCCGAATAGGGGGTCATATACCTCAGATAGAGCCTCTTCCAAGGGTTGAACCCCCCAGGGAAGAGGAGGAAACTCAAATCGTAAATGGTGACTACCCCGGGACAGGAACTGAAGAGGGGTTGTACGAAGGCCAGGGAGTGGATGAGGTCGATCTTCTCCTTCACCAATTGAAAGGGCAGAACGGCCTGTTCCCAGAGGATGCGTACCAGGGGGTTTCCGGTAGGCAGGCGGCTGAAGCGGAGGTCTACCTGGGGGAAGAGCCCCTCGGCTTTCCGTTCCCCCAAGAAGGCGGTGTACCGATGGTCGGAAGGGGGCAAGTGAGCCAGGAGGTTATAGATATACCAGGTGATGCCCGCAGCCCGGTAATCCCCCGA
>DFBK01000037.1 GCA_002366595.1 Anaerolineales bacterium UBA3082 | reverse complement strand
GCTACATCCACATCTGCCACTACATGGGTGCTATCCACCACCTGCACTCTCCCAAACTCTACCCCTCTGGTCTTGGCCACCCTCACTATCTCCTTGGAACAGTTTCTCGTAAACCTTCTCCCCTCCTCCTCTCAGAAGTCTCTCCTTAAACACCGTCAATGTCGAGTGGTCAGGCACTTTATCGTCCACCGCTAAACCCAGGAAGTACTTCACCGAGAGGCTATCGTTGGCCAGCTCCTCCACCTGGCGTTCGGAGAGGTTATAAAGATAAGAGACCAAGAGCATCTTTCCTTACAGGATCCCTGTGGGACAGCAGCATGGTCGGCTCATAGGGAGTAGGCCCCTGGCTTGCTCCTCCCTTATAGTAGAGGGCCAGATTCTGACTGATCTCCTCCCAATCCATCATCTCGTTGAGCTTACGTAGAAAGTGGTTTTGGGGTACCACCCGGTCATAGACGAAGTGACCAAAGAAAGAGTCCTTCCCGCTCCTCCGGAAGCGCTGACGAGCCATAACTTATCTCCTATTAGTTATTTTCCCCAGTCCACCTCATTTCCTCCTCTAATGCGAATTTCTAAGACGTTATTAAACACTCTCATAGGATGCGTGCCAGTTTTGGTTCTTGACGGGTAGGGGAAAAAGCAGTAGGCTCACCTTGATAACACACCCCTAAGGGAGGAGGTGAGCCCACATGCTGAGAGTCAAAGAGACCCTCGAGATAAGTATACCACAGGACGGGCTGGATGTGAACCGGTTGGAGGAGGCCCTTGAGGAGTTTGAGGAGCGGGTGATGATGGCAGCCTTGGAGGAGATAGAGAGAAGGGTCCTGGAGCAGGAGCAGAGAAGGGTGGTGAAGAAGGGGAAGAGGAGCAAGTATCTATGCACCCGTTTTGGGTGGATCCGTTATGAGAGGCAAAAGGCGAGGTATCTGAAAGAGGGGCGTTACGGCTTCCCTCTGGATGAGGCCCTGGGGCTGAGGCCTTACCAACAGGGGAGTGACTGGGCGCGCAAGAGGGGAGTAGAGTTAGCCTGTGATCACCCTTATCGCCAGGCGGCTGATCTATTAGCTTGGGAGATAGGGGAGGTATTGAGCCACCGCACCCTCCACCGTTGGGTGCAAGAGGAGGGGAGGGGGCTGCGCGGAGAAGAAGAGGCCAAGAGGCGGAGGGTCTTCGAGGAGGGGGATACTCTTCTCTTCCCTCGGGATCCCTGTGGGACGGAATTCTGTAAGGACGAGGGGGAAGAAGAGGAGCGAGAGATAGTAGTGGTGTCCTTACAGGATCCCTGTGGGAGAGGCAGATGGGACCATGCTCTCCAGCCAGGAGAGGAGGGAAGATCGGTTCTGCGTTCGCATCCTGAGGATGCTTCCTTCAGACCCTGAGGGGTCTTCAGGACCCGAAGGGCAGCATCCGAAGGAGAGGTGAAGCTAGGGTTGATGTACACTGGGAAGGAGTTGGAGAGCAAAGAGGCTAAG
Organism: Anaerolineales bacterium UBA3082; assembly: GCA_002366595.1. Classification (GTDB taxonomy): domain Bacteria; phylum Chloroflexota; class Anaerolineae; order UBA7937; family UBA7937; genus UBA7937. Next base: position 7,901 of record DFBK01000037.1, on the reverse strand, counting down.
TGGAAGCGTTACCGGCTCAAAGAGAAGGTCCTCTACGGAGGGGTGGAGGAAGGGGAAGCCTTTGGGGAGAAGCTATACTTGAGAGGGGAGGAGAGGCTAAACCTGTCCCTACGGGATCCTGTAAGGAGGAGGAGCAAAGCATCTCCTCTTCATCGGGGATGGGGCGAAATGGATCAACGAGATAGCGGGAGCAGACTACTGGAAGCCCTTACAGGATCCCGAGGGAAGCGTTTATTAACTCGATTGGTGGCACTACCAGAGGAAGCTAAGGGAGGCTCTGAGAGGTGAGGAGGAGCTGATCGGGGAGTTGTTGAGGCTGTTGCGGGAGGGGAAGGGAGAGGAGCACCGCCGTCTCCTGAGGCTAAGGCGAATGATGATCTGGGAAGAGGCGGAGAAGCTAGATGAACTCCTAGATTACCTGGAGGATAATTGGGAAGGGCTATACGGCTCTTGGAGTTTGAAGGGGAAGGTGAAGGCCCAAGAAGTGCTGGTGGTGGGGAGTGGAGCGATGGAGAAGAACATCGAGCTGATGATCGGGAGGAGGTTCAAGAAGAGGGGGATGAGTTGGAGTCGGGAGGGGGCCAATAACCTCCTGAAACTCAGGGTGAAGAAGCAGCTCCCGGGAGATTGGGAGGGGTGGTGGCAGAGGAGGGCAGCCTAAGGTGGAGCAGAGGCAACCCCTTCGGACCTGCTTCTGTATTGTTGAGCCCCGGAACATATTGTCAAAACAAGCGAAGGGAGCGATAATTAGTCCCTGAGTAATGGGGAGGTGAGCCTCCCTGGGATATCGCGTGTCCCGGGATAAGAACCCCAGGAACCACTTGGTGAACACAACCCAAGTACTACGCGTGTTTGACGGATTAGAATTTATATGGTATAATTATCTTTTGTCATATTATTTTCGACCGGCAGTAAGGGCCCGTCTTCGGTGCTAAAAATGAGAAAGGGGGAGTTGATGGCTAGGCCGGTGAAGGCTGCGGCCGTTGGGGCCAGGGCAGGGGAACGTTCGGTGTCCGATGTTCAGGCTACGCTCTTTGACCTTGACACCCTGAAGATCCCTTCCCTCCTCCGTCCCTCCGACAGACGGAAGTCCTATGCCCGTATAACCGACGTTCATCCCATCCCTTCTCTCATCGAGGTTCAACTCCACTCCTTTAAACGGTTCCAGGAGGAGGGACTACGGGAACTCTTTGACGAGATCTTTCCCATCGAGAGTTTCAATAAGAAGATGTGTCTCGAACTCATCGACTACTGGTTTAAGGAGCCGAAGTACAGCGAAGATACCTGTCGGTCTATGGATATGACCTACGCAGCGCCGCTTTATATCCGTGCTCGTCTGGATAACAGGGAGACAGGGGAAAAACTGGAACAGGATGTCTATTTGGGTGACCTTCCTCTCATGACCGACAACGGAACCTTTGTGGTCAATGGGGCCGAGAGGGTGGTGGTCAGCCAATTGATCCGTTCTTCGGGTGTCTTCTTTGATGTGGAGGAGGATCTCACCACCGGTCGGCAACTCTGCGTAGCCAAGTTGATACCCAACCGGGGAGCCTGGCTGGAGTTTGAGACCAGCAAGAAGGACGTTATTTCCGTCAAGGTGGATCGTAAGCGCAAGATTCCGGTGACGGTGCTTTTGAGAGCCCTGGGGGCCGTGGAGATAGAGGAGGATCCTCATCCAGATCTTTTGGGTGAGGGCACCGATGAGGAACTCCTTCGTCTCCTTGAGCGGAGTGACAGTATGCCCGACCATCGCTATATCGAGGCCACCTTGGAGCGGGATTCGAGTCGAAATTCAGAGGAGGGTCTTCTAGAATTCTTCCGCAAGATGCGCCCTGGCGACCCCGCCACTCTAGAGAATGCTCGGGGCTATCTTGCCTCCTTGCTCTTTAACCCTCGCCGGTACGACTTGGCAAAGGTAGGGCGGTATAAACTCAACGCTAGTTTGGGTCTTTCCCTCCCCCTCGACTACCGCGTCCTCAGCAAGATGGATCTGGTGAGGCTGGTGGAGCATATGATCCTGGTGAATAACGGGGTGGAGGATCCCGATGACATAGATAATCTAGGCAACCGGCGGGTGAAGACGGCAGGGGAACTAATCCAAAACCAGTTGCGGATCGGGCTCCTACGGATGGAGCGAGTGGTGCGCGAGCGGATGAGCACCCGTGATCCTTCCCAGATCAACCCCCTTGGTCTCATCAACATCCGTCCTATAGTGGCGGCTACTAGAGAGTTCTTCGGGGGTAGCCAGCTCTCTCAGTTCATGGACCAGACCAACCCTCTGGCCGAGCTGACCCATAAGCGGAGGCTTTCGGCCCTTGGCCCCGGAGGGCTGCGTCGTGAGCGGGCTGGCTTCGATGTACGAGATGTGCACAATACCCATTATGGCCGTATCTGTCCCATCGAGACTCCTGAGGGACCGAATATCGGCCTCATAGGTTCTTTAGCCACTTACGCTCAGGTGAACGATTACGGTTTCCTCGAGACCCCTTACCGGCGGGTGACAAAGAGTCTGCCCAATGAGCCCTCTCTGCTTGCGGGGAAGCGCCTGCGATCCGAGGTAGTCGACCCCTCATCTGGCCAGGTAGTAGCCGAGGCGGACACCAGGATCTCTCCCGAGTTGGCTAAGAAGATAGCGGCTTTACCATTAGAAGAGGTGAAGATCAATCCGTTGGCCACGGAGGAGGTAGTCTACCTCTCCGCCTTTGAGGAGGAAGAGTACACCATCGCCCAGGCCAACGCTCTCCTAGATGAGGAAGGGCAGTTCACCGAAGATCGGGTGTCGGTGCGGCGGGGACAGGAGTTCCTCTTGGCTCCTGTTGATGAAGTGGACCTGATGGATGTCTCGCCCAAGCAGATCGTCAGTGTCTCCGCGGCCCTCATCCCCTTCTTGGAGCATGACGATGCGAACCGAGCGTTGATGGGCTCCAATATGCAGCGCCAGGCGGTGCCCCTTCTGCGCCCTGAGGCTCCCCTGGTGGGCACAGGGATGGAGTGCCAGGCGGCTCTCGATTCCGGTCAGGTGCTGGTGGCCGAAGAAGATGGGGAGGTAATAAGCGTAACCTCAGAGCGAATCATGGTCAAAGGGGCTGATGGGGAGAAGGTCTACCCCCTCAGACGTTTCCGCCGTTCTAACCAGGGGACCTGCATCGACCAGCGTCCCATCGTGGGGAAGGGAGATCGAGTGCGAGCAGGGCAGGTGATCGCTGATTCTTCCTCCACCGATAGGGGAGAGTTGGCCCTGGGTCAGAATGTGATAGTGGCTTTCCTCTCTTGGGAGGGAGGCAACTACGAGGACGCGGTCCTCATCAGTGAGAGTCTGGTCCGGGAGGATAAATACTCCTCCATCCATATGGAGAAGCACGAGATAGAGGCCCGGGATACCAAGCTAGGGCCGGAGGAGATCACTCGTGATATCCCTAACGTGGGCGAGGAGGCTTTGAAGGATCTCGACGAGAGAGGGATAATCCGTATCGGTGCCGAGGTGGGACCTGGGGATATCCTGGTAGGAAAGATCACTCCCAAGGGTGAGACAGACCTCACTCCGGAAGAGAAGCTCCTTCGCGCCATCTTCGGGGAGAAAGCTCGGGAAGTGAAGGACTCATCCCTCCGGTTACCTCACGGTGAGAAAGGGAGGGTAGTGGACGTGAGGGACTTCACTAGGGAAGAGGGCCACGACCTCCGGGCCGGGGTAGAGCGGATGGTGCGGGTTTCCATCGCTCAACGAAGGAAGATCACCGAGGGGGATAAGATGGCGGGCCGCCATGGTAATAAGGGTGTTATCTCTAAGGTGGTGCCTATGGAAGATATGCCGTTTTTGGCCGATGGCACCCCAGTGGAACTGATCCTTAACCCCCTTGGGGTTCCGGGGCGAATGAATATAGGGCAGGTCTTCGAGACCCATCTGGGCTGGGCCGCGGACCATCTTGGCTTCAGGGTCATCTCACCCGTCTTCGATGGGGCCGATGAGGGGGAGATAGCCGCTGAGTTGGCGCGGGCTTGGTTGATGCAACTAGCCTGGAAGGAGATAGCCGAGAGGGCTTGGGCCTGGCTGCGAGAGCAGGGGTATGACCCGGAGGAACTCGAGGGCGACGAGGAGGCGCGCCGGTTATATATCGCCCATTGGCTGGAGAAGGGAGAGTACGACCAGGAAGCGCTGGCTACTGACCATATCTACGCCCGACGTAGCGTGCTCCGCCAGTGGTTGAAGGAAGATGGCTATAACCCTGAGGAGATCTTGGTCTTTGAGAACGATCCCCGTCCCTTGAAGGCCCGGCAGACGGCCGATAGGCTCGCTCGTGAGGTCTGCCTCCGGTTCTGGTTGAGGCATCGTGGCTACCCCGCCGATGAGTTGGAGGGCCAGGAACTGGAGAGGCGAGCAGAGGAGGTGAGCGAAGAGACCGGTTGGCCGCTGCCCACCTCGGGCAAGATGATCCTTTTCGATGGTCACACCGGTGAGCCCTTCGATCATCCGGTGACGGTAGGGGTGATCAACATGATGAAACTGGCCCATCTGGTGGAGGATAAGGTCCATGCCCGTTCCACCGGCCCCTATTCCCTGGTAACTCAACAGCCTCTGGGTGGCAAGGCTCAGTTCGGAGGACAGCGGTTCGGTGAGATGGAGGTCTGGGCCTTGGAGGCTTACGGCGCGGCTCACACCTTACAGGAGATGCTTACCGTCAAGTCCGATGATGTGATCGGTCGAGTAAAGACCTATGAATCGATCGTCAAAGGAGAAGCGATTGACAAGCCAGGGGTCCCAGAATCGTTTCGAGTTCTGGTGAAAGAGCTGCAGAGTTTAGGGCTCGCTGTTGAGGTGATCGATGAGGAAGGGAATCGGATGCAATTCGGGAAGGAGGAGAGGCCGGAGAGGTACCGTCGTTTGGGGCTAGGTTTCTTGGGCCTAGAGAGTTAGTTTGACTTTTAGGATCAATGGGGGTTAAATTAATTATTTGTAAATCTATGAGAAGGGAGCGATATATTTGCCCACCATTAATCAGTTGGTGAAAAAGGGGCGCAAGAAGCCAGCGAAGAGGAGTAAGGCCCCGGCTTTACGCTTCAGGCATAATGTCCTTAAACAGAAGACGGTCAAGGGGAGAGGCGCTCCTCAGAAGAGGGGGGTTTGCACCCTGGTGCGGACCCTCACCCCCAAGAAGCCCAATTCAGCCCTGAGAAAAGTGGCCCGGGTGCGGCTCACCAACGGGATCGAGGTGACGGCTTATATCCCTGGTGAAGGCCATGGGCTCCAGGAACACTCGGTGGTTTTGGTGCGTGGGGGTCGAGTGAAGGACTTACCTGGCGTCCGCTATCATATCATCCGTGGGGCCCTCGATTCTGGAGGCGTAGAGGGACGTCAGAAGGGCCGCTCTAAGTATGGCACGAAGCGGCCCAAGAAGACCGCTCTCTAGTAGGTGGCTTGAGCTAGAAGGGGTGTTTGTGGTTTGCTTAGTGGAGAAGACTAGGATGGCTAGTCTTCTTAAGTGCTGGGAGGGTTAAGATGCCAAGGCGCTATCGGCCGCCTCGAAGGGAGGTGGAGCCGGATCCGAAGTATAATAGCGAACTGGTGGCTCGTTTCATCAATCGAGTTATGCAACGGGGGAAAAAGAGCCTGTCCAGGCGGATCGTCTACCAAGCGTTCGATATCATTGAGGATAGGTTCCACCGTAACCCCTTGGAGGTCTTCAACCAGGCTATAAGAAATGTTACCCCGGTCTTGGAGGTCCGGCCCCGGCGGGTTGGGGGGGCCACCTACCAGATACCTATAGAGATCCGGGGAGACCGACGTCAGTCTCTGGCCATTCGGTGGTTGGTAAAGGCCACGCAGGCTCGTCCTGGCAAGACCATGGCCGAAAAACTGGCTCATGAACTGTGGGACGCCTCTCAGAATAGAGGGGCTGCGGTCAAGAAGAAAGAGGATACCCACCGCATGGCCGAGGCCAACAAGGCGTTCGCCCATTATCGTTGGTAGTTGTAGGTATATAGGATATCGCCTATCCCTCCAACTTGTAGGATAGGCGATCTGCTGAAGAAGAGATGTCTGAGCCTTTTCCTTTGGAAAGAACCCGAAATATCGGGATAATAGCCCATATAGACGCCGGGAAGACCACCGTCACGGAGCGGATCCTCTTCTATACCCGGAAGATCCATCGCATGGGGGAAGTCCATGAGGGGGCGGCGACCATGGATTGGATGGAGCAGGAGAGGGAGAGGGGGATCACCATCAAGGCTGCGGCTACGACCTGCTATTGGCGGGATCACCGGATCAATATCATCGACACGCCGGGTCATATCGACTTCACGGTAGAGGTCCAGCGGTCCCTTCGGGTCTTGGATGGGGGGGTTGTGGTCTTCGATGGGGTGGCCGGGGTGGAGCCTCAGTCGGAGACAGTATGGCGTCAAGCCGACCGGTACCATGTGCCTCGCATCTGTTTTGTCAACAAGATGGATCGACCGGGGGCCGATCTTTGGCATACTATCGACATGATCGCCGACCGGTTAGGAGCCAACCCTGTGGCCCTGCAGGTGCCTATCGGAGTGGAGAGTGAGTTTGCGGGGGTGGTGGATCTCATCTCCCAGAAGGCGCTCCTCTATGCCGACGAATTGGGCGTGCAGCAGGAAGTGAGGGAGGTTCCACCCCATCTGCGTGAGGAAGTAGCCAGACATCGAGAGATTCTGGTGGAGAGTGTAGCAGAGAGCGATGAAGGGCTGACCCTTAAGTTTCTAGAGGGGGAGCCGATAGAGCCCTCTGAACTGAGAGCCGCTTTGCGGCGGGCGACGTTAGAGGGGAAGTTGGTTCCTGTCCTTTGTGGCGCGGCCTTGCGGAATAAGGGGGTTCAACCTCTCTTGGACGCGGTAATCTATTACCTCTCTTCTCCTTTGGATATCCCCCCTATCACGGGGATCAACCCTAAAACGGAAAAGGAGGAAGTCCGTTCCGCCGAGGCGAAAGAACCCTTCGCCGCTCTGGCCTTCAAGATAGTTTCCGACCCTTATGTGGGGCGGTTGGTCTATCTCAGGGTCTATTCTGGATCTCTGAAAGTAGGTTCCTCTGTCCTTAACTCTAGCAAGGGGACCAAAGAGCGGGTGGGGCGGCTTTTGCGTATGCACGCCAACCATAGGGAAGAGGTCGATATGGCCTATGCAGGCGACATAGTCGCTGTGGCGGGCTTGAAGAGAACTTTCACCGGGGATACCCTCTGTGACCCCAAGCACCCCATCGTGCTGGAGTCGATCGGATTCCCAGAGCCGGTCATCTCGGTGGCCATCGAGCCTCGTACCGAGGCCGATCAGGAGAAGATGAGCGCGGCTTTGGCACGGCTGGAGGAGGAAGACCCCACTTTTCAAGTGCGCATCGATGAGGACACCGGCCAGACCATCATCTCCGGCATGGGGGAGTTGCACTTGGAAGTCTTAGTGGATCGAATGCTCAGGGAGTTCAGGGTCTGGGCCAAGGTGGGGAAGCCTCAAGTCTCCTACCGGGAGACGATCACCCGTCCCGCGCGAGTTGAAGGGCGGTTCATCCGTCAAACCGGTGGGCGAGGCCAGTATGGTCACGTCTGGCTGGAGATCGAGCCCTTGGGCCGTGGCGAGGGGTTCAAGTTCGAGGATCGGACGAAGGGAGGCGTCATCCCCAAGGAGTTCATCCCAGCCGTAGAGAAAGGTGTCCGGGGGGCGATGGAGAGCGGGGACTTGGCTGGATATCCGGTAGTGGATTTGAGGGTGGCCTTGGTGGATGGCTCCTATCACGAGGTGGACTCCAGCGAGTTGGCTTTCAAGATAGCCGCTTCTATGGCTTTGAAGAACGGCTTACAAGAGGCCGGCCCCGTGCTTTTGGAGCCGATCATGAAACTAGAGGTGATCGTGCCAGAGGAGTTCACCGGCGAGGTGGTGGGGGATTTAAGTGC